>PWEV01000066.1 GCA_003553625.1 Halomonas sp.
AAGCAGAACAATCACTTTCTCCACTTGCCACCGCCGGCAACGTTGCTCGTTGCCCGCAGCGGATGCGTACTTTACGACGTTCCCCGCCACCCCGCAAGACCTCCTGATAAAAAAGTGTCAGGAGCATGACAGAAGGGCGACGCGCAGATGACAGAGGCGCTCACAGGGCAGGCTGTAGCCGCCGTAAACGACGGCCGCTGTAGAACGACTACGCCCGCACGGGGCGGGCGTAGTCGCATGGGATAACAGCGTTCGACTGGAAGAGGGCTCAGCCGGCCGGTGGGGCGTGCTTCATCTTGCGCATCACGGCCATCACCGGCCCGGAGGCCACGTAGGCACCGAACAGCAGCAGCAGCATTACCGAGGGCTGCATCGATATCACCACGAAGCCGAGCACGATGGCCAGCAGCACCACGAAGGGCACCGGCCCCTTGAGGTCGATATCCTTGAAGCTGTAGTAGCGAATATTGCTGACCATCAGCACGCCCGCTGCGGCAACGATCACCAGCATCAGCAGCTTGAAGCCGAAGGCCTCGGCATCGAAGCTGTGGAAGGTCCAGATGCTGGCCGCCACCAGAGCCGCCGCCGATGGACTCGGCAGGCCGATGAACCACTTTTTGTCTATGCTGCCGATCTGTACGTTGAAGCGCGCCAGTCGCAGCGCGGCACAGGCCACATAGAGAAAGGCCACCACCCAGCCGGTCTTGCCGATGTCCTGAAGAATCCAGGTAAAGGCCACCAGCGCCGGCGCCGCCCCGAAGGAGAGCATGTCGGACAGGCTGTCGTACTCGGCACCAAAGGCGCTCTGAGTGTTAGTCATGCGCGCTACCCGACCATCCAGGCCGTCGAGCACCATGGCGATGAAGATCGCCACCGCGGCAGCGGTGAAATCGCCGTTGATACCGGCCACGATCGCGAAGAAGCCGGCGAAGAGGGCCGAGGTGGTGAAGAGATTGGGCAGCAGATAGATCCCCTTCCGGCGAACCTTCTTGCCATCTTCCACGGCCTCCTCGATCACCTCGGTCTCGCGCACGAAGGCCGCGGCCAGATCCTCCTCGGCAGGAGGCAACCCCTCGGGGGAAGTCTTGCTGGCCGGTTCGGCAGCCGGCCGGGCGGGGTCATGATCGGTTGTGCGGGAGTCCTGACTCATGCGTATCGTCCATTGCCAAAATAGGGTCGCCCAGAAGGCGTACATTCATTCTACACGCCCGCCGCACGCCCACAACGCCACGCGCATTGCCGCCCGAGCCCCCAAGACACGCAAAGGGGCGCGGAAATCCGCACCCCTTTGCTTGCTTCGAAAACCGCTTGAAGATCAGTTCTTGGACTTGTCCACCAGCTGGTTGGCGGCAATCCACGGCATCATGCCACGCAGCTTGGCCCCTACGATCTCGACCTCATGCTCGGCGTTCAGGCGGCGGCGCGCGGTCATCGACGGATAGTTGCTGTTGCCTTCCTGGATGAACATCTTGGCGTACTCGCCGGTCTGGATGCGCTTGAGCGCGTTGCGCATTGCCTCGCGAGACTGCTCGTTGATCACCTCGGTGCCCGTCACGTACTCGCCATACTCCGCGTTATTGGAGATGGAGTAGTTCATGTTGGCGATGCCGCCCTCGTACATCAGGTCGACGATCAGCTTGAGCTCGTGCAGGCACTCGAAGTAGGCCATCTCGGGCGCGTAACCCGCCTCGGTCAGGGTCTCGAAGCCGGCCTTGACCAGCTCCACGGCACCGCCACACAGCACGGCCTGCTCGCCGAACAGGTCGGTCTCGGTCTCGTCCTTGAAGGTGGTCTCGATGATGCCGCTGCGGCCACCGCCAACACCGGCGGCGTAGGAGAGCGCGAGCTCCTTGGCGCTACCGGAGGCGTCCTGATGGATGGCGATCAGATCGGGGATGCCGCCGCCCTTGACGAACTCGGAGCGCACCGTGTGGCCCGGAGCCTTGGGCGCGATCATGATCACGTCCAGGTCTTTGCGCGGTTCAATCTGGTTGTAGTGGATGTTGAAGCCGTGGGCAAAGGCCAGAGTGGCACCCTGCTTCAGGTTCGGCTCGACCTCGTTCTCGTAGATCGCCTTCTGGTTCTCGTCCGGAGCCAGGATCATGACCACGTCGGCGGCCTTGCAGGCTTCCGGCACGCTGGCGACCTTGAGGCCGGCGGCCTCGGCCTTGGCGGCGGAGGAAGACCCTTCGCGCAGGGCGACGGTGACGTCGACGCCGGACTCCTTGAGGTTGTTGGCGTGGGCGTGACCCTGGGAGCCGTAGCCCACGATGGTGACCTTCTTGCCCTGGATGAGGGAGAGGTCGCAATCCTTGTCATAATAAACGTGCATGATGAAGCTCCTGGAACGTGGGTCGATGTGGGTGTCGGCGTTGATGGCCACCCGCCCAGCCTGGTGCGGGGCCGAGTTCACAGCATCCGATGGAGACACCATACGCCAGCCCTGCCATTGCGTAAAACGCGATATTTGCAATATGGCATGCCATAATATGCAATAATCCAGGCATGGACATGCGCCCCCTCAAACACTTCCTGACCCTGGCGGACAGCCTGCACTTCGGCCGCGCCAGCGAAGCCTGCCACGTCAGCCCCTCGACCCTCTCCCGCTCGATCCGCCAGCTCGAGGAGAACCTGGGGGCCAAGCTCTTCGAACGCGACAATCGCCACGTGGCCCTGACCCGCCAGGGCGAGACCTTCCAGGCCTACGCCCGAGAGGCCCTCGAGCAGTGGGAGCAGCTTCGCCTGTCGCTGCAGAGTGAGGCTCTGCACCTAACCGGCGAGATCAGCGTCTACTGCTCGGTCACCGCCAGCTACAGCTTCCTCTATGCGCTGCTGAGCGAGTTCCGTATCCATCACCCCGGCATCGAGCTCAAGCTGCATACCGGCGACCCCGCCGAGGCGATGGCCAGAGTGCTGGCCGGCGAGGAGGACATGGCGATCACTCCCCGCCCGAGGCGAACCCCCGAGGCGCTGGCCTTCAAGTCGCTGACCCGTGCCCCGCTGGTATTCATCGCCCCCCAGCAGGCGGCCGCCTGGATGCCCTCTACACCGGAGTCACCCAGCACCGAGCAGTGGTGCGAGGTACCGATGATCCTCTCCGAGGCGGGCCTGTCGCGTGAGTTCGCCGACACCTGGTTCAAGGCCCTGGGCGTGACCCCAAGGATCTACGCCCAGGTGGCGGGCCACGAGGCGATCGTCAGCATGGTGGGTCTGGGCTTCGGCATCGGCGTGGTGCCCAAGATCGTGCTCGACAACAGCCCGCTCCAGGAGCGGGTGCGCGTCCTGCCGGTGAAGCCGGAACTCCCCCACTACGACGTGGGCCTCTGCGTGCTGGAGCGGCGACTGAAGAGCCCGCTGATCCGGGCATTGTGGGATGAAGTCATCGAGCGCTGAAAGCCCGCCCGAAAAGTCAAAGGCCGCCCCTGGGGGCGGCCTTTGCGTTCTATCAGACGACCAGGTTAAAGAGACAGGACCTTGTCGCCGCGGGCGATACCGGAAACCCCGGTGCGCGCCACCTCCAGGATACCCACCGGCGCCATGGCCTGCAGGAAGGCGTCCAGCTTGCCGGCATCCCCGGTGATCTGGACGGTGTAGAGGCTCGGCGTCACGTCGACGACCTGAGCGCGAAAGATATCCACGGTGCGCTTCACCTCGTCGCGGGCCGCCCCCAGCGCCTTGACCTTGACCAGCATCAGCTCGCGCTCGATGTGGTTGCCCTCGGTGAGGTCGACCAGCTTGACCACGTCGATCAGCTTGTTGAGGTGCTTGGTGATCTGCTCGATCACCCGGTCGTCGCCCACCGTGGTCACGGTCAGACGAGAGAGAGTCTCATCCTCGGTGGGTGCCACGTTCAGCGTCTCGATGTTGAAGTTGCGCTGAGAGAACAACCCCACCACACGAGACAGGGCGCCCGGTTCGTTTTCCATCAGAATCGAAATGATATGGCGCATCAGGTCCGCTCCGTCTTGGAAAGCAGCATGTCACGCATGGCGCCCAGGGGCACCTGCATCGGATAGACGTGCTCGTGCGGGTCGACCTTCACATCTAAAAACACCAGCTCGTGCTTGTTGGCGAACGTGCGCTCGAGAGCCGGCTCCAGCTCATCGATGGTATTCACCGTGATCGCGGTAAAGCCGTAGGCCTCGATCAGCAGATGGAAATCGGGCAGCGACTCCATGTAAGAATTCGCGTGACGAGCCTTGTAGTTCAGATCCTGCCACTGGCGCACCATGCCCAGCGAAGCGTTATTGAGATTGAGAATTTTCGGGCCGATACCGTACTGCTTACACGTCGAGAGCTCCTGCATCATCATCTGGAAGCTGCCCTCACCGGTCACGCAGACCACGTCGTCATCGGGAAAATTCTGCTTGATACCCATGGCCGCCGGAAAGCCGAAGCCCATGGTGCCAAGACCGCCGGAGGTAATCAGACGATTGGGCTTGTCGAACTTGTAGTACTGGGCCGCAAACATCTGGTGCTGACCCACGTCGGTGGTCACGAAGGCCTCGCCGCGGGTCACCCGGCACAGCGCCTCGATGACCTCCTGGGGCTTGAGCATCTCAGCGGGCTTCGAAGGCTCATAGAGCTTGCCCACGCGCTCCTCGCGCCAGCCGTCGATCTTCTGCCACCACTCGGCCAGCGCCTCTGGCTGAGAGGGCTCCTTGCCCTGCACCAGGCTGATCATCTCGCTGATCACGCTGCCGGCCGGCCCCACGATGGGCACATCGGCGCGCACCGTCTTGGAGACCGAGCTCGGGTCGATATCGACGTGGATAATCTTGGCCGTGGGGCAGAACTTGGAGGTGTTGTTGGTCACCCGGTCATCGAATCGCGCACCGATAGCGATGATCAGGTCGGCATGGTGCATGGCCATGTTGGACTCATAGGAACCGTGCATGCCCAGCCAGCCGAGGCACTGCCGATCACTCTGCGGGTAGGAGCCAATCCCCATCAGGGTCGTCGTGATAGGGTAGCCCAGCCGCTTGACCAGATCGGTCAACCCCTCGCTGGCCCGCCCCAAGACAACGCCACCACCGGTGTAGAACATCGGACGCTTGGCCTTGAGCATCATCTCCACGGCCTTCTTGATCTGGCCGCTGTGGCCGCGAGTCACCGGATTGTACGAGCGCATCTTGACCTTCTTCGGATAGACGTACTCGTAGCGCTCCGTGGGCGCGGTCATGTCCTTGGGAATGTCCACTACCACCGGACCCGGGCGGCCAGTAGCAGCCAGATAGTAGGCCTTCTTGAGCACTTCCGGGATCTCGGACGGGTGCCTGATCGAGAAGCTGTGCTTAACGATGGGGCGAGTCACGCCGATGATATCGGTTTCCTGGAAGGCATCGTCACCGATCAGGTGGCTCATTACCTGACCGCATAGCACCACCATCGGAATCGAATCCATGTAGGCGGTAGCGATGCCGGTGACGGCGTTGGTGGCGCCGGGGCCTGAAGTCACCAGCACCGTGCCGGGCTTGCCGGAGGCCCGGGCGTAGCCGTCGGCGGCATGAGTGGCGGCCTGTTCGTGACGCACCAGGATGTGCTTGACCTTGTCCTGACGGAACAGGGCGTCGTAGATGTGCAGCGCCGCGCCGCCTGGATAACCGTATATATATTCAACGCCCTCATCCTGGAGGAATCGGGCAATCATGTCCGCGCCTGAAAGCAGTTCCACTGATATCTCTCCCCTGGAGGTCTCGAGTGCGATCCGTGTCTCGAATGCGAAACACGGGGTCGAGTGCGGCGGTATGCCGCTGCCGGACACGCCGGCACCTGATGCCAAACCCTGGCAGTAAGGGCCCTGTTGGGGCCTGCACTCTCATTCGGGACCGTTGATCCATGTGACAAAGAATCATCCGTTCCCTATCGCGGCAGATCGCCACGTCGGGGCGTTGGCCGACCCGGGCGGTTGGCCCGGATTCGGAAGTCCTTCGGCGGGTAGAGGCCATGAGGCCTACCCATCGCGCGGGAGTGGGGGGTTGCCCGCAGAATTCCGCGCCCGCAAATCAGGAACCGACAAGATTCCATTAGCGGCGCAACGGTGTCAACCGCGGAAAACCATGAGCCAGTCAGCAGCTGGCAAGTCGAGGCAACAAAAGAGCCCGCCGGGCGGGACACCGGGCGGGCAAGGAGGGTTACAGGACGCAACCTGAAATCAGTGTAGTCCGTCGCCGGGCACGCGCCCGATCGACCACGTAACGCTTTGTTTGCCTCAGCTCTGGAACACCAGCTGGCTACCCTCGGCCTCTACGTGGATGACCTCCCCCGGCAGGAACTTGCCGGCCAGCAGGTCCTGGGCCAGCGGGTTCTCGATGCGACTCTGGATCGCACGCTTAAGCGGACGCGCGCCATAGATCGGGTCGAAGCCCACCACGGCGAGCTGGGCCATGGCCGCATCGCTGACTTCGAGACCGAGGCCATGTTCGGCCAGCCGTGCGCGCAGCCGTTCGAGCTGAATGGCGGCGATGGCCTGGATCTGCTCCTGCCCAAGGGAGTGGAACACCACCACCTCGTCGATGCGGTTGATCAGTTCGGGCCGGAAGTGGGTACCCACCACTTCCATCACCATCTCCTTCATCTGCTCATAATCGGCGTCGTCGCCACCCAGACGCTGGATGATGTCCGAACCCAGGTTGGAGGTCATCACGATCACGGTATTCCGGAAGTCCACCGTGCGACCCTGGCCGTCGGTGAGGCGGCCATCCTCGAGCACCTGCAACAGGATATTGAAGACGTCCGGATGGGCCTTCTCCACCTCGTCGAGCAGCAGCACCGAGTAGGGCTTGCGGCGCACCGCCTCGGTCAGATAGCCACCCTCCTCGTAGCCGACATAGCCGGGGGGCGCACCGATCAGCCGCGCCACGGAGTGCTTCTCCATGAACTCCGACATATCGACGCGCACCATGGCTTCCTCGGTATCGAAGAGGAAGTTGGCCAGCGACTTGCAGAGCTCCGTCTTGCCCCCCCCGGTGGGACCGAGGAACAGGAAGGAGCCGTTGGGCCGATTGGGGTCCGAGAGGCCAGCGCGGGAGCGGCGCACGGCGTTGGCCACGGCGGTCACCGCCTCGTGCTGACCGATCACCCTCTCGTGCAGGGCTTCCTCCATGCGCAGCAGCTTGTCGCGTTCGCCCTCGAGCATCTTGGCGACCGGGATGCCGGTCCAGCGCGAGACGACCTCCGCAATCTCCTCCTCGGTGACGTTGGAGCGCAGCAGCTGGTGCTTGGAGGTGTCGGCCTCGCCCTCCCCGGCCTCGGCGATCTTCTTCTCGAGCCCGGGGATGACTCCATACTGAATCTCGGACATCCGCGCCAGGTCACCCTGACGACGCGCCTGCTCGAGCTCCACCCGGGCGCGTTCGAGTTCGTCCTTGAACTGGGCGGCTCCCTGAATGCTGGCCTTCTCGGCCTTCCAGATCTCGTCGAGATCCGCGTACTCGCGGGCCAGCTCCTCGATCTGCTCCTCGAGATGCTCCAGTCGCTTCTTCGACGCCTCGTCGGTCTCCTTCTTGAGGTGCTCACGCTCCATCTTCAGCTGTATCAACCGGCGGTCGAGGCGATCCATCTCCTCGGGCTTGGAGTCGAGCTCCATGCGAATCCGGGAGGAGGCCTCATCGATCAGATCGATGGCCTTGTCGGGCAGCTGCCGATCGGTGATATAGCGGGTCGAGAGCTTGGCCGCGGCGATGATGGCGCCGTCGGTGATATCGACGCCGTGGTGGACCTCGTAGCGCTCCTTGAGGCCGCGCAGGATTGCCACGGTGTCCTCCTCGCTGGGTTCGTCCACCAGCACCTTCTGGAAGCGGCGCTCCAGGGCGGCATCCTTCTCGATGTACTTGCGGTACTCGTCCAGGGTCGTGGCACCCACGCAGTGCAGCTCGCCGCGGGCCAGCGCCGGCTTGAGCATGTTGCCGGCATCCATGGCGCCTTCGGCCTTGCCGGCGCCGACCATGGTGTGCAGTTCGTCGATGAACAGGATCACCCTGCCCTCTTCCTGGGACAGCTCCTTGAGCACCGACTTGAGACGCTCCTCGAACTCGCCGCGGAACTTGGCCCCGGCCAGCAGCGAGCCCATGTCCAGCGACAGGACGCGCTTGTCCTTGAGACCTTCGGGCACCTCGCCATCAACGATACGCTGGGCCAGGCCCTCGACGATGGCGGTCTTGCCCACGCCGGGCTCACCGATCAGTACCGGGTTGTTCTTGGTGCGCCGCTGCAGCACCTGGATGGTACGGCGGATCTCGTCGTCGCGGCCGATCACCGGGTCGATCTTGCCGCTGGCGGCGCGCTCGTTGAGGTCGAGGGTGTACTTCTCCAACGCCTCGCGCTGATCCTCGGCGTTGGGGTCGTCGACCTTCTCGCCCCCGCGCACGCTGTCGACGGCGGTTCCCAGCGACTTGCGGGTCACCCCGGCCTGGGTCAGCAGCTTGGTCACCGCATGGCCCATCTCCAGCGCGGCCAGCAGCACCAATTCGCTTGCGATGTACTGGTCACCGCGCTTCTGGGCCTCGCGGTCGGTGAGGTTGAACAGCTTGATCAGATCACGGGAGGGCTGCACCTCACCATCGAAGTTGGCGACCTTGGGCAGGTCGTCGAGGTGGCCCACCAGGCCATCGCGCAGCCGTGCGGCATCACCGTCGGCTTTCTGCACCAGCGCCTTGACGCCCGTATCGCGGGCATCAAGCAGCGCCAGCAGCAGATGGCCGGGCTCCAACTGGTTGTGGCCGCGGCCCACGGCCAAGGATTGAGCGTCCGCCACGGCGTTCTGCAGCTTGGCGGTAAACTTGTCGAAACGCATAAAGCTTCCTCCATCGGGGTGGCGGCGCGCTTGGACGCGCCGCTTTGCCCTGTCAATTCGTCTTGACAGTATCAATGGAGTCAGGCTGAGCCAGTTTCAAGTCGACCGCCAGCAGAGGGACATGAAGAGTTGACGGGGGTCAATGGGAAGAAGAGCGGGCGCCCTACCGCAGCCAGATCACGCTGGCCATGCGGCCGGTGACTCCGTCGTCGCGGCGGTGGGAGTAGAAGCGCGGCTCACAGGCGGTGCAGAAGTGGCCGCCGCTGATATGCGACACGCCCAGACGCTCAAGGCGCAGGCGGGCCAGGCGATAGAGATCCGCCATATAGTGGCCGAGGCGATAGGGGCTGGGGTCGAAGGCCTCGATGGCCTCGGGATGCACGCCGACGAAGGCATGATAGACCTCTGGCCCCACCTCGAACTGCGCGTTGGAGATCGCCGGCCCCAGCCAGGCCAGCTGCTCTTCCGGCGGCACGCCCAGGGCGGCCACCGAAGCCTCCAGCACGCCGCCCGCCAGCCCTCGCCAGCCGGCATGGGCCACCGCCACCCGAGTGCCTCGATAGTCGCTGAAGAACACCGGCAGGCAGTCCGCAGTGAGCACCACGCAGGCATAGTCGCGATTGAAGGCCACCGCGGCATCGGCCTCGGGGGACGTCGGATCGAAGCGCTGCTGAACCCGCGCGCCGTGCACCTGGTTGAGCCACAGCAGAGGCCGCTCCTCATCGACCTGCTTCTGCAGCAACCGACGGCAGAGCGCCACGTGGTCGGTATTGTCCCCCACGCGGCTGGCCGGATTGAAGCAGGCGTAGTCACCCTGGCTGGGGCCGGTCTCGCGGGTGGTGACGAAGGCGCCCACGGAGGTGGGAGCCGGCCAGTCGGGCAGAATCAGGGAAGGCCGCAGGTCTGGGGCATCGCTCATCGGCGGGTCCTCGGCGAAGACGGGTCAGCGCATCGTTTCGTGATCGTGGCGGAGGTAGTCCAGCAGCATCAGGATGTCATCCGGCAGCCGCGAGCGAAAGGTCACCTTTTCGCCACTCCCGGGGTGCACGAAGGCCAGCCGGCGAGCGTGCAATGTCTGGCGGGGGAACTCGCGCAGGATCTCCTTGAGGGGCTCAGCGGCGCCGGGCGGCAGCTTCAGTCGGCCACCGTAGACCGGGTCACCCACCAGCGGATAGCGAAGGTGCGCCAGATGCACGCGGATCTGATGGGTGCGCCCGGTCTCCAGTCGACAGCGCACATGCGTATGGGCGCGGAAGCGCTCCACCACACGGTAGTGGGTGACTGCCGGCTTGCCCGAGGCGGTCACCGCCTGGCGCTTGCGATCCTTGGGGTGGCGGCCGATGGGCGCGTCCACCTTGCCACCGGATGTCATCACCCCCACGCAGACCGCGTCGTACTCGCGGGAAACCGTGCGCGCCTGCAGCTGAGCCACCAGAGAGGCCTGAGCGGTCAGAGTCTTGGCCACCACCATCAGACCGGTGGTGTCCTTGTCCAGGCGATGCACGATGCCGGCCCGCGGTACGCCTGCAAGCCGGGGGGAGTGGTGCAGCAGGGCGTTGAGAAGAGTGCCGTCCGGATTGCCCGCCGCAGGATGGACCACCAGGCCGGCGGGCTTGTCGATCACCAGCACCTCATCGTCTTCGAAGACCACCTCCAGGGGGATATCCTCGGGGCCGAAGCGGGTGTCTTCCTCGATCTCGGTGGCGAGGCGTAGCCACTCACCGCCGTAGACCTTATCCCGAGGCCTGGCGGGACTCCCATCCAGAGTAAGATCTCCGGCCTTGATCCAGGCCTTGAGGCGCTCACGGGAGTAGTCGGCAAACAGCTCTGTGGCGGCCTGGTCGAGTCGCAGGCCGGCCATGGCATCGGGAATGCGTTGCTGGGCTTCCAGAGTCTGGGGCATGATCGAGTGGCTGCCAGTCAGCAAGGTAAAGAGAAGGAGGTGCCGCACGGTGACTGCGTTTTGACGCACAGTGCTTTATAGTGAGCGCGTTTGGGTCGATTCTATCACGGCCCGTCCGAGTTTTTGCCACGAGGATCACGATGCGCGTTTTCCGCCTTACCGTCCGTCTTGCGGCTCTGACGCTGGCCTCCAGCCTGCTGGCGGGCTGCGCCAGTAGCGGTTCCACCCAGGAAGAAGAGGACGAGTTCGCCGGCGTCGCCGAACGCGAACTCTATGAAGAGGCGCGAAGCTCGCTTGAGCGGCGCAACTTCACCGCGGCCATTACCCGGCTGGAGGCACTGGATACCCGCTACCCCTTCGGCAACCACGCCGAACAGGCCCAGCTGGAACTGATCTACGCCTACCACGAGAGCGGTGACTGGGAGGCCGCCCGGGCCGCCGCCAGCCGCTTCATTCGCCTGCACCCGAGCCATCCCCAGGCCGACTACGCCCTCTACATGCGCGGCCTGGCCTCCTGGCAGGCGGGGCGTTTCAGCCTCGAGCGCCTGAAGCTGATCGATATCTCCAAGCGTGACCTGGGCGCCTCCCGCGACGCTTACACCGACTTCAGTGAACTGGTGAGGCTCTACCCCAACAGCCAGTACGCGCCGGACGCCCAGCAACGGATCATCTACCTGCGCAACCTGATGTCCCGACACGAACTCCACGTGGCCGACTATTACCTGCGCCGAGGGGCCTATCTGGCTGCCGTGGAGCGTGGCCGCTGGGTGATCGAGAACTATCCCGAAAGCGAGGCGTCCCGCGATGCGCTGGCGGTCATGGTCGAGGGCTATCTGGGCCTGGAGATGCGCGACCGTGCCCGTGAGGTTCTCGAAGTGCTGATCGAGAACGACCCGCGTCACCAGCAGCTGCGCGGCCGAACCTTCGAACCCCGGCACGTGCGCGCCCAATCGCTGTCGGGCTGAGACAGCGTTCAGCCGAAATTGGCCCAGCCCACCAGAACGCCACCGTCTTTCCGGACGGTGGCGTTTGTGTTGGCCAGAGGCTTGTGACCTGGGCTTTCCCGAGATCGATTACTCTCCGGGCTGCCAACCGTTGACGATCGGGTAGCGGCGGTCGCGGCCGAACCCCCGAGCGGTGACGCGCACGCCCACCGGCGCCTGGCGTCGCTTGTACTCGCAACGGTCCACCAGCCGGACCACCTTGTAGACGTCGTCGCGGTCGAAGCCCGCCTCGATGATCGTCTCGGCGCTCATGTCGCCTTCGATGTAGCACACCAGGATGGCATCGAGCACGTCATAGTCGGGCAGCGAGTCGCTGTCCTGCTGATCGGGCGCCAGCTCCGCCGAGGGAGGCCGCTCGATGACCCGCTCGGGGATCGCCGGCGACTGGGTGTTGCGCCAGCGGGCCAGGCGGTAGACCCAGGTCTTGTAGACGTCCTTGATGGCGTTATAGCCCCCCACCATGTCGCCATAGAGGGTAGCGTAGCCTACCGCCATCTCGCTCTTGTTACCGGTGGTCAGCACCATCAGGCCCTTCTTGTTGGAGATGGCCATCAGCAGTACGCCGCGACAGCGCGACTGCAGGTTCTCCTCGGTGGTGTCGCGCTCGGTGCCCTCGAAGGTCTTCGCCAGGGTGGCCATGAAGGCTTCGACCATGGGTTCGATGGGCATCACCTCGTAGGCCACCCCCAGCATCTCGGCCTGCTGCGCCGCGTCTTCTCGGGAGATATCGGCGGTGTAGTGGTAGGGCATCATCACCGCGTGGACGCGCTGGGGGCCAAGGGCATCCACCGCGATGGCCAGCGACAGCGCCGAGTCGATGCCGCCGGAGAGGCCCAGCACCACGCCCTCGAAGCCGCTCTTGTTGACGTAGTCGCGCAGGCCGGTGACCAGCGCGCAGTAGAGATTATCCTCGGGCTCGACCTCGGGTTCGGTCTCGCCCGGCCGGGGCAGCCATCGGCCCTGCTCCATGACCAGTTGCACCGGCATGAGCCCTACCTGCCAGTGGGGCGCCTGCACCAGCAACTCGCCGTTGGCGTCGACGCAGGCGGAACCGCCGTCGAAGACCAGCTCATCCTGACCGCCGATCATGTTGACGTAGACGATGGGCAGCCCCACCTCGGCGGCGCGGGCCTCGAGCAGGCGCAGCCTCTCGGCGGGCTTGTCCTGGTGGAAGGGAGAGGCGTTGAGGCTGACCAGCAGTTGGGCGCCGGCGGCCTTGGCCCGGCGCGCAGGCGCCTCGTCCCAGAGATCCTCGCAGATCAGCAGCCCCAACTTTAGCCCCTTGTGATCGAGCACCAGTGGCTCACTGCCGGCGGCGAAGTAGCGCTGCTCATCGAACACCTGGTAGTTGGGCAGCGCCTGCTTGGCGTACTCGCCGAGCCACTCGCCGTTGAAGAGCGCACCGGCCAGATTCCAGGTCTGGCCTTCGCGTCGCCCCGGATAGCCGACGATCACCAGCACGTCGCGTACCACCTTCTCCGCCATCCGGGTGCGGGCCGCGCGCAGGCGGGTCTCCATGGAGGGGCGCAGCAGCAGATCTTCCGGCGGATAGCCGGTCAGGAAGAGCTCGGGGAGCACCACGATATCGGCACCATGCTCGATGCGCGCCTCGCGCACCGCCTCGATGGCGCGATCGGTGTTGCCGGGAATATCCCCGACCAGCGGGTCCAGCTGTGCCATCACCAGCGTCAGGTCTTGCATGGGATTGGAAATCTCTCGAGAATCGTCGGGTAAGCCCATTGTCCCGCAAGGGCAGCCGACTGGCAAAGCCATCCCGCCCCTACCTGGGAGTCCCCACTGGAATGAACCTCTTGATCATCCGCCTGATCATCTTCGCCGCGCTGTTCTTCGCCGGCCTCAAGCTCTACCGCATGTACCGGGAGGGGAAACTCGACCGTGAAGAGTTGCTGGAGAGCGACGACACCCGCCAGGAAGGCGGCCAGATGGTGCGCTGCAGCTGGTGCAAGGTGCACGTCCCCGAAAGCGACGCCCTGCGCGAGAAGGGCGAGTGGTTCTGCTCCACCGCCCACCTCGACCGGTATCTCCAGGAGCAGAAGCCGGAGGAGAAGGAATAGCACCGCCTACGTGGACGGCGACAGGCGCCCATCCAGGGCGTAGGGCGCCGGGTCGAGGATCGGGTCGCGGCCCAGCAGCTGATCCACCAGCAGCCGCGTCGAGGCCGGCGCCAGCACCAGACCGTTGCGGTAGTGCCCGGCGTTGACGTGCAGGTTGTCGATCCCCGGCACCGCGCCGATGAAGGGAACCCCGTCAGGCGAGCCCGGGCGAAGCCCTGCCCAGTGGTGCTCCACCTCGCAGTCGGCCAGGGCCGGAATAATCGCCGTGGCGCTTGCCCACAGCGAATCCCGCGCCTGGGCATCGGTCGTCTTGTCGAAGCCGCACTCCTCCAGGGTGGAGCCGGCCAGCACCCGGCCATCTGCCCGTGGAATCACGTAGCGTCCGTCCATCAGCACGACCCGCTGCACCAGCCCCGGGGGCGCCCGGAACAGGATCATCTGCCCTTTCACCGGGCGCACCGGCAGGGCAACCCCCACCTTTTCCAGCAGGCCCGCCGCCCAGGCGCCGCCGCAGACAATCACCTGATCGCCGGCCACCGGCCCGGTACTTGTCCGAACCGCCACCGCCCGAGCGCCGGCCATCTCGAACCCCGTTACCTCGACCCCCTCGCACAGGGTCACCTCCGGCATCGCCTCCAGCCGCATCCTCAGCGACCGCACCAGCCGCGGATTGCGGATGCTGCCCAGGGTCGGCATCCAGAGCGCCTCGCTGAAGCCCTGCGCCGCCCCGGGCTCCCGGGCATAGAGAAAGTCGGCATCGACGCGCTCGAGCCGCTTTCCCTGCCCCCTAGCCCAGGCCAGGGCCCGCGATTCGTCATCCACCCTCAGATAGATCAGACCCCGCTGGCGGTACTCCGGATCGATACCTGTCTCCTCCCTCAGGCGTTGCGCCAGCTCGGGATAGAACCCTTCCGACCAGCTCGATAGCCGCGAGACGGCCGGACCATAGCGCCAGGGATAGAGCGGCGACACGATGCCACCGCCCGCCCAGGAGGACTCCTGACCGCAGCGACCACGCTCGATCAGGGTGACCGAGTGGCCGGCATCGGCCAGTTGCAGCGACGTCATCATGCCGATGACGCCCCCACCCACGACTAGGAATTCACTCACAGGCATTGTCCGTTATGGCTGACAGAGGGATGGCAGCGCTTGGCTAGGGTGAAGAGACCACCCAAGGGTCAGGAGTCCACTCCGGGAGGGCAACATGCGCCCCATCACACTTCGCCATGCCATCTGCTACCTTACCGGCTCCAGCGGCAGCCAGGCAAAGCACCCCGCAACGCCCCGGCCGGCACGCCAGCAGCAAGGCCTGACGCTGATCGAGTTGATCGTGGCCATCGCCGTGCTGTTGATTCTCTTCACCACGGCAATTCCCGGCTATCGACAGTTCACCGCCCGCAATGAGGTGGCCGCCGAGGTGATGCGCATCAAGACGGCTCTGGCGTTGGCCCGCAACACCGCCGTGACGCGGCGGCATGTGATCGCCATCTGCCCGGTCTCCACCCCCGCGGCCACCCAGTGCGAGAAACACGACTGGACCTTGCCCATCGTCATTCTCGATGGCCACGCCACCGCCGGCAACCTGGCCGGGGTCAACGTGCTGAGGGTACTGGAACCCAGCGGTGGACCGAGCATTACCTTCAATCGCGACTACCCGATCCGCTACCAGTCCACCGGCTGGAGCCGCGGCCACAACGGCACCTTCACGATCTGCGGCCGCCATGGTGATGGACGAAAAGTGATCGTCAACAATATGGGCAGGGTTCGGGTCGGTGATGACGAGGTCGACGGCCCCGCCCAATGCTGATACAGCGCCGAGGCTCAGCTGACGTCCACGGCTCAGCTGACCCCCATGTAGCGCCCGGGCTTGTGGTTCAGCGCGATAATCAGATTGAGCGCCACGGCGCCCAGTACCGACAGCCCGACTCGGTCCATCGGCAGCAGGGCCAGCGCCACCAGCATGATGACGCCATCGATGCCCAGCTGCACATAGCCGGCGCGCCAGCCGTAGCGATCCTGCAGGTAGAGCACCAGGATATTGACCCCGCCGAGACTGGCCCGGTGGCGGAACAGCACCAGCATACCCATGCCGATCAGGCAGCCACCCATCAGCGAGGCGTAGAGAGGCGCCACCGACTCGACGCTGACCCAGCGACCGGTCAGCTCGGAGAACAGCGACACCAGGCCGATGGCGGCGAAGGTACGCAAGGTGAAGGACCAGCCCATGCGGCGGATGGCCAGCCAGTAGAACGGCAGGTTGATCAGGAAGAACCACACGCCGAACGGCCAGCCGCTGGCGTACTGCAGCAGGAAGGCCAGGCCGGCGGTGCTGCCGGTGAGCAACAGGGCCTGGGTGTAGAGCGTCACGCCCAGCGCCACGAACAGCGTACCGATCAGCATCGCCATCACGTCTTCGTAGTGTCGATGGGGGTCGGTGGGCAGCTCCTGGGGGTCCATGGTGGCGTCCTTATCGGGGATGGGCGTGCTCGACCATCAGCTGCAGCGACTCCCGCCCTCTCCAGCGATTGCAGTTGAGCTTGAAGGCACAGCGCAGCTGATCGCCCACGCCGAAGGCGGGCACCTCACCGGGTGTCAGGGCCCGGAACCAGATGGCGCGATGGCTCGTCGCCCCCCGGGAGAGTTCCAGCATCAGGTGGGTGCCGTCGGCGCCCACAGGACGCAGCGCCTCCACCAAAAAGTCGCCCTGGAACAGCGGCGCCTCGAACTCACGGCCATAGGGACCCAGCGTCTGAAGCTCAGCCAGGGTCTCGAGGCTCAGCTGGTGCTCGTCCAGATCGCCGTCGGTCAGGATCTTCGGGTAGAGCTCGGCCCCACCCAGCTGTTCGCCCACCGCCTGCAGGAAGGCCGCCTTGAAGGCCCCGAGTCGCTCAGCGGGCACACCGACGCCTGCCGCGCCGCTATGGCCACCGAAGCGCGGCAGGCTCTCCGGCGCCAGCTCGAAGGTGCGCTGCAGGGCGTCGCGCAGGTGCAGTCCCTCGATGGAGCGCCCTGAACCGGTCAGCATGCCCGGCGCAGCGGCCGGGGTCAGCACCAGCGCCGGGCGCCCATAGGCCTGCACCAGCCGTGAGGCGACGATGCCCTGCACGCCTGGGTGACCGCTCTCGAGAAAGACCACCACGGCCGGCTCGTCCGCGGAGAGCGCCGGCAGCGCCAGGGCCCTCGCCTCCTGGGCCATATCCGCCTCGATGGCCTTGCGGGACTGATTGTCCTGGTCCAGCACATCCAGATAGCGCTTCGCCACATGATCCTGCTCAGCGAGCATAAAGTGCAGGGCCGCATAGGGGTCGTCGAGGCGGGAGCGGGCGTTGATGCGTGGTCCCATCTGGAAGCCGAGGGTCTCGGCATCGAAGGGAACGCTGTCGGCGCCCAGGCGCTCGGCCATGGCCCGCCAGCAGGCGGCCTCCATGCGGTTGATCAGCGCCAGGCCGTGGGTCACCACCGCCCGGTTGGCGGGACTTCTCCCCAGCGAGACGCAGTCCGCCACCGTGCCCAGCGCCACATAGGAGAGCCAGGGCGAGAGCTTGGGGGTGGCCTGGGGCAACACGCCCCACTCGATCAGCACGCTACGCGCCAGCGACATGACCAGCCAGGCCACCATGCAGCCGGCGATGGTGGGATCGGGGTAGTCGCAGTCGCCTCGCGTCGGGTTGACCACAGCGTGGGCCGACGGAGGAGGCCCCTCCACCGGCAGGGCGTGGTGGTCGCTGACCACCACGTCGATGCCCTCCGCGACCAGGCGCGCGATGCGCGGCTCGTCGGAGCTCCCGCAGTCGGCCGTGATCACCAGACTGGGGCGCGGCGAGAGGGCCAGCGCGCGTTCCACCAGCGGCAGGCTGATGCCATAGCCGTCATGGATACGGTGGCCGATCAGGCTGTGCAGCTTCGATTCCGGCACCCCGAACAGCTCATGCAGGGTCCGCCGAATCACCACGTGGGAGGTGATGCCGTCCACGTCGTAGTCGGTAAGGATGCCGACATGTTCACCGTCGATCACAGCCTGGGCGATGCGCTCGGCCGCGCGGCGGCCATCGGCTAGCCGCTCGGGGTGGGCCAGGTGGCGCAGGCTGGGCGTCACCAGTGGCGCCAGCTCCCCCTTGTAACCGGCCAGGCGCCCGGCCAGCACCCGGGCCTGGAGCTCGGAGAGCCCCTCGCGCTGGGCGCGGGCGTAGAGGGCGGCGTCCCGGGGCCGCGGGAGAATCCGCGGCTTCAGGCGCTCACTCAGATCGATGGGGTCGCTGACGGCGTTCAAGCCTGACTCCTGTGGTTCACGCTTTACGGCAAACGGCGTGAAATGCCGCTGCGCTGAGCGAGGGGCGCCGGGGACAGGCTGAAGAGGGGGTCCTATGCCAGGGATGGCATCGGTAGCGCCCAGGGAGGGGTTCACAGCGCCCCCTCGCAGGCCTGTCGCCGGATCAGCCCCGAGTGGAGTGGGGATACTACCGCCGATTCTCCGCCACGAACTGCTGCACCGCGGAAAGCTCGGCGGGCAGCACCGTGTAACGCTCCTCGCGCTCCAGCAGGTCGTCCATGTGCGGCGGCAGTGGCACGCCCGGGAAGCCCGCCTTGACCACCGCCTCGGCGAACTTGGCCGGGTGGGCGGTGGCCAGAGTGATCATCGGTACGCTCGCGTCGCCCCGCTCGCGCTCGGCGGCGCGATAGCCGGTGGCGGTGTGCGGGTCGAGGATCTCGTGGGTGCGATGGTGCGCCTCGCGGATCACCTCGAGGAGAGTGGCGTCGTCCACGCTGTGGCTGGCGAAGAGCTCGCGCAGCTGAGCCAGGGGCGCATCGGCCAGGGCGGCCGGCTCATCCTGGAAGCGCTTGAGCAGCGCGGCCACGGCGGCGCCATCGCGGCCGTAAGCCTCGAACAGCAACCGCTCGAAGTTGGAAGACACCACGATATCCATGGAGGGGGCCAGGGTCGCCTTGAGCTCCTGCTTGGAGAAATCGTTGGCGGTCAGGGTGCGGTGCAGGATGTCATTGGCGTTGGTGGCGATCACGAAGCGCTCCACCGGCAGGCCCA
>PWEV01000313.1 GCA_003553625.1 Halomonas sp.
ACCGGCGGGGTGTCGCCGATGGGCGAGGCGTTGGCGATGTTGCCACCCAGGGTGCCGCGGTTGCGCACCTGGGCGGAGCCCAGGCGGTGCAGCAGGTGCGCAAAGGCCGGGTAGTGTTCGGCGAACAGCGGTTCGAGTCGGGCGTAGGTGACGGCGCCGCCGATCCACCACCCCTCGCGGCCGTCCTCGAGGGTGGCTTCCTCGAGAACATTGAGTTCGGCGACCCGAGTCACATCCACCAGGCGTTCGAAGCGGGTCAGACGCTGGGTGACGTCCAGCCACAGGTCGGTGGCGCCGGCAACGATCGGCGCCTCGGGGTGGTGACGGCGCGCCTCGATCAGCGCGTCCAGGGTGGTGGGTTGGAGGAAGGTGTCATCGGCATGGGGCGACCGCGTCGGCACCGTGGCATCCACGGCCAGGTCCAGCCAGCCGGGGCGCTGCTCGGGATAGTCGCTCATGGTCAGCGCCGCATCGCGGATCGGACGATAGCCGGTGCAGCGGCAGAGGTTGCCGCCCAGCGCCGCCTCGAGACGCTCGGGCGTCAGCGGCGCCGGGAATGCCGTGACGCTCTCGTGCTGCGATTCATGGAGGGTGAACAGCGACATCACGATGCCGGGGGTGCAGAAGCCGCACTGGCTGGCGTGGCAGTCGACCATGGCGGCCTGGGCCGGGTGCAGCGACTCGCCCTGGGCGAGACCCTCCACGGTGACAAGATGACGGTCCTGAAGCTGGTGGGCCGGGGTGATGCAGGCGTTGGCGCTATGGTAGCGAACCCGGCCGTCGGGGCCGGCCTCGCCGATGGCCACGGTGCAGGCGCCGCAGTCGCCGGAGGCGCAGCCCTCCTTGGTGCCGGTCTGGCCGAGCGTCTCGCGCAGCAACTCGAGCACGCTGGTATCGGGTGGGGCCTCGCAGTGGCGAGGCTGCCCGTTGAGCATGAAGTTGATCATCGCCCTTTTCTCTCTTGTTGGCGGGAAACGTTGGCTTTGCTTGATATTGACCATGTGGTCAGGTTGCTTGTCAGCATGGTCAACCGTGCCCCATTTTGCAAGGCTAACGGCAGTGATCTTCGACCCATGGCGGGTCCGTGCCGATTGCATGCACCGCGTCGGTGCGGCACTCTTCACGGAGGATCATCGCAACAGGGAAATGGTTCATGCCAGAAGGCTCGAGCATTCCGGATAAGCCCCGCACTCAGGAAAGGGGCGAGGCGGCGAACGGGGCGACCCGGCTTCGCAACGAGCGAGAGATCCTGGCGGCCGCAGAGAAGGTCTTCGCCACCCACGGCTACCGTGGGGCCAGCGTTCAGGCGATTGCCGAGGCGGCGGGCCTGCCCAAGTCCAACGTCCTCTACTACATGGGCAGCAAGCGCGGACTCTACGTGCGCCTGCTCGAGCGCATGATGGCGCGCTGGAATGCGCTGCTTGACGATATCTCCGTGGACGACGATCCCGCGGAAGTCCTCGAGGCCTTCATCCGCAGCAAGATGGCGCTCTCCCGGCGCCACCCCGAAGGGTCCCGACTCTTTGCCGCCGAGATCCTCGGTGGAGCGCCCTTCCTGCAGGAATATTTGCGTGGCGAACTGCGCGACTGGGTCCAGGCTCGCGCGCGAATCTTCGAGCAGTGGGCCGAGCGCGGCCTGATGGACCCGGTGGACCCCGTCTGGCTGATCTTCCTGATCTGGTCGGCCACCCAGCACTACGCCGACTTCGAGGCCCAGGTGCTCGGCATCACCGGCCGGGACGAGCTCAGTGACGTCGATGTCGAGCAGATCACCACCTTCCTGACCCGGGTGATCCTCAAGGGGTGCGGGGTCACGCCTCCTTCGGCAGCGCCAGGCTGACCAGCACGGTGGCGACGAGCAGGGCGCTCGACACCCACAGGGTCGCGGTGAGCCCGCCGACCATATAGAGCCAGCCCGACAGCAGGGTGCCGATCAGGCGCCCCATGGCGTTGGCCATGTAGTAGAAGCCCACGTCGAGCGATACCCCGTCCGAGCGTGCCATGCGCACGATCAGGAAACTGTGCAGGCTGGAATTCACCGCGAAGACCGCGCCGAACAGCAGCAGCCCGCCCAGCAGCACCAGGTGAGGCTGCCAATCCAGGCCGATGGCGATCAGCGCCGGCAGTGCGGCCAGGGCCGCGGCCCAGGCGATGGCGGCACCGCGACCCGCGGCATGCCCGGTGATCCGTGGGGCTACCGCCTGCACCGCGCCGTAGCCGATCACCCATAGCGCCAGAAATCCCCCGACCCGCCAGCTGTCCCAGCCGAACTGGGTGGCCAGGAACACCGGCAGGGCTACCACGAACCAAACATCCCGGGCGCCGAACAGGCACATCCGTGCCGCAGAAAGGATATTGATGGCGCGGCTCTTGGAGAGCATCTCGCGAAACTTCGGCTTGACCTTGGCGCGGCCCAGGTCGCCGTCCAGGCGCATGAGCGAGAGTGTCAGCACCCCGGTGAGCATCACCGCCATGGCGAGTACCGCCCCCTGGAAACCGATCAGCGTCAGCAGCAGGCCGCCGAGAAAGAACCCCACCCCCTTGAGCGCATTCTTGGAGCCGGTGAGCAGTGCCACCCAGCGGTAGAGCGACCGATGGCCGGCGTCGCCGGCCGGCACCAGGGTCTTGATGGCGCTCTTGGCACTCATCTTGTTGAGGTCCTTGGCGATGCCCGAGAGCGCCTGGGCGGCCATCACCCAGGGCACGGAGAGCCAGGCCACCGGCACCAGCAGCATGCCAAGCGCCACCACCTGCAGGCCGAGGCCCAGGTTCATGGTGCGATTGAGTCCCAGCCGGGCCCCCAGCCAGCCGCCAACCAGATTGGTGACCACCCCGAAGAACTCGTAGAAGAGAAACAGCAGCGCCACTTCCAGGGCCGAGTAGCCCAGGCTGTGGAAGTAGAGCACCACCAGCATGCGCAGGGCGCCGTCGGTCAGGGTGAAGGCCCAGTAGTTGCCGGTGACCAGCAGGTACTGGCGGATCTCACGGGGCAAGGCGGCGACGCGGGCGATCATGCGTCGGCGATTCCCACCTTGGCGGCCAGCTCGGCGGTGCGGCAGGCGTAGCCATACTCGTTGTCGTACCAGGCGTAGAGCTTCACCTGGGTGCCGGCCACCACCATGGTGGAGAGCGCGTCGACGATGGAACTGCGCGGATCGCTACGGTAATCGATGGAGACCAGCGGGCGTTCCTCATAGCCCAGGATGCCGGCCAGTTCGCCCTCGGCGGCCTCCTTGAGCAGGGCGTTGACCTCCTCCACGGTGGTCTCGCGCTTGACCTCGAAGACCATGTCGGTGAGCGAGGCATTGGCCAGCGGTACCCTCACGGCGTGGCCGTTCAGCTTGCCGGTCAGCTCCGGGAAGATGGCGGTGATCGCCTTGGCTGACCCGGTGGTGGTGGGTATCAGGCTCATGCCGCAGGCTCGCGCCCGGCGCAGGTCCTTGTGGGGCGCGTCGAGGATGACCTGGGTGTTGGTGATGTCATGGATGGTGGTCATGGAGCCATGGCGGATGCCGATCTTCTCGTGGATCACCTTGACCACCGGCGCCAGGCAGTTGGTGGTGCAGCTGGCCGCGGTGACGATGTGGTGCTCGGCCGGGTCGAAAAGGTGATCGTTGACGCCCACCACCAGGTTGAGCACGCCGTCGTCTTTCACCGGCGCGCTGACCACCACGCGCTTGACCCCCTGGTCCAGGTAGGCCTGAAGCGTCGCGGTGGTCTTCATCTTGCCCGAGGCCTCGATCACCACGTCGCAGCCGGACCAGTTGGTGTCGGCGATCTCGCGGTTGGCGGTGAATGCGATGCGTTGGCCGGCCACCGTCAGGGCGTCATCTTCCGCCATGATATTATCACCGCCGCCGGTCCACTGGCCGTGCACCGAGTCGAACTGCAGCAGATGGGCGAAGGTGGCGGCGTCGCCGCCCGGGTCGTTGATCTGGACGAACTCGAGCTCCGGGTGCGTCCATCCGGCGCGCAGCGCAAGGCGCCCGATGCGGCCGAAGCCATTGATGCCGATCCTGACCGTCATGGGAAACTCCTGTGGGAATAGCGAGAGTGCAGGCGAAGGTGCCCGGGGCTCAGCGGAGATATCTGGCAAATCGTATATGAACCAAAAGCGTACATGAATACATATGACAGTTCGATGACAGTCGCGCTGCCCATCGAGGCGCGCCTCGATGCCGTTCAGGCGGCGCTGGCGGAGTGTTCCCGCGCCCTGCTGGTGGCCGAGCCCGGCGCCGGCAAGACCACTCGCGTGCCCCTGGCGCTGCTCGAGGCGTCCTGGTGCGACGGTGGAAAGCTGCTGCTGTTGGAGCCGCGGCGGGTGGCGGCGCGGCTGGCCGCCGGGTTCATGGCCGAAAGCCTGGGGGAGACGGTCGGCGAGACCGTGGGCTACCGGATGCGCGGTGAGAGCCGGGTCGGCAAGACCACTCGCCTGGAGGTGGTGACCCAGGGGGTGCTGACCCGCATGCTCCAGGAAGATCCGCTGCTCGAGGGCGTATCCGGGGTGATCTTCGACGAGTTCCACGAGCGCAGCCTGGAGGCGGATCTCGGCCTGGCGCTGGCCCTGGA
>PWEV01000073.1 GCA_003553625.1 Halomonas sp.
GAAGCCTCCGGTGGACTACGCCCGGCTGCGTGAACTGGTGGAGCAGCCCGACGGCCTGATCGTCTCGCTGCTGCACACGGCCGACGAGGCCCCCACTCCCGCCACACCCGCTCCCGAGGTGGAGAACCTGTTCGGCGGCGAGCTGGAGCTCAGCTCCCGGTAGGCACCGAGCGGAAACGGGCAAACAAGAAGACCCCGCCGTGGCGGGGTCTTCTTGTCTTGCAAAACCACCGCTACCCGAAGGCAGCGCCGGCACTCCGGCAGAATTACTTCTGCATGGAGCGCTGGAACATGCGGTTCATTTCGTCGCGGTTCTGCTCGGACATCTGCATGGCCGCCTGAGCGTCGCGCTGTGCCTGGTTGGCGGTGTTCTGCGCCTGGGTAGCGATGCTGCGGGCTTCTGCTGCGTCAGCCTGGGCGGACTCGGCAGTCATACGAACTTCTTCCAGCGCACCGCTAGAGGCACAACCGGCCAGAATGACCAGCGAGGCGGCAGCGGCGGACAGCTTCAGAGTTGTCTTCAAAGTCATGGGGTTCTCCTTGAGTCTTCCTTGGGTACTGCATTGGTAACGCCTGACATTCAGGCTTCCTGCACGAGCAGGTGATCTTGCTGCGACTTGTGCAGCTTAGCACAGGAGTCAAACGCTGTTTTATTATAGACGGCGGCGCTTGTCCATAGCCTTCAACATCCCTTGCGTGAATAACAGCCTAGCGGATCACAACGCGTGTGCCAATGCCGATCAGCGAGGCGAGCCGCTCGACCTGTTCATCGGTCACCGCCACGCACCCCTGGGTCCAATGGAACTGCCGGTGGATATCGGGGTCTCCCTTGCCGATCCCGTGGATACCGATGAATCCACCCAGGGCAGTCTGCTGGGGCGGATAGCCCTGACGCCGATAATAGTCGTAGTAGTCGTCGTAGTCCTGCTGGGTGAACACCCCCTCCTCCAGCGCCATACGCGCATGGCTCGGCGTCGGGTAGTCAAGTCCGATGAAGATGTGCCAGTCGCTCTGGTGGTTGAAGCGGTTGACCCGAAACTCACCCCGCGGCGTGACATTACTGCCGCGCAGCCGCGCAGACCTGGCGCCGCTTCGCCCGAGCGAAATCGGGGCAAAACGGTCAAGCTGCAGATTGCCCCGGTAGACGGTCAGGGTCGCCTCGCGGTCGTCCACGAGCACCCATAGCTCGTCGTCATGGCGGGGCACATGAGCTCGCGCCAGCAAGGTTTCGATCAGGTTCGCTGAAGCCTGCTGGGTGCCGAGCAGCGCCAGGGGGGCGCCCAGGGCCATCAGGGTGAAACGGCGGCGGGAGAGGGGATTCATCGGGATAATACTCAGCGTGGGACCAGTAGGATATTCGTAGTCGTTTATAGCGCACCCGCCCCCCTCTTGTCAGTTACCCGCCCCACAAGACAGCCTGAGCTGACCCAGGGCATGGCCACCCCGGACGGTGCCATCTAGGCTGTGGTGAACGGCGGACCCCCCGCCTCGCGCGTCCGGACTCTCCGATGATGGACAAGGAATCCCGCATGACTCGACCGATTCACCCCGCCCTCCCCGCCGCCTTCGCCGACGACCCGACCTTCGCCACCTGGGCCGCCGGCCACGGCGTGATCCACCATGAGCCAGTCACCGTGGAGCGCATCGCCGAACTCCTCGGCCGTCACGCCCGGGACCCGGCACGGCAGCGGGCCTGGCTCGAGCGCCTGATCGCCGCCGACCGCCTGACGTGCATGGGCATGTGGCTGGTGGCTCACATGACCTACGCCCGCCGTGTGCGGCTGGACGGCGAGCCGCTGAGCGCGGAAGAGTTCAAGCCCAACCCCGAGGGGCACACCGGTGGCGCCCTCAACATGGTGCCGGCCTACGCGGGGTATCTCACCGCCAATGCCATGAGCGAGCTGACGCGCAGCTGGCTGATGGGCCAGGGGCACTGCGTGGCCGCCGTCGATGCCATCAACCTGTTGGTGGACAATATGGGGCCCGCCCACGCCGATCGCTACGCCCTGGATGACGCCGGTCTGACGCGGCTGGTCAACGACTTCTACCGCTGTGCCGTGGACCCGGACGGCTTCCCCGTTTCACCGCTGGGCAGCCACATCAATGCCCATACCGCCGGTGGCACGGGGGAAGGCGGCTATCTTGGCTTCGCCGGGCTTCAGTATGTCCATATGCCGCTGCCCGGCCAGCACCTGGTGGCCTTCCTGAGCGATGGCGCCTTCGAAGAGCAGCGCGGCAGCGACTGGGCCTCGCGCTGGTGGCGCGCCGAGGATTCAGGCACGGTGGTACCGGTGATGATCGCCAACGGCCGGCGCATCGACCAGCGCACCACCATGAGCCAGTCCGGCGGCACGGACTGGTTCGAGGACCACCTGGTGCTCAACGGCTTCGCACCGCTGACCATCGACGGCCGCGACCCCGCCGCCTTCGTCTGGGCGATCCTGACGGCCGAGGAGGAGCTGGCCGACCGGGCCGAGCTGGCCCGGGCCGGTCACGCCCGCTATCCACTGCGCCTGCCCTACGTGATTGCCGAGACGGTCAAGGGCTTCGGCTTCCCCGGCGCCGGCACCAATGCCGCCCACAACCTGCCGCTGGTCGGCAACCCGTTCCGGGACGAGGCCGCCCGCGAGACCTTCCACCGGGGGGCACGGGCGCTGCATGTGCCCGAAGCTGAGCTGCGCGCGGCCATCGCCCTGCTCAACAATCACGCCGAAAACGATCGCGTGCGCGAACGCGACCATCTCCTGGCGGACCCGCATCCTCCCCTTCCTCTCCTGCCCGAGCTGCCCGACTGGCCCCTGGGTGAGACCGTCTCGCCCATGGCTGCCATCGACGAGGCCTTCGTGGCCCTGGTGGACGCCAACCCGGGCCTGCGAGTGCGGGTCGGCAACCCTGACGAGATGCGCTCGAATCGCCTCAACCGCACCCTGGATCGGCTGCAGCATCGAGTCACCGAGCCCGAGAAGGGCGTGGCCGAGAGTCTGGACGGCTGCGTGATCACGGCGCTGAACGAGGAGGCGGTGGTCAGCGCGGCGCTGGCCAACAAGCAAGGACTGAACCTGGTGGCCAGCTACGAGGCCTTCGCGGTCAAGATGCTCGGCGCCATGCGCCAGGAGGTCATCTTCGCCCGCCACTGCCGCGAGGCGGGGCGCGAGCCGGGTTGGCTGTCGCTGCCGGTGCTGGCCAGCTCCCATACCTGGGAGAACGGCAAGAACGAGCAGTCCCACCAGGACCCGACCCTTTGCGAGGCGTGGCTCGGCGAGATGGACGACGTGGCGCCGACGCTGTTCCCGGTGGACGCCCCCAGCGCCGCCGCCGCCCTGCTCGCGCTCTATGCCAGCCGCGGGCGTATCGCCGTCATGGTGGTGCCCAAGAACCCGGTCCCGGTGACCCTGGATGCCGAACAGGCCGTGCGGCTCGCCGAGGACGGCCTGCTCTGCCTGCGTGAGGCCGAGTCGCCGCGCCTGCAGCTGTTCGCCGTGGGCGCCTACCAGCTCGCGGAGATGGAGCAGGCACATGCGCGATTGACCCACGCCGGCATTGCGACGAGCCTCTTCGTGATTCAGGCGCCGGGCAAGCTGCGTGAAGCCCGTGACGAGGGCGAGTCGCGCGCGGTGCTCAGCCAGTGCCGTCTCAGCACCCTGGTGCCGGAGGTCTCCGCCCGCGTGTTTCTCTCCCACTGTCGGCCGGAGCCGTTGTCCGGGGTGCTGCGCCCGCTGGATACCGGCATGCGCTCGCGCTTCCTCGGCTACCGCAACCGCGGCGGCACCCTGGATACCTTCGGCATGCTGTTTGCCAACCGCGCGACCTGGGCCCACGTGCTGGAGGCGGCGAGCGAAGTGGCCGGACTCGACCTCGAGGCCCTGCTCAGCCCAGCAGAGCGGGATGCCCTGGCCGGAGAAGGCGACCCTGAGGTGTTGCGCCGCCCCTGATTCCAGGAGTGGACTAGCGGCTTCAACTGGGCAGCAGCGCCCCCATGCGCAGCACCTCTCCCAGGCTGGTCAACCCCTGCTCGGCCTTGGTCAGGCCGTCCTGCAGCATCAGCGTCTCGCCGCGCTCCAGCAGGGCGCGGCGCAGTCGCGACTCATCGGCATTGCGCAGGATCAGTCCGTGATCGGCGGCGGTGGGCTGCCACACCTCGAAGACCCCGGTGCGACCGCGAAACCCCAGGCCATCGCAGCGGTCGCAGCCGGCGGGGCGCCAAGCCTCGTCGGGCAATGTCATGCCCATGGCGTCGAGCCATTCGGCCTCGCGCGACGGCAAGGGGCCACGCTCGCGGCAATGCTCGCAGAGCCGGCGCACCAGGCGCTGAGCGACCACCAGTCCCAGGTTGGCGCTGATCTCGGCGTCGCCCAGCCCGAGGTGGCGCAGGCTGGAGACCACCCCCACCGCATCGCGGCTATGCAGGGTGCCCATCAGCGAGCGGCCGCTTCCCGCCACGTTGAGGGCAGCCCGGGCCGAGTCGGGGTCGCGGATCTCGCCAATCAGCACATAGTCTGGATCGAGGCGCAGCAGTGAACGAGTCCCCGTAGCGAAGTCGAGTCCGCTGGCCTCGTCCACCTGGATCTGGTTGATCCCGGGAACCTCGTACTCCACGGGATCCTCCAGGGTGATCACGTGGCTGTCCGAGAGCCGCAGCTGGTTGAGCAGCGTATACAGGGTCGTGGTCTTGCCCGACCCGGTCGGGCCGGCCACCAGCAGCATGCCGCCGGTGGCGTCCATCCAGCGCCGAATCCCGCGAGCGCCCTGCTCGCCAATACCCAGCGACAGGGTGTCCCGGAAGGTCTCCGGCGGGGCCAGGAAACGGATCGCCATCTTCTCGCCGGCGACACAGCTCACCGCGGTAACCCGCAGGAAGGTCTCCTCACTGCCCTCTTCGCCGGGCGGCCAGCTGAAGCTGCCATCGGCGGCAGCCAGTGACGGCACCGGATTGAGGCCCGCCAGCACCTTGAACTGGTTGGTCAGGCGCGCGCCCATGCCGGCATCGATGCGCAGGGCCTCGATCACCCGGCCATCGATGCGCAGGCGGATGCGCAGGTGCTCCAGGTGGGGGTCGAGGTGAATATCGGTGGCCCGGGCACGCAGGGCATCATCGATGAGCGCGTGGGCCTCCAGCACCTCCTCGCTCCCTTCCGGGGGAGTCTCGAGCAACGGCAGCAGCCTCGGCAGAAGGCGTCGGTTGGCGGATCGGGTCGGTTCTTCGGCCATTGGAGTCCTCATCGGTCGAGGCACCCGTGACGGGTGCTGGAAATTCTCATCCTAGGCGGGTTGCGCGGGTCCTGCCCGCCCGGGCTTCTGTTGAGAGCGCCGAGGCGCCGCCGGGGGATGGCACTCGACTGCCAGCCATCTGGCCCCGGGCGGCGTCTCGGTCGGGCCCACCCAGCCCCAGTCGGGCCGCATTGCCCACCACCGAGAGCGAACTGGCCAGCATGGCCAGCACCGCCACCTGGGGCGGAATCACCATCCAGGCGGCGAGGCCCAGGGCCAGGGCGTTATAGAGCGCCGAGAGCACCAGGTTCTGGTGCATCACCCGGCGTGTGGCAACGGCGATGGCAAGCGCCGCGGGCACGCCCTGTACCCCGGCAACCAGCAGCTGGATCGCAGCGGCGTCCCGGGCGGCGGTGCTGGCGTCCGCGGTGGCGATCCCCACCGACGCCGCGGCCAGGGCCGGGGCATCGTTGATGCCGTCGCCGACATAGAGCACCGGCGCCGGCAGCGCCGCTACCAGGAGGCGCTTCGCCTCCGGCGAGCGCCCGCCGAAGCAGGCCTCGGGTGCCATCCCCAGCAACCGGCCGAGGCGGTGCACCAGCGCCGGCCGATCGCCGCTGATCAGCGCCAGCGTGAGACCCCGGCGACGCAGCGCGTCCAGGCTGACCGGCGCCGATGGGTCGGGCTCGTCCTCGAGCCACAGGGTTCCCAGCCACGCCCCGTCACGGGAGAGCGCCACCTCGGTGGCCCAGGGTGGGCCGATACCCTCTCGGTGCCGCGAGGCGCCCCGAACGTCCCGGCCAGGAGGCAGCCAGCCGGGAGCGCCGATACACAGACGCACGCCATCCGCCTCGCACACCTCGCGGCCCCGGCCGGGGTGCTCAACGATTGCCGTCGGCGCCTGCCCCGGGTCGAGCTTCGCCTCGGCGGCGGCGGCGCGGATTGCCAGCCCCAAGGGGTGCTCGCTGCCCCACTCGGCACGGGCCGCCAGCGCCAGCAGTTCGTCCTCGTCCACCCCCGGGACCGGGCGCAGTGAAGCGAGTCGCAGCGTCCCGCGGGTCAGCGTGCCGGTCTTGTCGAAGGCCACGGTGCGGGCCTGACCGGCAAGTTCCAGGGCTGACGAGTCGCGAAACACCACGCCGGCCTCCAGCGCTCGGGCAGTGCCCGCCAGGCTGGCCATCGGCACCGCCAGTCCCACCGCACAGGGGCAGGCCACTACCAGTACCGACAGGGCTCGCACGGCGGCCTCCTCCACCGCCACTCCCGTGAGCAACAGCACCACCAGGGTGAGCAGGGCCAGCGCCACGGCGGCGGGGCTGAGCCAGGCAGCGAAGCGCTCGGCCACCCGGCGCAGCTCTCCCTTACCCGCCTGCAGGGCCTGCACCTGACGCTGCAGGCCGTCAAGCCGCCGCGCGCCCACCCCGGCGGTCACCCTCAGGATGAAGGGCTCGCCCAGGTTACGACAGCCCGCCGTGAGCACCGCGCCTCGGGTCAGGGTGCGGGGACGGCTCTCGCCGGTGAGCAGGGAGAGGTCGAGCTGCGCCTCGACGTCCTCCAACTCCCCATCCAGCGCCAGGGTCTCCCCCGTCGCCACGAGAATCCGCTCGCCACATGCTACCTCGGCCGCGGCCACCGCCTCCTCGTTGCTCCTTTTTCCGCGCTGGCTCTCGCTACCCCCCTTGTCCGGCATCCGATGGACCCGCTCGGGCAGTGGAGCCAGCCCCTCCAGCGCCCGCAGCCCTCGGTAGCGGGCCAGGGTCTCCACCCAGCGCCCCGCCAGGAGCAGCATCACCAGCATCACCGCGGTATCGAAGTAGACTTCCGAAGAACCACGCCCCAGCAGCCATATCGAGACGGCGAGGGATCCCATGACGCCCAGCGAGACCAGGGCGTCCATGCCCGGCCGACCCGCGCGAAGGGTCCGCCAGGCGGCGCGATAGAAGGGCCAGGCGGCCAGGGTTACCACCGGCAGCGCGAAGGCACCGGACACCCAGGCGAGCACCCGCTCCAGGCGCGGCTCGGGAAGCGCGCCTACATAGATCAACAGCGACGCCAGCATCGTCCACATGCCGAACGCTGCAGCCAGCAAGAGCCGACCGGCCAGGGCCCGGCTCTCCACGTCCAGGCGAGTGCGGGCATCCGGCGCCGACTCCAGGTCGCACAGTCGGTAGCCGAGTCGTCCTACCGCGGCGCCGATCCGCTCGTGGGTCACGGCCAACGGTGAGCCTTCCACCAGCAGGGTGGCGGAGAGGTAGTCGACCCCCGCCCGGCTCACCCCGGGCAGGCGGCCCAGACGGTGTTCGATGGCCAGGGCGCAACTGGTACACCACATCCCCTCCACCGAGCGCAGCAGCTGGACGTCGCCGCCAGGCTCTGCCAGGTCCGCAGGGGTGGCAACGCGAGCGACCATGGGGCTCTCCTACAAACAAGACCGGGCGGGACAAGAGCGGGCGAGAGTCAGGAACATTCTCGGCACCCGCGCTGAGCCCCCTCTCTTAGCACTCTCGGGCGGACGCAGCAACGCCGACCGATGACAACTAGACTAGGGTTGACTCAGCGCTCCCGGCACGCCTGAGCAGCAATCAGCGAAATCTCAAGAAGGGAAGCAGCCATGACGGTGACGGTTGGCCAAATCTTCGTGGCACTGATGATCATCGGCATGGTGCTGTTGGCGAGCAATGCCCTGCGACACTGGATGGGCTGGATACGGCGACTATATCTGCCAAGTTCCGTGTTAGGGGGCTTACTGTTACTGCTACTGGGTCCCGAAGTGCTGGGAGAGCGTATCGGTCTGCCCGCCACAGGTGGCGAAGGCCTCTTTCCCGAGTACGTACAGGAAAGCTGGGCGGCCCTACCGGGGCTGTTAATCAATGTGGTCTTCGCTGCCCTTTTCCTTGGCCGCCCCATCCCCGGTCTCAAAACTATCTGGCTACGGGCCGGACCTCAGGTCGTCGTGGGCCAGACCATCGCCTGGGGGCAGTACGCAGTGGGGCTGACGCTCGCCCTGCTGGTTCTCACTCCCTTCTTCGGCATGAATCCCATGGTCGGTGCACTGATCGAGATCGGCTTCGAGGGGGGGCATGGCACCGCCGCCGGACTGTCGGATACCTTCAGCGAGCTGGGCTTCGAGGAGGGAGCCGACCTGGCGCTGGGACTGGCGACAATCGGCCTCGTCTTCGGCGTGCTGATCGGGACCGTGCTGATCAATGTCGCCGCCCGGCGCGAGATCGTCAGTCCCGAGGGGAAGCGCAACGACCCCGAGACGTTGATGGAGGACGGCGATAAGCCCTCCACCGAGGAGTACACCGAATTAAAGAAGGAGCTGGCCCTGGAGGCGGGCCCCACCGACCCACTCAGTCTGCATGTGGGCCTGATAGGGGTCGCCATCGCTATCGGCTGGGTGCTGCTCAGTGGACTGCAGTGGATCGAGCAGGTGACTTGGGCACGTGGTGATGGCCTCGAGATCATGGCCCATGTACCACTTTTTCCCATCGCCATGATCGGCGGCGTTATCCTCCAGCTGATTATCATGCGTTTCGGTCTGGAACGACATGTCTCGAGTCGCGCCACGTCACGCATTGCCGGTTCCGCCCTGGACTTCACCATCGTCGCGGCCATGGCTACACTATCACTGGCCGCCATCGGCGACTTCCTGATTCCCTTCCTACTGTTGGCGGCCGCCGGTATCGGCTGGTCACTGTTCGTGCTGATTGTGGTCGCGCCCCGGGTCATTCCGGAGCACTGGTTCGAACGGGGTATCGGTGACTTCGGTCAGTCCATGGGCGTGACCGTCACGGGGCTACTGCTGATGCGCATGGCCGATCCCAAGAATCGCTCGGGGGCACTGGAAAGTTTCGGCTACAAGCAGCTGATGTTCGAACCCGTGGTCGGCGGCGGCCTGTTCACGGCGGCCTCCCTGCCCTTGATCGCACACTTCGGGGCGCCGGCCATCTTGGCACTGACAACCACTCTCACCCTGGCATGGCTGGCATTCGGGCTGATCTACTTCGGACGCATGGTGCCGGAGCGCGGACTCGGACGCTGGAAGCCATAAGCAGGAACGCCGTTCGACTGACGTTCATCCGAAACAGCGCGTTGGCAGAACCAGGTTTCATAGGCAGGGCGTCAGTACGACGAGAGGCAGACCCACGAAGGCCACCCCCGCGGCCGAGAATAGGTGCAACCCGGCCCCTACCAAGGCGATGAATCGTGCGCTCCCCACCGTCTCACGGCCCGCGCACAGTCCCCGCCAAGCCAGCCAGGCGAGAAGTGCCAGGGTCGCCAGGGTGAGCACGGCGAGCCAGGTGTTGATGCCTGTCAGCGCCCCCTGCCTTGGCGCCGGTGGCGCCAGCTCACAGGCCACCGAGAGGCCGCCGTAGAGGGCCACGAACCACAGGCTCCAAATGGTCAGGCCCAGCAGCAGCTGGGCCGGGTGGCTCGGTGCCAGCCAGCGACCTAGTGCCGTCATGAGCCCGCTCCCGTCAGCCGAGGCAGCAGGGCAATGGCCGCCGAGAGAATCCAGAAGACGCCCAGCTGGTAGCGCCATAGCAGTGCCACCACACCGGGTTCGAAAGGCAGCCGGGCGCCAACCAGGCCGAGCCCCGCGCGACACGCCTGCAGCGCGATCAGGATGGCGGCCAGCCCACCGTGCACAAGCAGGTAGGCGAGACCCACCAGCAGCGTAGCGTCGTGGGCCGTGGCGGTGGGCTCAAGTCCCGCGGCCAGCAGAGCGGCCACCAGCAGGGCCACATGCAGTCCGCCCAGCGCGGCGATGGCCGAGAGCACCAGGGTGAGCCCCGCCTCGTGCCCGCGCCGAAGCGCCGCCACCCGACGCTCCAGCCACAGGGTGCCCAGCGTCAGGGCCGCCCCGGAGGCCAGTAGCAGCGGCAGCGAAAGCGGCGACTGGTCGGGCATCTGCCACTGAGGAGACACCGTCCACAGGTAGAACCAACCGAACAGCAGCGCGAGGAAGAAGGCGCCGTCGGCGAGCAGCGCCACCCCCATGGTCCAGCGCCCGGGGCCGTCGGCGGTGCGCGAGTGCAGCGGTGGATCCTCGGGGTCATTGTGGCCCAGGGGCGCAGCGCGTGAGTGACCGCCGTTCTCCCACGACCAGCGCAGCAGCAGCACGCCCGCACCCGCCAGGCCCACCAGGGACAAGGGATAAATGCGCATCAGCAGGCCCACGCAGACCACCGCCAGGCAAAGCGCGGCGAAGAGCGGCAGAAGGCTGTTGCCGGGCAGGTGGATCACTTCCCGCACCCGACCGGTGAGCGCCTCACTGCCGAGCAGTTCTCGGCGCCCGTGGGCGGCGCCGGGTCGAGCGTGCTCGCCGCGGGCGATCTCGTCGCCCAGGGTGGGGTTCTCCCAGAGCGGATGGCGGCTCTCCACCCGCGGGAGACTGGCAAAGTTGTAGTTCGGTGGCGGCATCGCCAGGCTCCACTCCAGGGTGTCCGCTCCCCAGGGGTTATGCGGCGCCCGGCGACCGTAGCGGCCGTGAACCACGAGATCCACCAGCACCGCGGCGATACCCGCCGCCATCATGAAGCCGCCGATGGAGGAGATCAGGTTGTAGAGGTCCCAGCCCATGGCGCTGTCATAGGTGTAGATGCGACGCGGCATGCCGAGCAGGCCGGTCCAGTGCATGATCAGGAAGGTGAGGTTGAAGCCCAGGAAGGTAAGCCAGAAGCCGAGCCGTCCGAGACGCTCCGATGGCATGCGACCGGTGACCAGCGGCAGCCAGTAGTAGGCCCCCGCCAGCAGCGGGAAGAACATGCCGCCCACCAGTACGTAGTGCATATGCGCCACCACGAAGTGGGTGTCGTGGACCTGCCAGTTGAAGGGCACCAGCGCCAGCATGACGCCGGTGAGCCCGCCGCAGACGAAGATCACCAGGAAGCCGGTGATCCACAGCATCGGCAGGCTCATGCGCGGCCTGCCGAGCCAGAGCGTGGCCAGCCAGACGAACACCTGGATGGCAGTGGGCACCGCCACCAGCATGCTGGCCGCCGAGAAGAAGGCCTGGGCAAGCTGGGGGATGCCCACGGTGAACATGTGGTGGACCCAGAGCCCGAAGCTGATGAAGCCGGTGATGACGATGGCCGACACCACCCAGCCGTAACCGATGATGGGCCGTCCGGCGAACACCGGGACCAGCGTCGAGACGATGCCCGCCGCCGGCAGGAAGATGATGTAGACCTCCGGGTGGCCGAACAGCCAGAAGAGGTGCTGCCAGAGGATGGGGTCGCCGCCCCCGGCCACCGTGAAGAAGGGCATCCCGGCGGCGCGCTCCAGTTCCAGCAGCACGCTGCCCAGTATCAGCGGCGGGAAGCCCACCACGATCATCAGCGACATGGCCAGGATGTACCAGGCAAACAGCGGCATGCGGTGCAGCGCCATGCCCGGCGCCCGGGTGCGCAGGATCGATACGGTAAGTTCCACCCCGGCAGAGAGCGCCGAGATCTCCACGAAGGTAATGCCCAGCAGCCAGAAGTCCGAGCCCGGCCCCGGGGCAAATTCGCTGCTGCTCAACGGGGTGTACATGAACCAGCCGCTATCCGGGGCCATCTCCAGCAAGAGGCTCGCGAAGAGGATGATCCCGCCGAACAGGTAGCACCAGTAGCCGAAGGCGGTGAGACGCGGACAGACCAGGTCCCGAGCACCGATCATCTTGGGGATGAGATAGATCGCGAGCCCTTCCAGCATGGGGATCGCGAACAGGAACATCATCACCGTGCCATGCATGGTGGTGACCTGGGCGTAGATCTCCGGTGGCATGAAGTCCTGGTCGGGGAGCGCCAGCTGGGTGCGGATCAGCATCGCCAGCACCCCCCCGAGCAGGAAGAACACCAGCCCCGTGGCCATGAAGCGCAGCCCCAAAGTGCTGTGGTTGACCACGCTGAAGACGCCGCGCCAGCCGCGGGGATTGCCCCACACCGCCGAGAGTTCGCTATGCAGGCGCTCGACCTCGGGGGTCGTTCGCATCGATTCACTCATGGGCGCAGGGTCTCCAGCCATGCGCCCAGGGCCTCGAGATCCTCGAGCGCAAGATGGTCATGGGCGGGCATGCGATTACCGGGCTTCAAGTGCTGGTGCTCGGCAAGCCATCGGGCGATGGCACCCTCCTCCATGGCCAGGGTACCGGCGCCGAGGGTGGCACGGGCGCCAATATCCGAGAGGTCGGGCCCGATTTCACCCTCGCTGAGCCCCGCCACCCGGTGGCAGCTGGCGCAGTTCGCGGTGAAGGAGTCCCGGGCCGAGGCGTGCTGGTCATCCAGGGCGGGCGACTCGGGCTCTGCGTCGCGCCGCGCCGCCAGCCAGGCCCCGAAGTCTTCCGGAGGCACCGCCTCCAGGTGGAGCTGCATATGGGCATGCTGCACCCCGCAGTATTCGGCGCACTGGGCCCCGAACACCCCCGGCCTGTCGGCCTGGAGGCGGATGCGGTTGATGCGCCCCGGGATCATGTCGATCTTGCCACCCAGCCGCGGCACCCAGAAGGCATGGATGACGTCGGCCCCGGTGACGTGGAAATCCACCGGTTCACCGGCCGGCATCACCAGATGGTTGGCGGTGACCACCTCGCCCGCCCCATCCGGATAGCGCACCTCCCACCACCACTGGTGGCCGGTGACCTCGATCACCCGCGGCGTCTCGCCGCCGGGCAGCGGCAGGGGCATGAGGCGCTGACCGGCGGGCACTCCGAAGGCCAGCAGCACCAGGATAGTGACGCCAGGCAGCAGGATGCCGCCGCCCAGTATCCAGCGAAGCCCCTGGCGGCGCTCCACATCGTAAGTATCGGGTTGGCCGGGGCTTCGCTCGGCGCGGTCACGTGGCCGGAAGGCGGCCAGCCACAGCGCCACCACCACCAGGAACACCAGGCCAAAGCCGATCAGCATGGCCCACCACAGCCAGGCCACATCCCGAGCCGCGGGCCCCGCCGGGTCGAGGATGGAGTGACTGCCGCTGCAGCCGGCCAGCGCCGTGATCAGCACCAGAATCAGCAACGCGGGCATCGCCGGGGGTGTCGGGTTCTGGTTGACCCGCCGGCCGCGGCGGCCTTCACTGTCTCTAACGCGATCACCCCCAACGCCACCGACAGGGACGCCGCCATGCCCCGCTCGCCCCAGCGCTCCATCCACAGCCGCGCCGCCGTCGCCGGTCACCCGCTGCACCCCGTGATGATCCACTTCCCGGTGGCCGCCCTGTTGGCCCTGGTGGCCAGCGACCTGGGGTACCTCTACACCCAGGACCCCTTCTGGGCTCGCGCCTCCCTGTGGCTGGCCGGGGTGGGCGCCCTGGGCGGCTGGGTAGCGAGCCTTGCCGGCCTCATCGATCTGGTGACCGTCCGACGGATTCGCCGGCTGATCACCGCCTGGAGTCACGCCATGGTGGCGGTGGTGATGCTGTCGCTGGCATCGCTGAACTGGCTGTGGCGCTTCCTCGGCGAGGCGCTGCTTCCCTGGGGCCTGGCCCTGAGCCTGGCCACCGCGGCGCTGATCGCCCTGGTCGGTTTTCTCGGCGGGCAACTGGTCTACGAGCATGCGGTGGGCGTGGATCTCGACGACTAAGGTGTGAGACTTCGGCATTTTCTTCACTCCCCGGGCTCAGAGTTCCGGTTTGGCCAGCACCAGGCCGACCACCGCCAGCATCGCGAGCCCCGCCACGCCACCCGCCAGCATCGCGCCGGCGATCACGCCACGGGGCCGCTCCTGCTCCAGGCGCAGCAGCAGCCAGCCGCAAAGGCCGTGGGCGAGCACCATGGCACTCACCGCCAGCAGCTTGAGCACCAGCCAGGGATCGGCCAGTCCGTGGAGGACGAACAGCAGGGTACCGGAGGCGATGGCGAGCAGCGCGGCGGGACTCGCCAGGCTGTTGTAGAGCAGCCTTGGCAGCGGCGGCGCGCCGGGCGAGAAGCCCCGGGCCACCTCCTGTGGCCGAGCCAGCTGGCAGAGCAGGGCCGGCAGATAGAGCAGCAGACCACACCAGCTCACCAGGGCAATGATGTGAAGGAACTTTAGCCAGGGCATGGGCATCCTTGCGGTAACACCTGCCCTCCCAGGGGCAGGCAACACCTTCACCCTAGTCGAGCGTCGGCCCCACGGCCATGCAATGCCTCAACGCCGCGGGAGGATCAGCCGAACAGGCCCATACTTCTCAGGTAGTCGTCGTAGCTGCCGCTGAAGTCGCTGATCCCGGTCTCGCTCATGTCGAGGATACGAGTGGCCAGGGAGCCGACAAACTCGCGGTCGTGGCTGACGAAGATCAGGGTGCCCGGGTAGTGCTCGAGGGCCAGGTTGAGCGCCTCGATGGACTCCATGTCCAGGTGGTTGGTGGGCTCATCCATCAGCAGCACGTTGGGCCGGGTCAGGATCAGCTTGCCGAACAGCATGCGCCCCTGCTCGCCGCCGGAGATCACCTTGACCGACTTGCCGATGTCGTCGCTCGAGAAGAGCATCCGGCCCAGGGCGCCGCGGACCACCTGCTCACCGCCGGTGGTCCACTGGGCCATCCACTCGAACAGGGTCGCCTCATTGGCGAAGTCGTCGGCGTGATCCTGGGCGAAGATGCCCAGGTCGGCGCTGTCGGTCCATTTCACGCTGCCGGCCAGCGGCGCAAGCTCACCTGCCAGGGTGCGCAGCAAGGTGGTCTTGCCGATGCCGTTGGGGCCGATGATGGCGATGCGCTCGCCGGCCTCCACGGTCATGCCGAAGCGCTCCAGCAGCGGTGCCTCGCCGGGGTAGCCCTGGGTGAGCCCCTCGACGTTGACGGCGTTGCGATGGATCTTGCGCGCCTGCTCGAAGCGGATGAAGGGGCTGACCCGGCTCGAGGGCTTGATCTCCTCGAGCTTGATCTTGTCGATCTGGCGCGCCCGGGAGGTAGCCTGCTTGGCCTTGGAGGCATTGGCCGAGAAGCGGCTGACGAAGGCCTGCAGATCGGCGATCTGCGCCTTCTTCTTGGCGTTGTCGGCGTGCTGGCGCTCGCGGGCGGCGGTAGCCGCGGTCATGTACTCATCGTAGTTGCCCGGGAACAGCCGAATCTCGCCGTAGTCCAGGTCCGCCATATGGGTACAGACGCTGTTGAGGAAGTGGCGATCGTGGGAAATGATGATCATGGTGCTGTTGCGCGCCTTCAGCATCTCCTCCAGCCAGCGGATGGTGTTGATATCCAGGTGGTTGGTTGGCTCGTCGAGCAGGAGAACATCGGGATCGGCGAACAGCGCCTGGGCCAGCAGCACGCGCAGCTTCCAGCCCGGCGCCACCTCGCTCATGGGGCCGGTGTGCTGCTCGAGAGGGATGCCGAGCCCAAGCAGCAGTTCGCCGGCCCGGGCTTCGGCGGTATAGCCATCGAGTTCGGCGAAGCGCACCTCCAGATCCGCCACGGCCATGCCGTCCGCTTCACTCATCTCGGGTAGCGAGTAGATACGCTCGCGCTCGACAGCCACCTGGGAGAGCTCGACATTGCCCATGATCACGGTGTCGATGACCCGCTCCTGCTCGTAGGCGAACTGGTCCTGGCGCAGCTTGCCGAGCCGGGCGCCGGACTCGACCATCACCTGCCCCCCGGAGGGCTCCAGGTCGCCGCCGAGGATCTTCATGAAGGTGGACTTGCCGCAGCCGTTGGCGCCGATCAGGCCATAGCGGTGGCCGTTGCCGAACTTGATGGAGACATTCTCGAACAGGGGCTTGGCCCCGAACTGCATGGTGATGTTGGCGGTGGAGATCAAGGATAGGACCCGGTTGATGCATGGAAGGGTCGCGATTGTACCGGTTATGGCCGCGCGTAACACTGTGCACCGCAACCCGAAAGGGCAATTGCAGATGGCCGAATCGCTCGAGGCTGTTCCGGCGACAGGTCTACGAGGGGGCGCTGTAAACCCCTCCCTGGGCGCTACCGACGCCGTCCCTGGCGTAGGACCCCCTCTACGACCTGTCCCCGGCGCCTCTCACCAAAGGCCGCTCAGTCGTGGCGCTCGACGTTGAAGATGCTCTGCAGCTTGTGCTTCTTGCCGTAGATATGCACCGTGGTGGCGTCGAAGGGGAAGCGTTCGAGATACTCGCTGTCGGCGTTGAAGCGCGGCTTGTGAGCGTTGATCATCGCGGCGGCCAGGCGCTCGCGGTTGGCGTGTCCGCTCAGCCCCACTGCATACCAGATCTCCTCGTCGGGCTGCGGGAAGGCGTGCCACCTGTCACGGTGCTCGTCATGCTTCAGGCCGTAGCGTGCACTGCGATGCTCGCCTACATAGAGCAGTTCCTGAACGTCCATCTCATCGGTCTCGGGATCCATGGCGGCACGAAACACGCAGTAGATACCGGAGTCGTCCGGCACCTCCTGGAGGGTCTCTTCGGTCCAGTAGCCGAGCATCTTGGGGGACAGGATCTGTTCGCTCATTGTGAACTCCTCAGTAGTCTTCGAGTCGTTGGATATCGCGGGCGATGCGCCGCACCTCTGCCTCGTGGCCGTTCGCCAGCGCCTCGAAGAAGGCCCGCTCATCGTCACCACCGGCCAGTTCGGCCCGGTGGGCATAGAGGTCCTGGAGGGTACGGTGGGCCGTCAAGGCGGTGGAGAGCACGCTCTGCACGGTCTCGCAGTCGATGCAGCCGGGAATGCGTTCGAGCACCGGCGGATGGGGAAAGTCGGCCGGGTCGTCGAACCAGGTCTCCAGCACCTTGCTGTGGTCGCTGCCGTCGTCGAGATAGCCGGTGAGGTCGCTCTCCTGCTTGCGCTCGCGCTCGGCCAGGTACTCCAGCGCCATGCGCACCCGCTCGTCCACGCCGCCGCCGGCCAGTGCCGTGAACTGCTCGGCGAGGCGCCGATGGTAACCGGCCGCCCACTCGACCAACTCTTTTACCTGATGGAATCGCATGGCGCATCCTCCTCATTGTTGTCGTAATCGCAGCCGCTCTGCCGCATAGCTCTTATGTTTATCCTAGCCAAGGGCGGGGCGAGCTGCTTGACGTGTTTGACCTCCTCCTCCGTCTGAAGGCGGAGGATTCCCGGGTTGTCGCCTCCCCGGTTCCTGCTTCACTGCCCGTTGCCTTCGGTGATGGCACCGCCGGACTGACACAAGCTCCACAGGCTTAACCTCCCGCGGGCCCCACGGTAGTTTGCTCGTGATGGCGGAGCTTGTCAGCCCCGGCCAGGATCGCCTTGCCCGCCTGCAAGATGTTGCGGGCCGCGTTGACGTCGCGGTCGATGCCCTCGGTGCCACAGGCCGGACAGTCCCAGGTGCGGACGTTCAGCGGCATCGTGTCGGCGATGTGGCCGCAGTGGAAGCAGCGCTTCGAGCTGGGATACCACTTGTCGATCTGCACGAAATCGCGCCCGTACCACTCGGCCTTGTAGGCGAGCTGGAGGGTGATCTGGTGCCATCCCACATCGCTGATCGCCTTCGCCAGTGATCGGTTCTGGAGCAGGTTCTTGACCTGCAAGCTCTCCGCCGCAACCACTTGGTTCTCGTGAATGAGCTGCGTGGTGAGCTTGTGGGTGGCATCGCGGCGCTGGTCAGCCCGCTTGGCGTGCAGCCGTGCCACCTTCAGCCGGGCTTTAGCCCGGTTGTTCGAGCCGCGCTGCTTGCGCGACAGCGCCTGCTGGGCGCGGGCCAGCTTGCGCTCGGTCTGTCGGATAAAGCGCGGATTGGGAATCTTGTCGCCGTCGCTGGAGATGACGCGGTGGGTCAGCCCCAGGTCGATGCCGACCATCTTCGGCGTCACCGGCAGCGCGGCCTGCTCCTCTTCCACAAGGAAGCTGACGTGATAACGGCCAGCGGTGTCGCAACTGACGGTGATGCTGCTCGGTTCGCCGCTGAAGGGCCGGCTCCAGCGGATGGCCAGCGGATCTTTCTGCTTGGCGAGCCACAACTGGCCATCGCGCCAGCGAAAGCCGTTGGCCATGTAAGTGGCTGACTGTTGGCGGCGCTTCTTCTTGAAGGTGGGGTAGCGGGCATGGCCTTTGAAGAAGTTGGCAAAGGCCCGATCGAGGTGCCGCAATGACTGTTGGAGGCAGACGTTGGACACGTCGGCGAGAAACAGCGTGTCTGGCTGCTTCTTGAGGGTGGTAAGCGCCTTGGCGGTGGCGTTATAGCCCATGCGCTCCTGACGCTCGTACCAGGCATCCGTTCGCTCGCGCAGGAAGTGGTTGTAGATGTACCGGACGCAACCAAACGTCCTGGCAAGCTGGTCAGTCTGCTCGGGCGTTGGGTAAAAGCGATAGCGATAAGCGCGGAGGACAGTAGCCATAAAAAATAAACTAGCGTGCTATATTTAGCCTGTCAATAGAGGGGCTGGCGCGCCTCGCGCTTTCCTCCTCGCACTAAAAATAAGAGGTTTGACGCGAAACCTGATCAGGGTCAATCCCCCTTCGGCGACGGCGCTAGCGCAGCAGGGAGGCGTCAACGGACACAAAGTCGTTGGCCGCGCGCACCAGGGAATCGGCGGTGAGGGGCGCCACGCCGACCACGGTCACCCTGACCCCGAAGCGCTCGCGCAGACGGCTCACCAGCAGGTCGAAGTCGCCGTCGC
>PWEV01000125.1 GCA_003553625.1 Halomonas sp.
AGGTCCGCCTCGCCGTGGGCGATCTGGCGCTGCAGGTTGGAGAGCTCCACCGCGTCGGCATCGGCCAGGGTCAGCCGGCCGACCCCGGCTGCAGCCAGGTAGAGGGCCGCCGGCGAGCCCAGCCCGCCGGCGCCTACCACCAGGGCTCGACCGGCCAGGAGCCGCTCCTGGCCCTCGATATCGATCTGGGCCAGCATGATCTGGCGGCTGTAGCGCAGCAGGTCGGTGTCATTCATGGTCGCGGTCACTTGCCGTCGAACTCCTCGATGTCGGGAACGTGGAGGGAGAACTCCTCCTTCACCTCCTCCATCACCACATAGCTCTTTGACTCCTTGACCCCCGGCAGGGTCAGCACCACGTCGCCGAGCAGCTGACGATAGGCGGACATCTCGGGGATGCGGCACTTGAGAATGTAGTCGAACTGCCCGGAGACCAGATGGCACTCCTGGATCTGGGGCAGCTTGGAGACGGCGCGGCGAAACTCGTCGAACACCGCCGGCGACTGGGTCTCCAGGCTGATCTCCACGAATACCAGCAGGTTGGCCTTCAGGGCCCGGGGGTCGAGCACCGCCTTGTAGCCTCGGATCACACCCGCGCGCTCCAGGCGCTTGACCCTTTCCAGGCAGGGTGTGGTGGAGAGCCCCACCTGGGCGGCGAGGTCGACATAGGAGATACGGGCGTTATCCTGCAGGCAGCGCAGGATCTTGAGGTCGATGCGGTCGAGGGAGCGGGACTTGGGTTTCATGATGGTAGTTGCTGACCGGTTTCGGGGGTGACAGGACATGCCGCTCCACAGTCGATACGACTGAAAACGGCCGCCACGATAGCGGCATCCGGGTCTTCAGCCATGAAATCACGGCGGCTTTCGGTGTTATTTTCCGATCAAGATGTACCACACCCCCTGCGGCCACTGCCAGTGGGACCCTCAACCACCCGGCCAGCAACCCAGGCTGACCCGTTCACGGCCGGCCAGGTCGCCGCGGCCGACCACCGTCTCGTAGCCGGCATCCACCAGGGCCTCGCGCACCGCCACGCCCTGCTGGGCACCGTGTTCGAGCAGCAGCCAGCCACCCGGCGCCAGGTGCTCACGGGCCTCACGCGCCAGGTGGCGCAGGTCAGCCAGGCCGCCATCGCCGGCCACCAGGGCGCTGCGCGGCTCGAAACGCACGTCGCCCCGCACCAGGTGCGGGTCATCGTCGGCGAGATAGGGCGGATTGGAGACGATCAGGTCGAAGCGCTCTCCGGCCTTCTTTTCCTGACCCAGGGCAGCGAACCAGTCGCTCTGGCGAAACGCAACGTTGGGAATACCCAGCCGTGCGGCGTTGCGTTCGCCCAGGGCGACCGCCTCGTGACGCAGGTCCACCCCCAGCACCCTCCAGCCCGGTCGCTCGCTGGCCATGGCCAGCGCGATGGCGCCGGTACCGGAGCCCAGATCCAGCAGGCGCCCGAATGACGCGACCGCCTTCTCCAGGGCGACCTCCACCAGGGTCTCGGTGTCGGGACGCGGAATCAGGGTGCTGGGCTCGGTGGCCAGGCTAAGCCCCCAGAACTCCCGCTCGCCGGTGAGATAGGCCACCGGCTCGCCGGTCTCGCGCCGCGCCAGCAGCGCGTCGAAGCGGGCCTGCAGCGCTGCCCCGGCCTCACGGTCCCCCCAGGTATAGAGCCAGGTGCGATCCACCTCGAGCAGGTGGCAGAGCAGCACCTCCGCGTCGAGCCGGGCACTGGGCGAGCCGGCGGCAGCGAGGCGTGCCGTGGCCTCCCGCAGCAGGGCATCGAGGCTCGCGCACTCATTGCTCAAGTCAGCCCTCCTGCTGCAGGGCGGCGAGCTGTTCCGCCTGATACTCGTGGATCAGCGGTTCGATCACCTCGTCGAGCTGTTCGCCGCTGACCACCTCGCCGAGCTTGTAGAGCGTCAGGTTGATGCGATGATCGGTGACCCGACCCTGTGGGAAATTATAGGTGCGTATGCGCTCGCTGCGATCGCCGGAGCCCACCAGGCTCTTGCGCTCATCGGCCTGGGCCTGGCGACGCGAATCCACGGCGGTCTGCCGGAGCCGCGCCGCCAGCAGCGACATCGCCTTGGCGCGGTTCTTGTGCTGACTGCGCTCCTCCTGACACTCCACCACCACCCCGCTGGGCAGGTGGGTGATGCGGATCGCGGAATCGGTGGTGTTGACGTGCTGACCACCGGCGCCGCTGGAGCGGAAGGTGTCCACGCGCAGGTCGGCGGAGTTGATCTCGATGTCGCCCACCGCATCGGCCTCGGGCATCACGGCCACGGTACAGGCGGAGGTGTGGATGCGCCCCTGGGACTCGGTGGCCGGCACCCGCTGCACCCGGTGGGCGCCGGACTCGAACTTGAGCCGCGCGTAGACGCCTTCGCCCTTGATGCGCGAGATGATCTCCTTGTACCCCCCCTGCTCGCCGTGGCTGGCGCTGACCACCTCTACCTTCCAGCCGTGCTGTTCGGCATAGCGGGAGTACATGCGGAACAGATCGCCGGCGAACAGCGCCGCCTCGTCGCCCCCGGTGCCGGCGCGCACCTCCAGGAAGACACTGCGGCCATCGTCGGGGTCCTTGGGCACCAGCAACTGCTTGAGCCGTTCGTCCAGCGTCTCCAGTTTCTCGCGCCCCTCGGCCTGCTCCTGGGCGGCCAGCTCCCGCATCTCCGGGTCGCTGTCGGAGGCGAGCTGCTCGGCGTCATCGATATCGCCCTCCACGCCGCGGAACTCGCGCCAGGCTTCCACCAGGGGCTCGAGTTCGGCGTATTCGCGGGAGTAGTCGCGGAAGCGGCTCTGGTCGCCGATCACCTCGGGCTCCGCCAGCAGGGCAGAGAGCTCTTCGAAGCGCTCGCCGAAGGCGTCGAGGCGCTGACGCAGGGAAGCTTTCATGGGTTGTCCTATCGGGTCTTGTCGGGGGCGGCGTCGAGCAGCAGGGCGCCGGCGGCCTCAAGCAGGTCGTGGCGTTCGACGGAAGCGGCCTCGCGCAGCGCCACGGTGGGGCGATGCAGCAACCGGTTGGTGAGCTGATGGGCCAGGCGGCGCACCACCGCCTCGGGGTCCTCGCCGTGGCCCAATCGTGCCAGGGCCTGCTCGAGGGAGTGGTCCCGCAGCGACTCACCGCGTGCTCGAAAGTCGTGGATCAGCTCGCCGCCGCTGCGGATTCGCCGCTCATGGAGCCAGGCACCCACGCCGTGTTCGATCAGCGATTCGGCCTGATCGGCGGCCACCTGACGATGACGGCGATTCTCCTCGATCACCTCCTGAAGGTCATCGACGGAGTAGAGAAAGATGTCCGAGAGCTTGCCAACCTCGGGCTCGATGTCCCTGGGCACGGCAATATCGACCATGAAGATCGGCCGATGACGGCGCTTCTTCAGGGCACGCTCCACCATGCCCTTGCCGATGATCGGCAGGGGGGCAGCGGTGGAGGAGATGACGATATCGGCCTCCACCAGGGCGTCGGGAATCCCGTCCAGGGCGATGGCGCGCCCGCCCAGGCCGCCGGCCAGCAGTTCGGCCCGCTCGCGGGTGCGGTTGGCCACGGTGATCTGGCGCACGCCCGCCTCGTGAAGGTGGCGGGCCACCAGTTCGATGGTCTCGCCGGCACCGATCAGAAGGGCCCGGGCGCGACCGAAGTCATCGAAGATGCGGCTGGCCAGGCTCACCGCCGCATAGGCCACCGACACCGGATTACGGCCGATGCCGGTCTCGGTGCGAACCTGCTTGGCCACCGCGAAGGTGTGCTGGAAGAGACACTCGAGCTCCTTGCCGAGCCCCTTGGCGTGGCGACTCGCCTGGTAGGCGTCCTTGAGCTGGCCGAGGATCTGTGGCTCACCCAGCACCATGGAGTCAAGCCCCACGGCAACCCTCATCAGATGGCGGGCGGCATCGTTGTCAAGGTAGTGGTAGGCACAGGTCGTGAGATCCGCCACCGGCAGGTCATGGAAGCGGCCCAGCCAGTCGAGGACGGCCGTCTCTCCCTGGGGCTCGGTGACACAATAGAGCTCGGTGCGGTTGCAGGTCGAGAGAACTGCCGCTTCCCTGACCTGAGGCAAGCCGCGCAGCTCACCGAGCGCCATCTCCATCTGGGCCGGGCTAAAGGAAACCTGCTCGCGCACCTCTACGGTGGCGGTTCGATGGTTGATTCCTAGGGCAAGCAGCGTCATGCGTCGGGCATCTTTGCTAGTGGTGGCCGGCCTTGGCGGCATACTGATCATTGGCGGAAGATTCTACCATAGCGTCGCCTGCTTGGCCGCCTAAGGTGGTGCGCTTTGCCCGCGCCGGCCAAGCCGTTATGCTGGTTCCTCGGCCCCGCCAACGAGACTCCCATGCCTGCCGTTCTCCCAACGCGACTTCGCCCCCTTCCCATCCGCCTCGCCCCGCTGGCACTGGCGGTGCTGTTGGCCGGCTGTCAGACGCTGTCGGCAGTGGACGGGGCGGGGGAGCACCAGGACGACCCGCTGGCCGGGGCGCCGCCGATCACCCGAGGCCTGGATGCCGCGGGGCTGGCCACCCTGCTCACTGCCGAACTGGCCGGCCAGCGCGGCGACTACCGACGCGCCGCCCTGGGCTACCTGGAGGCCACCGAGCGTTACGCCACCCCGACGCTGGCCGAGCGCGCCGCCCTGGCGGCCAGCTTCAGCAACGACAGCGAGCTGCTGGCCCGGGCCGCCGATCGCTGGCAGGCCCTGGCCCCCGATGCCGAGGCGCCCTCGCGGCTGTTGGCCGGACTGGCCGTTCAGCGCGGCGACTGGTCCGAGGCGCTTCGCCAGCGCCTGACACTGATCGAACGCGGCAGCGAAAGCGACCTGACCGGCTTCATCGAGGCCGCGCTGGCCGAGAACGCCAATCCGGTACCGCTGCTTTCGCTGCTGCGTCAATGGCTGCCCCGTGCGCCTCAGGGGGCCGTCCGTCAGGATGCCGAACTGGCCACCGCACTGCTGGAGGTCTCCGCCGGAGATACCGACGCGGCCGAACGGCGCCTGGCACGCCTGGGCGATAGCGCGCCTGCGCTGCCGGCACTCTGGCTGACTCGGGCTCGCCTGGCCCAGGAGCGCGGCGATCATCGAGGCGCTCGCGATGCCGCTCGTCGCGGGCTTGCCGTCTCCCCGGACGATGCCCGCTTCATCCTGCTGCTGGCCCAGAGTGAACTGCGTCTGGGCAATGTCGCCGCCGCCGAGGCCCGCACCGATGCCCTGCTCGAGACTCATGCCGGCAGTGGAGAGTTGCGCCTGGCGCTTGCCCGACTCTACCTCGACGAACACGCCACCGAGTCGGCCCGGCGCTTGCTGCTGCCGCTGGTGGACGACGCCGACACCCCGCCGCTGGCCTTCCTGCTGCTCGGCGCCACCGCCGAGGCGGAAGGCGAGGTGGACAACGCCCTGCTGTACTATCGCCAGGTGGCTCCGGGGCCCGAGTTTCTGCCGGCACGCCTGCGCGCCGCCGAGATGCTGATCGAGGACGATCGCCTGCTCGACGCCCGTGCCTTCCTGCGTATCGAGCGACTGCGCCACGAGGCGCATTTCGCCGACCTGGTCACCCTTGAAGTGGAACTGCTGGAACGTGCCGGCCTCGCCGACGACGCCAGCGCCCTGCTCGACCGCGAGCTCGATCGCACCCCCAACGATGAGGCGCTTCTTTATCTTCGCGCGATGCGCGCCTGGGAATCCGGCGACCTCGAGGCCATGGAGCGCGACCTGGGTCGCATCATCGAACGCAATCCCGACAACGCCATGGCTCTCAACGCCCTGGGCTATACCCTGGCCGACCTGAACATCAGCGAGCGTCTAGAGGAGGCACGCGAGATGATCGAGCGCGCCCATGAACTGGACCCCGGCAACCCGGCCATCATGGACAGCCTGGGCTGGGTGCATTTCCGCCTGGGCGACCCCGAGCGCGCCCTTCCCTGGCTGGAGCGCGCCTACGCCACCCTGCCCGACCAGGAGATCGCCGCCCACCTGGCCGAGGTGCTGTGGGCGCTGGAGCGGCGCGAGGACGCCCGCGCCCTGGTCCGCGAGGCGCTGGAGCGCTTCGACGACCGCCCGGTGCTCGACGAACTCCTCGAGCGCATCCCGGATCTGGCCCCCCGATGACGCCCCATCCCGCCCCCCACCCCGTGAGAAACGCCATGACACCCCGACTTTCCCTGCGACTGCTGACCCCCCTGCTGGTCCTGGCACTGCTGGCCGGCTGCGCCGGGCGCACCCCGGCGCCGGACGGGGAGCGTGCCGCCGGCCAGTGGGAGGCCCAGGGTGAACGGCTCGCGGCCCTGGATACCTGGATGCTGGCCGGAAAGGCCGGCCTGCGCACCCCCCGGGAATCGACCAGCGCCAACCTCGACTGGAGCCAGCACCCCCACTACTACCGCCTGCTGATCAGCGGCCCCTTCGGCAGCGGCCGCAGCACCCTCGAGGGACGCGAGGGACGTTTCTCGCTGACCACCGGCGAGGGCCGCTTCGAGGCCGAGACCCCCGAGGCCCTCATGGAGCAGCAGCTCGGCTGGTCGCTGCCGCTCGGCGCCCTCTCCGACTGGATCCGCGGCCTGCCCTCCGAGGGCAGTCGCCACGAGCTCGAGCTCGACGAACTTGGCTTCCCGCAGCGCCTCGAACAGGACGGTTGGGAGATCGACTATCGCGACTGGGTCCAGGCGGAGAGGCTCTGGCTGCCACGTCGGCTGGTGATGACCTACGGCGACCTGCGGGTGACCCTGGTGGTCACCGACTGGCGCCCCGTCGTCGATGAGTGAGCAGCGCGGTGCCACCATGATCGCGACACCTGCCGAGCCCCTCGTGCTGCCCGCCCCGGCCAAGCTCAATCGCATGCTGCATATCATCGGGCGCCGGCCGGACGGCTACCACGAGCTGCAGACCCTGTTCCAGTTCCTCGACCACGGCGACACCCTGCACGTGCGGCGCCGCCAGGACGGCGATATCCGCCTGACGCCCGCGCTTGCCGGGGTGGCCGAGGAGGAGAACCTGGTCCTGCGCGCCGCCCGCCTGCTTCAGGCCGAGAGCCGCTGCCGGCTGGGTGCCGACATCCATCTGGAGAAACGTCTGCCGCTGGGCGGCGGCCTGGGCGGCGGCAGCTCGGATGCCGCCACGGCGCTGCTCGGCCTCGACGCCCTCTGGGGAGTGGGGCTCTCCCTGGACCGCCTGGCCGAGCTGGGACTGCGCCTGGGGGCCGACGTGCCGGTGTTCGTGCGCGGCCACGCCGCCTGGGGAGAGGGAGTCGGCGAACGCCTCACCCCGGTAGAACTCGACACGCCCTGGTTCGTGGTGGTGCATCCCGGCGTGGCGGTATCCACCCCCGCGGTATTCGGGGCCGGCGAATTGACACGCCACACCCCCCCGATTACCATAGCGCGCGCTCTTCAGGGGGGAGCGTCAGGCTGGCGCAACGATTGCGAAGCCACGGTCAGGGCCCTCTACCCGCCTGTAGCAGACGTGCTCGACTGGCTGTCGACGAGGGCACCCGCCATGCTGACGGGTACCGGGGCCTGCGTTTTTGCCCGCCTGGCCAGCGAGGCAGATGCCGACAGGCTGCTCGCCGAGATTGCCGGCCGCTGGCAGGCCTTCAAGGCCCGCGGCCTGAACCGCTCTCCTCTCCATGATGTTCTGGGTCGATGAGCCCCACCCGGGCGGTGGGACCCCTCTCGACACCCGATGATCCAACCCTGCATAGGTGGCTGCGCGTGTCAAAATTGATGGTTTTCACCGGGAACGCCAATCCCGAGCTCGCCCGAAAGATCGCCGAGAGTCTGGACACCCGCATGGGCAACGCCACGGTGGGTCAGTTCAGCGACGGCGAGATCGCGGTTGAAATCAACGAGAACGTGCGCGGCAAGGATGTCTTTGTCCTGCAGTCCACCTGTGCGCCGACCAATGACAACCTGATGGAACTGGTGCTGATGGTGGATGCCCTGCGTCGCGCCTCCGCGCACCGGATCACCGCCGTGGTGCCCTACTTCGGCTATGCCCGTCAGGATCGCCGGGTGCGCTCCGCCCGCGTGCCGATTTCCGCCAAGATCGTCGCCGACGTACTGGTCAAGGCCGGCGTCGACCGAGTGATGACCATGGACCTCCACGCCGACCAGATTCAGGGCTTCTTCGACGTGCCGGTGGACAACGTCTACGGCTCACCGATCCTGCTCGACGACATCGAGCGCCAGAACTACGAGAATCTGGTGGTGGTCTCTCCCGACGTCGGCGGCGTGGTGCGTGCCCGGGCCATCGCCAAGCAGCTCAACGCCGACCTGGCCATCATCGACAAGCGTCGCCCCCAGGCCAACCAGGCCCAGGTGATGCACATCATCGGCGAGATCGAGGGTCGCAACTGCGTGGTGGTGGACGACATGATCGACACCGCCGGCACCCTGTGCAAGGCCGGCGAGGCTCTCAAGCAGCACGGGGCCCTGCGCGTCGTGGCCTACGCCACCCATCCGATCCTCTCGGGACCCGCGGTAGACAACATCGTCGGTTCGGTGCTGGACGAGGTGGTAGTCACCGATACCATTCCGCTCTCCGACAGCGCCCGCCGCTGCGGGCATATCCGCCAGCTCAGCGTGGCCGGCCTGATCGCCGAGGCGATCCGTCGGGTGAGCAATGAAGAATCCGTCAGCGCCATGTTCCATTGACACGATGCCCACCGAGCGTCGCGCGCGGTGGCTCGGGAACCGGTGCCGGAAAGCGCCCTGCGGGGCAACTGGAAGCGTCGCGATCAGGTCGCGGGTCGCGTCGTTTTCCTTACTTTGATGAAGAGGCAATACCATGTCTGATTTTACCCTTAGCGCCAGCGTTCGTAACGACCTGGGGAAAGGTGCGAGCCGCCGCCTGCGTCGTGTGAACCTCGAGGTGCCGGCCATCGTCTATGGCGGTGAGCAGGCTCCCCAGCCGATCTCCGTGGAGAAGGCCGCCTTCTACAAGGCCGTCGAGCACGAATCCTTCTTCTCTTCCGTGATCGACCTGGTCATCGACGGCAAGAGCGAGCAGGTGGTGGTGCGTGACATGCAGCGTCACCCCTTCAAGCCGCTGATCACCCACGCCGATTTCCTGCGCATCGACGCCACCCACGAGATCACCATGAACGTGCCGCTGCACGTGGTGGGCGATGAAGAGTGCCTGGCCATCAAGGATCACGACGGCGAGCTGCACGTGCTGGCCAACGAGATCTCGGTCAGCTGCCTGCCGAAGGACCTGCCCGACTACCTGGAAGTGGACATCTCCGAGGTCGAACTGGGCACTACCCTGCACCTCTCCGACCTCAAGGTGCCGACCGGCGTGACCCTGGTCGACCTGACCCACGGCGAAGACCACGACAAGGCCGTGCTGAGTGTCACCAAGGCCAAGGTTCGCGGTGGCGATGACGAAGACGAAGGCGAAGCCGCCGAGGGCAAGGAAGGCGAGCAGGACGACGAGGCATAACCCTCACCGTATCCTTCTCACCGTTCGGGGCCGCGCGCGGCGCGGCCCTTCCCGGTTACGATCAAGCGCCCCGGCGCTTGATTTTTTTTGGAGGCAGCAGCCATGAGTCAGGTCAAAGCGATCATCGGGCTGGGCAATCCCGGCGCCGACTATGAGGCCACCCGTCACAATGCCGGCGCCTGGCTGGTGGAGGCGGTAGCGCGCCGAAGCGGCGGCGAGCTGCGCCCCGACCGCAAGTTCCTGGGCCTCTATGCCCGAGTCCAGCTCGAGGGTCAGGACATCCATCTGCTCAACCCGACGACCTTCATGAACCGCAGCGGCGGCGCCGTCGCGGCGCTCTGCCAGTTCTACAAGATCACCCCCGATGAGCTGCTGGTGGCACACGATGAGCTCGACCTTGCCCCGGGTACCGCCCGCTACAAGACCGGCGGCGGCCACGGCGGCCACAACGGCCTGCGCGATATCATGAGCGCCCTGGGCAATGATCCTGGCTATCACCGACTGCGCATCGGCATCGGTCATCCGGGCGATGCGAAACAGGTCACTCACTATGTGCTGGGGCGCCCCGGCAAGACCGAACACGCCGCCATCATGGACGTCATCGATGAGTGCCTGGCCACCCTGCCCCTTGCCCTTTCCGGCGACTGGGCCAAGGCCATGAACCGGCTGCACAGCTTCAAGGGCGCCTGATTGCCAAGTGTCTGATGAGCAGGTTATCAGTAGAATGGCGCCATCGTTACTCCCGAACTCTCTCTTTCCAGGACGATCCCATGGGTTTCAACTGCGGTATCGTCGGCCTGCCCAATGTCGGCAAGTCGACCCTCTTCAACGCCCTCACCAAGTCCGGCATCGACGCCGAGAACTTTCCCTTCTGCACCATCGAGCCCAACGTCGGCATCGTGCCGATGCCCGACCCGCGCCTCGATGCCCTGGCCGACATCGTCAAGCCGCAGAAGGTACTGCCCACCACCATGGAGTTCGTCGACATCGCCGGACTGGTGGCGGGCGCCTCCAAGGGCGAGGGGCTCGGCAACAAGTTCCTTGCCAATATCCGCGAGACCCAGGCCATCGCCCACGTGGTGCGCTGCTTCGACAACGACAACGTGATCCATGTGGCCAATCAGGTGGATCCGCAGGCCGATATCGAGATCATCAACATGGAGCTGGCGCTGGCCGACCTGGATACCGTGGAGCGGGCCATCCAGCGCCTGGTGCGGGTGGCCAAGGGGGGCGACAAGGAGGCCATCGCCACCAAGGCGATCCTCGAGCGCATCCAGCCGCACCTGGCCGAGGGCCTGCCGCTGAGAAGCTTCGGCCTCGATGAGGAGGACGAGAAGGCCCTCAAGAGCTTCGGCTTCCTTACCCTCAAGCCCACCATGTACATCGCCAACGTCAATGAGGATGGCTTCGAGGCCAACCCCTACCTGGACGTGGTGCGCGGGATCGCCGAGGCCGAGGGCGCCGTGGTGGTACCCGTTTGCAACCAGCTCGAGGCGGAGATCGCCGAACTGGACGATGAGGAGCGTGCCATGTTCCTCGACGAGATGGGCATGGAGGAGCCGGGGCTAGACCGGGTGATTCGCGCCGGCTACGCGCTGCTGGGCCTGCAGACCTACTTCACCGCCGGGGTGAAGGAGGTACGTGCCTGGACCGTCAAGGTGGGCGCCACGGCCCCGGAAGCCGCCGGGGTCATTCACTCCGACTTCCAGAAGGGGTTCATCCGCGCCGAGGTCGTCGCCTATGACGACTTCGTGAGTCTCGGCGGTGAGCAGGGCGCCAAGGATGCCGGCAAATGGCGCCTTGAGGGCAAGGAGTATATTGTTCAGGATGGCGATGTGATCCACTTCCGTTTCAATGTCTGAGATGAAATGCCGAAGCCAAACGACGAGGAGGGACGCCATGCGCAACAAGATCGTCAAGCATGAAGATGAATGGCGCCAACAGCTGACCCCCGAGCAGTACCGGGTCACCCGCGAGCAGGGCACCGAGCCACCTTTCAGCGGCGATTACCGGGTCAGCGACCAGCACGGCATCTATCACTGCGTCTGCTGCAGCGCCCCGCTGTTCGAGAACGAGCACAAGTTCGACGCCGGCTGCGGCTGGCCGAGCTTCGACCGACCGCTGGGGCAGCACAACGTCGAGGAACGACAGGACGCCTCCCATGGCATGCGACGCACCGAGGTGGTCTGTGCCCGCTGCGACGCCCATCTGGGCCACGTCTTCCCGGACGGCCCGCCGGAGACTACCGGGCTTCGCTACTGCATCAACTCGGTGGCCATCGACTTTCACGACGGGGAATAGCAGACCGGCGACTCGTCACCCACCTCGCCCTGCCGCGGCCGCCCATCTGCTATGATGGGCGGCCATTTTTTCTTTGCAGGCAGGAGAGCCCCCATGCTCGGCTGGTACCCGGGACACATGAACAAGGCAAGGCGCCAGATCACCGAGGCGCTGCCGGAGATCGACGTGGTGATCGAGGTGCTCGACGCCCGCCTGCCGTACTCCAGCGCCAACCCGATGCTCGCCGAGTTGACTCGCCACAAGCCGGTGCTCAAACTCCTGTCGCGCGCCGACCTGGCCGACCCGGAGCGCACCCGCGAGTGGGTGGCCTTCTTCGATGCCCAGCCCGAGACGCGCGCCCTGGCCGTGACCACTACCCTGGCCCGCGAGCTCAAGCGCATCCCCAGGCTTTGCCACGAGCTGGCAGGCCCGGTGCGCGCCGACCGCGACGTGCGGGTCATGGTCATGGGCATCCCCAACGTCGGCAAGTCGACCCTGATCAACGGCCTGGCCGGGCGCACCATCGCCAAGACCGGCAACGAACCCGCGGTGACAAAGCGTCAACAGAAGGTGCGCATCGGGGGACGCGTCGCCGTGATCGACACCCCCGGGGTGCTGTGGCCGAAGATCGAGGACCAGGCCAGCGCCTTTCGCCTGGCCGCCAGCGGCGCCATCCGCGATACCGCCATCGACTACGTGGAGGTGGCCGTGGTCACCGCCGCCGAGCTGGCCCGCCGCTACCCCGAAGCGCTCATGTCGCGCTACCGGCTCAAGACGCTGCCGGCCTACACGGCCAACCCCGAGTCGGAGCGAGTCGAGGCCGACGGCCCGGTACGCGTCGATCTGCTGGCCCTGGCCGGCTTCGACGGCCACGCGATACTGGCCGAGATCGCCGCCCGGCGTGGAGGCCTGCGCCCCGGGGGCGAGGTCGACCTGCATCGCGGCGCCGAGGTGCTGCTGCATGAGCTCCGCGACGGCAAGCTCGGGCGGCTGACCCTGGAGACCCCGGCGGACATTCCCCCCGAGCCCACCCCTGAGAAAGAGCCTGAGTCGCCCCCCGCCGAGGATGACGCCGGCACCAGCGACACCGCATAATCCCTCTTCGCCCGCCGCCCTGGACACTGGACACCGAACGACATGGACACCACCCCGATCCGGAAATCGCACAAGCTGCACAACGTCTGCTACGACATTCGCGGACCGGTGCTCGACCACGCCAAGCGGCTGGAGGAAGAAGGCCAGCGCATCCTCAAGCTGAACATCGGCAACCCGGCGCCGTTCGGCTTCGAGGCCCCGGAGGAGATCCTCCAGGACGTGATGCGCAACCTGCCCACCGCCCAGGGCTACTGCGACTCCAAGGGGCTCTACTCGGCACGCAAGGCGGTCATGCAGGAGTGCCAGCGCAAGGAGATTCCCGGCGTCGGCATCGAGGACATCTACATCGGCAACGGCGTCTCCGAGCTGATCGTGATGGCCATGCAGGCGCTGCTCAACGACGGCGACGAGGTACTGATACCGGCCCCCGACTATCCGCTGTGGACCGCCGCCGCCAACCTCTCCGGTGGCCACGCCGTGCACTATCTGTGCGACGAACAGTCGGACTGGGCGCCGGATCTGGACGACATCCGTGCCAAGGTGACCGCCCACACCCGGGCCATCGTGATCATCAACCCCAACAACCCTACCGGCGCCGTCTATCCGCCGGCGGTGGTGCTCGAGCTGCTGGAGATCGCCCGTCAACATGACCTGGTGGTCTTCTCCGACGAGATCTACGACAAGATCCTCTATGACGGGGTCGAGCATGTCTCCACCGGGGCCCTGGCCGGCGAGGATCAGCTGGTGGTGACCATGAACGGTCTCTCCAAGAGCTATCGCTGCGCCGGCTTCCGCTCCGGCTGGATGATCCTCTCGGGCCACATCGCCATGCAGCGCGCCGCGGATTTCATCCAGGGGCTGACCATGCTGGCCTCCATGCGCCTGTGCGCCAACGTACCGGCCCAGCACGCCATCCAGACCGCCCTGGGCGGCTACCAGTCGATCAACGACCTGATCCTGCCCGGCGGGCGCCTGCTGGCCCAGCGCGACATCACCTTCGAGAAGCTCAACGCCATCCCCGGCGTGAGCTGCGTCAAGCCCAGGGGGGCGCTATACGCCTTCCCGCGGCTCGACCCCAAGGTGTTCAACATCCGGGACGACCAGCAGATGGTGCTCGACCTGCTGCTTCAGGAGAAGATCCTGCTGGTCCAGGGCACCGCCTTCAACTGGCCGGTACCCGACCATGTTCGCATCGTTACCCTGCCCTGGGCCGACCAGCTCGGCGACGCCCTGGACCGCTTCGCGCGCTTCCTGTCTCGCTACCGTCAGTAACGCCTTGCTATCGCATGCCTGAAGGCTTGAAACCTGTCGCGACCTGCCGTATCTAAGCAACAGCTTCTGAAAGCCGCACCACCGGTGCGGCACTTCAACAATCCCCCCTTGCTTGTGATAACCATCGGAGATCCTGCAACATGATGAGAATCCTGCTCTTTCTGGGCACCAACCTGGGCGTCATCATCGTCGCCAGCATTACCCTGCGCCTGCTGGGCGTGGAGCCCTATCTCACCGCCCAGGGGATCAACTTCAACAGCCTGCTGATCTTCTGCTTCATCTTCGGCATGGCCGGGTCGATGATCTCCCTGTTCATCTCCAAGTGGATGGCCAAGCGCAGTACCGGCACCGTGATCATCGAATCGCCGTCCAACGCCACCGAGAAGTGGCTGGTCGACACCGTCGAGGAGCTCGCCCGAGCCGCCGGCATCAAGACGCCGGAAGTGGGCATCTTCCCCGCCCAGCAGTCCAACGCCTTCGCTACCGGCTGGAACAAGAACGACGCCCTGGTGGCCGTCTCCGCCGGGCTGCTCAACCGCATGCGCCCCGAGGAGGTGCGCGCGGTTCTGGCTCATGAGATCGGCCACGTGGCCAACGGCGACATGGTGACCCTGGCGCTGATCCAGGGCGTGGTCAATACCTTCGTGATGTTCTTCGCCCGGGTGGTCGCCCATTTGGTCGACGGCTTCCTGAAGAGCCGCACCGACGGCGCCGGCCTGGGCTTCATGGGCTACTTCGCGGTGGTGATCGTCGCCGAGATCGTCTTCGGCGTCATTGCCTCGGCCATCGTCGCCTGGTTCTCGCGCTTCCGAGAGTACCGCGCCGACGCATCGGGGGCCCAGCTTGCCGGCTCCGGGGCCATGATCAATGCTCTGACCCGCCTCAAGGCGGAGACCGAGATGCCCGACCAGATGCCGGACACCCTGCGCGCCATGGCCATCACCAAGGGCCAGACCAGGTCGCTGATGGAGCGGTTTTTTGCCAGCCACCCGCCCCTGGATGACCGCATCCGGGCGCTGAAGGAAGCCGCCTACCGGCAGTGATCTCCCTACCCGATAGGCAAGCGGGCCCGCCAATTCGCGGGCCCGCTTGCCTGGTGGCCTTGGTGAGCTCTCTTCATCACGAAGGCAGGGGGCCCGGCCTTCCCAGCAGGTAACCCTGCACCGTGCAGATTCCGATCTCACGCAGGGTGGCCAACTCCTCCTGTGTCTCGACCCCCTCGGCCATCAGCCGACTCCCCGTCTGCGACGCAAAGCCGAGCAGGGCCGCCGCCAGGGCACGACTCTCATCGCGCCGGTCGATCTCGTGGGTCAGCGAACGGTCGAGCTTGATGACGTCTGGCGCAAGCCTGAGGATATGGCGAAAGCTGGCATAGCCGGCCCCTGCATCGTCGATGGCCAGCCGCAGTCCACGGGCTCTCATGCTGGCAAGCGACTCGGAAAGGCCGGCGTAATCCTCGACGACATCATGCTCGGTGACCTCGAGCATCAGCCGATCAAGCGGATATGACTCGAACATGTCGTCAAGACGCCCGGATAGTATTGTCGCCGGCGACGCATTGAGCGACAGGTAGGCCGTGGCAGGAATATCCGGCAACGAAGCCAGTGCCAGTTCGATGGCTGCCAATTCAAGCTCTTCTCTCAACCCCACCGTGGCGGCTTCCTCGAACCACTTGTCGGGCCCCCTGGCCGGCTCGGCGGCAAATCGTGTCAACGCCTCGTAACCGGCGATGTGCTGGCCGGCGAGGTCGTGAAGTGGCTGGAAGACCACATGGAACCGGCGCTGGTCGAGCACGCCGCGAATCCTCTCCTCTACGGCCTGCTGACGCTGCTTGTGCTCACGCTGCCGCTCCAGCTGGCGCGCCGCGAAGTCGGCGAAGACCCGCATCATGCCCAGGTCGCGCTCATTGAAGGTCTCATCGGCCTGCCGGTCGAAACAGCAGAGGGTGCCGTAGACGCTGCCGTCCCGAAGACGAATGGGCACGCTGAGATGCGCCCCGATCGGCATCTCCCGAGTGCCCGGCAGGGATAGCGCCTCGCGATTCTGAGCGGCATCGGGAATCAGCTCGGGCAGCCGGCCGTCCACCACCCGCTGGCAGTAGCTCGCCTCGCGGGGGTCCGAGGCGCCCACCTCCAGGCGCGGCGCCCCTTGTTCCTCGTCCACGTAGCGAAACACCCGCCGATCATTATCGAATTCGGAGATGAAGGCCACCTCCATCCCCAGGTGGGCACGAATGGCATGGAGCGCCTCCAGCAGCGCCCGCTCTGCTGATGCGGCAGAGTTCTCATCAAGTCGCAAAGCCATATCCATCAGCGGATGCGACGACGTCGAGTTGCCCTTTACACCTTCCAAGATGATGACCCCCATCAAGCTGCGCCCTCTAAACCGAGGGTGTCACACAAATCCCATGCGTCAATCCCTGAAGGTGCCGAACAACAGCGCTTGCTCGAGCTCCTCGACCGGTGCCGGCCGACCGAACAGGTAACCCTGGAAACACCGGCAGCCGTGTGCCATCAGCCAGTCGCGCTGGGCCGCGGTCTCCACGCCTTCGGCGATAACGTCCAGCTTGAGGCTCTTCGCCAGGCCAATGGTGCTCGCGACGATGGACGCGCTGGCCGGATCCTCGAGCACATCGCGCACGAAGGACTGGTCGATCTTGAGCTGGTCCAGCGGCAGGCGGTTGAGATAGGAGAGCGACGAGAAACCGGTGCCGAAGTCGTCCAGCGCGAAGGTGATCCCCAGCGCCTTGAGCGCCAGCATCTTCTGCCGCGCCTCGTCCTGCCGCTCGAGGAAGAGGCCTTCGGTCACCTCCAGCTTGAGTCGATCGGGTGGCGCCCCGGTCGTACTCAGGATCTGGCGCACCTGATCGACGAAGTCGCTCTCCTCGAACTGCTGAGCACTGATATTGACCGCCAGCGTCAGGTCTCGGGTCCCGGGCTGGCCCGCCCAGGCCACCAGCTGCCGGCAGGCCGTCTCCAGCACCCAGCGATCGATGGCGATGATCTGGCGATTCTCCTCCGCCAGCGGAATGAACTCCGCCGGGGAGACCATGCCCCGCTCGGGGTGCTCCCAGCGCAGCAGCACCTCGGCGCCGAGGATGCGCCCCTGGCTGTCCACCTGGCGCTGATAGTAGGGCCGAAACTGCCCCGCCGACAGGGCATGGCGCAGGTCCGCCTCCAGGCGCAGGCGCCCATGGCGCTGCGCCTGCAGCAGCGGGTCGAAGAAGCAGCAGCGGTTGCGCCCACCCCGCTTGGCCTGCTGCAGGGCCATGTCGGCCTGGGCGAGCAGCGCCTGGGAGCAGGCCTCACGATAGCGGAACAGGGTGATCCCGAGGCTGCCCGTCACCTGGACCGCATGGGACTCCCCCGGCAGCGCCAGCTGCAGCGCACCGAGCAGCTTGCTGGCGATGCGTTCGGTGATATAGGCGGCGTGCTCCTGGTCGGGCCCGAGCCCCGCGAGCAGCACCGCGAACTCGTCGCCGCTCAGCCGGGCCAGGGTATCGCTCTCGCGCAGCTGGTGGCGCAGCTCATGGGTGATCCGCCGCAGCAGCTGGTCACCCTGCTGATGGCCCAGCAGGTCGTTGACCCGCTTGAAGTGGTCGAGGTCGATCAGCAGCAGCGCCGCGAAGTGGCTGCCCGGGCGCGAGTCACCGGCCAACGCGGTCAGCTGGTCGAGCAGATGACGCCGATTGGGCAGGCCGGTCAGGGGGTCGAAGAAGGCCAGCTGGTGCGCCTCCTCCTCGGCCGCCTTCTGCTGGGAGATATCGTTGAAGGAGCCGACATAGTGGGTCGCTCGCCCCTGCTCGTCTCTCACCGCGCTGATGGTCAGTCTTTCGGGGTAGACCTCGCCGTTGCGCCGCCGATTCCAGACCTCGCCCTCCCAGCTTCCGGTCTGCTCGATGGACTGCCACATCTGCCGGTAGAAGGCCTCATCGTGCTGCCCCGAGGCCAGCAGGTACGGGTTGCGCCCCACCACCTCCGACTCCGGGTAGCCGGTGATCCGGGTGAAGGCCGAATTGACCCGCAGGATGGCACCGCGGGCGTCGGCCACCATCATCCCCTGCTGCCCCTCGAAGGCGGTGGCCGCGATCCTGACCGACTCCTGGAGACCGAGGCGGGTCAGGTAGTGGCGCAGGGCGGCGGCCCCCAGCAGGGCGACCAGCAGCCAGGCGGCGGCAAGCAGCCAGAGCCGTTCCCACCACCCTTCCAGCAGCACCGCCACCGACTCGCCGGCGACCACCACGAACGGCCGTGCCTCGACGGCGGCCACGGCGTAGAGCCGCTCCACCCCATCCACGGGCGATCTCAGCCGGGCCTGTGCCCCGGCTGAGGCACCGGCCAGCAGCGGTAGCCCCTCGGAGTGGGTGAAGACCTCGCCGATCTCCAGGCAGTGGTGTGTCTCGTCGCAGCCGGGACGACGGGCCACCACCCTCGCCTCGCCGTCGAACAGCGCCAGGCTCTCCCCCCGGCTCATCGCCAGGCGCGACAGGGCCTCATCGAA
>PWEV01000129.1 GCA_003553625.1 Halomonas sp.
TGTGGCAGGGCGTACCGCGGTTGGGCTTGCCGCTCGTGGTGTCGATGCTGGTGCCCACGGTCTCGTTGTAGACGCAGAGCGTGCGGCGCCAGGCGTTGGTCAGCCGCTCGCCCTGGAAGTGATCGCTGGCGTCCTCGAAGCGCCCGCCGCGGGCGTAGAGGTAGGCCACCCGAGCGCGCTCCTCCTGCTTGAGCGTGCGCTCGAGGCGCGGCAGCAGCGGGTCGAGTCCGGCGTGGGCGATATCGCTCTCGTTGGCCTCGGGCAGCGGTTCGCCCTGGAAGGCGATGTTGGCCGCGGCGCGCAGGTAGTAGTCCTCGGCGCGGTTGAGCGGGTGCAGGCTGCCGTCGGGATCGGGGATCGCCTCGTCGCCGAAGCCCGCCAGGCCCAGGCGCCTGGCCACGGCGATGAAGAAGCTGTCCATGGTGACCGGCTCCCCCTCGGCGGTCTTCTGCTGCCGGGGCTCCACCACGGGCCAGCAGGCGGTGGTCATCTTGCCCAGCGCGCCCTTCCAGGCGCCGGTGAAGCCCCACACCTCGTACATCACCGAGTCGGGCACCACGTAGTCGGCATAGCGGTTAGTCTCGTTGATGAAGCCGTCCACCGCCACGAAGAGCCCCAGGCGCTTGGGGTCCTTGAGCTTGTCGGCGATCATCGTCTCGAGCCCGGCCTGGCCGTAGATGGGGTTGGCCATGCAGCCGATCATCGCCTTGATCGGGTAGGGGTAGCCGTCCAGCGCCGAGGGCAGGTGCTCGGTGAGGGTCGGCGGAGCGAAGGAGCGCCACGGCGCCTTGGCCGGGTAGGGGTTCTCGCCGGCCGCTACCTTGCGCTGGTATTCCGAGGAGCGCTCGTAGGGGAAGCGCGAGCGGGAGAGGAAGACCCCCTGGGGGCCGCGTTTGCCGGGGAAGTTGGCCAGGTCATAGCGCGGGCCGGCACCGGTGCCGTTGAAGGTCCCGCCGCCCACGGCGCTGCCGCCCTTCATGTTGTAGTTGCCGGCCAGCAGGTTGAGCATCTGCACGCCGAAGGCGGCGTAGAAGCCGTTGCCGGACATCATGCCGCCGTGGCAGTTGACCACGGCGCGACGGCCATGGCTGGCGTAGCGGCTGGCCAGCTCGACGATGGTCGCCTCGGGGATGCCGCAGTGCTCGGCGTAGGCGGCCATCTCATGCTCGTGGGCCGCCTCGCGCAGCAGGGTCATGCTGCTCTTCACACGCACGGTGGCGCCAGGCTCTTCCGACGTACCGCCGAGCGCTACCTCGCGGTCGACGAACAGCTCGGCGGCCATCGCCTCCTCGCCGTGCACCAGCTCGCCGTCGACCACGACCATGGGGGCGTCGGCGTCGCTGTCGGCTTCCGCCAAACCCAGATCGCTGGCGCGCAGGAAGTGGCCGCGACGCGGGTGGTTCTCGGTGTCGATCACCAGGTGGGTGGCGTTGGAGTGGGTGGCTTCATTGGCGGCGTCAGCGGCGGCCTTGCCCGGCAGTTCCAGGAATGCCTGGGCGTAGCCCTCGTTGTCGAGCAGCCAGCGGATCACCCCCATGGCGAAGGCGCTGTCGGTGCCCGGGCGAATCGGCACCCAGCGGTTATTCTCGGCGGCGTGGGAGGTTGAGGCGTTGAGGGCCGGGTCCACCACCACGTACTCCAGGGTGCCGGCGGCGCGGGCCTGGGCAATCAGCCTTCCCTGGCGCTTGAAAGGGTTGCCCGCTTGGCTCGGCGCGGTGCCGATGTACATGATGAAGCGGGCGTTCTGGATGTCCGGCTTGACGTGGGCGTTGGCGCCCAGGTCGTTCATCACCGCGCCGGAGCCCATGCGGAAGGCCAGGCCGCAGTAGGAGCCGTGGTGGCCATAGTTGCGGGTGGCGAAGGCGTTCAGGGTGAAGCGCTTGAGCAGATCGGAGCGGCCGTAGTCGGTGGCTTCCATCACCATCAGCTGGTTGGCCCTGGGTCCGAATTCCGGGTTCTCCGGATCGATCAGGGTGTCGTGGTCGTGGATGGCGCGCAGGCCGTCCACGTGACCCTCGCCAAACAGGTCTCCGCCCTCGCAGATCTCCTCGATCAGCTGCTCGAAGGAGATCTTCTGCCACTCGCGGGCGCCACGTTCCCCCACCCGCTTGAGGCAGTGGTCGACCCGGAAGGGGCTCTCGAGCTGGCTCATCATGGCGTTGCCGCGGGCGCAGGCGGTGGAGCGGTTGACCTGGCCCTGGCCGCCGTAAGCGCTGACGTGGCGCAGCGCCTCGGACACCGGGGTGCGCATGGGCAGGTGGTCGTCCGCGGAGAGCGGGTGATAGGGGTTGCCGGAGACGCGCAGCACCCGGTCGCTCGCGTTGTCGACGCGAACCCGCACGCCGCACTGGGTGGTGCAGCCGTAGCAGATGGTGAAGGCGGTACGCTGGTCCGGATTGAGGGTCAGCTCACCGGTCTCCAGGTCGACCCGGTACTCCGGGTCCAGGGAGTTGCCGTGGATGCGGTCCTTCGGCTTCTCCCCGGCGCTGCCGGTGACGCCCTTGGCCATCTTGGCCAGGGGGTCGGAGTAGCCGGCGACGAAGGTGGCGGCACCGCCGGCGGCGACGGCGCCCTTCATGAAGCGGCGGCGTGAGGTATCGACGGGGGGCTTAGCCATGGCTGGGGGCTCCTTCAGTGGTTGCCGCAGCGCTCCGGGCGTCGGGTTGTGCGGGTGAGATATCGACGGCACTGCCGCCCTGGCGCGCCTGGCGCCATGGGATCAGCAGGTCGATCAGCAGGACCGCGGCGAGCCACAGGCCGAAGGTGCCGACGATGCCGAGCAGGCCTGAGGAACCGGCGGGAATGCCGTAGTGGTGGAAGCCGGCGCTGTTGCGTGCCACGTGCTGCACGTCCATCAGCACCACCCAGCGGAACATCCAGCCCATGTGAATGGCCACCAGGCCCAGCACCCAGGCCCAGGCGAAGAGCGCCGGGCGGCGGGCGGCGGGGCGAGTCAGCAGATAGAGCACGGCGCCGAACAGGGCCACCCCGGTCAGGCCGCCCCACAGGGCGGTGCTGCGCCAGGAGGGGCTCTCGCGAACCGAATCGAGCGCGGCGGCCACCGAGCCCACGTTGGCGTTGATGCCGTCGAGGAACCAGCTCCCGGCGACGAGGCCTGCCACCACGCAGGCGCCCAGTAATACCTTGAGCATCTGGCCGTTGGTGGCCGTGTCCCGCATGCCGCTGACGCGGTTGAGCACCAGGAGCAGGCCGGCGGCGGTGATGAAGCCGGTGGCGACCAGCATCGGCGGCAGCCAGACGGTGTTCCAGAGCGGGCGCGCCTTGACGACGGCAAGCTCCGCCCCGGTGTAGAGCATGATCCCGGTGGAGAGGAGCAGGGTGCCCAGGCCCACCAGCACCAGCAGGGCGCGGGGGGTGGGAGAGCTACCCAGCGACAGCAGGCGGGCGACCAGGCCCGCGAGGCCGGGTGCCTGGCGGTTGGCCTGCAGCGCGGGGCGCCAGGCCAGCCAGCTGAGCACGAGCACGCCCACCACGTAGAGCGGCAGGACCAGGCTGCCGATGGACATCCAGGAGCTCGAGGTGGAGAAGGCGTAGAAGTGCCAGAAGCGCAGCGGCTGGTGAAGGTCGGCGAGCAGCGCCACCGGGGCCACCAGGGTAGTGGTCAGGCAGGCCAGCAGGGCCAGCCGGGCGGTGGGCAGCCACTTCTCCTTGCCGAACACCAGCGCCGGGGCGGCCAGCCACAGGGTGGCGTAGGAGAGCGCGATCAGGAAGAAGTACTGCACCGCCCAGGGGTACCAGGCGATGGCATAGCGCGGGGCGAGCAGCTCAATGGCCATGGAATTCATAACCCATCTCCTTGCCTTGGGGATCGAGGACTTCCAGGGCCACCGGCTCGGCGAGCGGACGCGTGGTGAAGCGCTCGTCCATGCCGAGATAGAAGACCTGGGGCAGGGTGTTCTTTTCGGGCTGCAGCACCATGAGCTCGTCGCGGTGCTCGGCGATCATGCGGCTGATCTGGCTTTCCGGATCGCGCATGTCGCCGATGATCCGCGCGCCGCCCACGCAGCTCTCCACGCAGGCCGGCAGCAGGCCGGCTTCCAGGCGATGGGCGCAGAAGGTGCACTTGTCGGCGGTCTGGGTCTTGTCGTTGATGAAGCGCGCATCGTAGGGGCAGGCGTTGACGCAGTAGGCGCAGCCCACGCAGCGGTCGCTGTCCACCACCACGATGCCGTCCTGCTGCTGGTAGGTCGCCTGTACCGGGCAGACCGGGATGCAGGGCGGGTTCTCGCAGTGGTTGCACAGGCGGGGCAGCATGAAGGTGGCCAGCTCGCCGGTCTCCTGGTGCTCCACCTCGTACTGGGAAACGGTGGTGCGGAACTTGCCCAGGGGGGCGTCGTTCTCGATATGGCACGACACGGTGCAGGCCTGGCAGCCGATACACTGGCGCAGGTCGATGAGCATGCCGTAGCGCTTGGTGGGGTCGCCTTCTCGGCGCGGCGGCTGGCTGTTGATGCCGGCGCTGGCAACGCTTGAAAGCGGCATCAGGGCGGCACCCGCGCTGAGGCGGGCCAGCTGGCCGAGAAGGGAGCGGCGAATATGATCCATGGCGCCTCCGGTGGCTGGGTGTCGCGGGGGATTGCCCTGCGGCGACAAGAAAAGGGTGATGCCGTACAGCTTACATGCGACCAAGGTAGGCCCTCTTGATATGCGTCAAGATATCGTTAGCATGCTCTTAATGTTCGCTTAATGTTCGAAGCCAACACTATGTACTGAAAGAGTTTGGCGCCCTTATTGAATACTGGTCTACGAGCGCAGCTTGCCGGCAGTCGGTGGGGCTGGTAGCTCTGTTGGCTTCTCGCCACCCGGTGAGAGGGTCGGGACAGGGAGACGCCGATGTATCTGCTGCTGGTCGATGATGATGAACGCCTGACCCGCCTGCTGGACCATATGCTGCGTCAGGCGGGCCATACCGTAGATGTGGCCCACGACGGACGTATGGCGGCGGCGCTGATGGAACAGGGCGACTACGACCTGCTGGTACTGGACTGGATGCTGCCCCATGAGGACGGGGTGGCGCTGTGCGAGCGGGCCCGGGCCAGCGGTTTCGAGGGCGGCATCCTTATGCTGACTGCCCGTGACGCCCTGGAGGACCGCCTGGAGGGCTTCGCCGCCGGGGCGGATGATTACCTGCTCAAGCCATTCGAGCCAGAGGAGCTGATGGCGCGACTCGAGGCCCTTGGACGTCGCGCCCGGCGGCCTCTGGATGGTCGCCGGCTGCAGGTTGGCGACTGGGTGCTGGAATGCGACGAGCGCCGGGTTGAGCACCGGGGCCGCGTGGTCGAGCTGACCCAGCGTGAGTTTCAGCTGCTCGAGCTGTTGATGCGCCGCGCCGGTCACAGCGTGCCGAGGGAGCTGATCTATGAGCGGCTCTGGGGTCGCGACCAGGCGGTCACCGACAACGCCCTGGATGCCACCCTGCGCCTGCTGCGGCGCAAGCTGTCCCGCTGTGCCACTCGGCAGCCCATCGAGACCCTGCGCGGGCTGGGTTACCGCTTTTCGCCCTGAGCCTTGGTTTCGGGCGGCTTTCAGGCGGTTTTCAGCGTCGCCGGGTATGCTGGGGTGTCCATTCATCTGCTCGGATGCCTGCATGTTTCACCCGGATGTTCCCCACCACGACCTGCGACGGCTGGAGGCCAGCCGGCGCCGCCTGGCCTGGCGCTATGCCGTGGGCATGGCGCTGGGGATCTGCACGGTGCTGCTGGTCGGCTATCTGATGCACTCGGCGCTGATCAAGCAGTCGTTGAAGAGCGAGCTGGTGCAGCTTGCCCAGCGCGAGGCCGAGGTCCACAAGCCGGACCTGGAGGCCTGGGTGGCGGGCCGGCGCGGTCCCGAGGACGTCAACATCGGTTTTCGCCCCCATCGCACCGCCTTCTATTACATTCTGGGCCCCGATTCACGGCTGGTGCACGGCAACGAGACGCGCCCGGCCCTGCGCAACGAGGTGCTGGCGCTGCTCAAGGGCAACACCCTGCCCCGCGACCGGGTGGTCTTCGAGGATATCCTCGCCGACGAGGAGGGTGCCCTGCAGCTGGCCCTGCTTCGCCATCCGGTGGAAGACGCCGAGGGGCGCTACCTGGGCAGCGTTTATGCCGCTACCGATGTGGGTGGCAGCCTGGCCCACCTGGAGCAGCTGCTGATGCTGCTACTGGGTCTGGCGCTGGGCTTCGTGGTGTTGGCCGGCCTCGGCGGCTGGTGGATGGCTGACCGCAGCCTGCGGCCCCTGCAGCAGGCGCTGCGCCAGCAGCGCGAGTTCATCGCCAGCGCCTCCCATGAGCTTCGTGCACCGCTGACGGTCATGAACACCGCTCTGGCTCTGGTGGAGCGGGAGGGCCGTGAACGCCTGGACGATTTCCACCACCAGACCCTGGTAGATGCCCGGGACGAAGTGCGTCGCCTTGGGCGGCTGGCGGAGGAGTTGCTGCTGCTGGCCAGGGTGGATGCCGGCGGGGTGTCGCAGCGTCGTGAGCACCTGGCGCTGGACGAGGTGGTCGAGCGTCAGGTGCGCCTGCGAAAGCCCCAGGCCGATGCGTATCAGCAGATCCTGAACGTGACGCTCGAATCGGGGGTTGGTGTGACGGGGGACGCCGACCTGCTGGCACGCCTGGTGGGAGCAGGCCTCGACAACGCCGTAGCCTACACCCCGGAGGGCGGGCGCATCGAGGTACGCCTGCAGGTCCGGGCGGGGTGGGCGCACCTGGAGATCGCCGACACGGGCCCCGGCATGAAGGAAGCGCAGCTGGCTCGGGCCTTCGAGCGCTTCTATCGCGGCGATCCCTCCCGGCAGCGCCACCGGGCGGGTGCCGGCCTGGGGCTGTCCATCATCGATGAGGTGGCGCGTCAGCACGGCGGGGACGCGCGGCTGTTCTCCCGGGAGGGCGAGGGCACCCGGCTGGTGGTGACCCTGCCGCTGGCTCTCTGAATGGGCTTTCAGTTGGATTTCAGGAACCCGCGCTAGGGTGAGGGCTCGGCATCGTGTGATGCCTTGGCCAACAAGGAGACTCCTATGACCCTTACGCCGCCTGTTCCCCGTTCCCTTCTGCGCACCGCCGTGGCCGCCGGCATGGGCAGCCTGGCCCTGGCCAGCCTGCCGGCGCTTGCCAACTACGACACCCTGCCGGACGCGAGCGGCGTCGACCTGGCGATCCCGGCCCAGGTCGACGCCGACGGCGAGGCGCTGTTCTATCAGGAGGCGCTCTACCATCGCGACATCTCCGCCGTGCAGCATGCCATGGCCAGCGTCGGGCGCATCATGCGCGACAGCGAGATGGGCCACGAAGGCTATGACGCCAGTCTGGCCGAGGCGCCCATGGCGGCCCAGGGCCAGGCCTGGCTCGACCTGCAGCACCAGGCGGCGGCCTTCTTCACCGACGAGGGCGCCTTGGGCACCATGGTGCAGGAGGAGGGTGAATGGGTCCCGGGTCGCGAGATGAACCTGGCCGACCTGGCCCAGGCCGCCTTCAGCTACCACATGCACCACAGCGGCGGCCGCTGGGCCGACCACGGCCTCGAGAACGCCATCACCCACGGGCCGGCCGGCTACCTGGGGGCCATCACTCAGCGTCTCTACCAGGACCACTATGGCCAGAGCGGTTTCCAGGACGTGGGCAGCGAGCGCGACGCGGCCAGCCTGGCCCATGGGCTGGATGCCCTGCACAGCCTGGCCTACTCCTGGGTGCGTTGGCACAAGCCGGGCGGCGCCGATGATATGGGCCAGCTCAGCGAGGAGCGCATGGAAGCGGCCCACGGCATCAGCCTCGAGCGGCTGGTCGACATCAGCCGCAACCTCGCTGGAACCCTGGATGAGGCCTGGGACGACGAGCGCAAGATCTACGACCTGGACAACGACGGTGCCTACCATCTGGATACCCTGGGCAGCCTGATGCGTGGCCACAAGGCGCTCTACGAGATCCTTCAGGTCTTCGGCGACGAGGAGGATCGGGCCCTGGCCGAGCAGCTCTTCGAGCGCAAGGCCGACATGACCCTGGCGTTGCTTGAGAGCGACGAGGCGGTTCGCGACTGGGGGCTGGCCGAGCGTGTCGTCTACACCACGGAAGGCGTCAGGGTCGACGGTGAGCGGATCGACACCGAGAGCCAGTGGCGTTTCCTCAACCACTTCACCGGCGGTTTCGGCACCCTGCGCGAGCGCGACGGCACCTCCAGCTTCCTGGAGACCCGCCCCGAGCTTGGCGAGCAGATCGGCCAGCTGAGCGACCGTCTGCTGCAGGCCGCACTGGAGTACCAGTTGGGTGAGGATGGCCTGATGCACCGCCGGCTGGCGGTGGCGGACGGCGAAGTGATCGACGATCGCCGCCAGGTAGCCGCCATCGCCTGGTTTGCCACCGCGGCGGGTAATTCCTACCGCAGCGGTGAGGCCTTCGAACGCCCCGGCGACTGGGGTGACGACGCCGAGTTGGAGGCGCGCAGCCGCGATCTCTACGGCGCCATCCGTACCAACAACGATTGGCTGCTGACCCTGCTCGACTGAGTCGCTTTCCAGCCACAGGAACGCAAGGAGCGCCCCGCGGGGCGCTCCTTGCGTGCTGGATCTTTGGTCTTCCACGCCTGAGTGGGGTCAGGAGTGGCCGCGTCGTCAGTGCGCGGTCGGCTGGGGATCGATGGTGCGGTGAAGAATCTGCAGCTCCTCGACGGAGAGGTGCTCGATGCGGCCAGAGAGAAGGTCGCTGACCTTCTGGGCCGGCAGGCCGGCGCGGCGGGCGATCTCTCGGCATCCGAGGTCGGATACGGCGATCAGCCGGCTCACGATGCGCATGAGGCGTGAGCGTTTTTCCAGGTCCCTGACGTCGAGGTCAGGGCTGCTTCGCGGGGGGTCGGAAAGGTCCGCGGTGTAGGTGTTACGTGCAGTACTCATGATGCTCCAGTGGGCGATGTCGACACGCACACTATGGCGGCTGTTTGGCGATTTTGCCAGTGTCGATTCGATGATGCTTTGGTGGCACGCTCATGGCGGGCTCCGGACGTCCGCGGAGTGCCGCGAGGCACTCCGCGGATGGCCTAGAACAGCAGGCCAGGCAGCCAGAGAGCGATGCTCGGGTAGGCGACGATCAACGCCAGGCCGAGGATCTGCAGGGCGACAAAGGGCAGGGCGGAGCGGTAGATATCCACGATCGTTATGGACTTCGGGGCTACCGATCGCATGTAGAACAGGTTGTAGCCGAAGGGGGGCGTCAGGTAGGCGGACTGCATGCTCAGGATGAACAGCACCGCAAACCAGGTGGTGTCGAAGCCCAGCTCACGCACGATGGGCACGTAGAGCGGCACCGTGATGAACAGGATGGCAAAGTCATCCAGGAACATGCCCAGCAGATAGAAGCTGATCAGCATGAAGATGATCACGGTATAGGGAGACAGGGAAAAGTCATCGATCATGTCGCTGATAACCATGCCGGCGCCGAGGCCCATGTAGATTCGGCTGAAGAAGACCGCGGCAATGGCAATCCAGATCAGCATGCCGGTGATCTTTGTGGTGCTGAGCATCACATAGCGCAGCAGCCCCCAGCTGAGCTTGCCGCGCATGGTGGCGATCAGCAGGGCACCGGCAGCGCCGACCGCGGACGCTTCGGAGGGTGAGGTCACGCCGCCGATGATGCAGCCGAGAACCGTGACCACCAGCAGTCCCGGCGCAATGATATGGCGCAGCGACTGGAACTTTTCCCTGGCCGTGTAGCGTTCCTCCGGCGGCGTGGCAGGCCCGAGCGACGGATTGAGCCGGCAGCGGACAAGAATGTAGACCATGTAGATGCCGGCCAGCATCAGACCCGGCATCAGGCCGGCGGCGAACAGCTTGCCCACCGATTCTCGTGCCAGGAAGGCGTAGACGATCATCAGCACGCTGGGCGGGATCAGAAAGCCCAGGGCGCCGCCGGCCATGATGGTGCCGGTGACCAGCCGCTTGTGATAGCCGCGCTTGAGCATGGCCGGCAGCGCGATGATGCCGAGGCTGACGGTGGCCGCGCCGGAGACGCCTGCCATGGCCGCGATCAGCGCACAGATCAGCACCGTGCCCACGCCCAGGCCGCCGGGGATGCTGCCCATCAGCTTGTGGATCATGCCGAACAGGTCATCGGTGATACCCGACTTCTCGAGTACGAGACCCATGAAGATGAACAGCGGCAGTGAGACCAGCAGGAAATTGTCCATGGCGCTGTAGGCCGAGGCCAGGAGCAGGTCCACGCCCCCCGGGCCGAACATCACATAGGCACTGCCCATGCCCGATATCATCAGCGCGAGGGCCAGCGGTGCTCCCATCGCCATGAGCACTATCATGGAAAAGAACATGATGGCGGTTACTGTGAGGGGCTCTAGGTCAGCCATGGTGCAGCCCTTCCATTGGCACGCTTGGGCCGCGTGCCATTGATGAGGTGGTTCGCGGAGAGAGACTCATTGTTCTGGTTCATCCTCGTCGCTGCGTGGGTCCTGGAAGGTAACGCCAGCCAGGCGCAGGGCGGCCCGCACCAGTTCGGCCAGGCACTGAAGCATCAGCAGGGCTACGGCCAGCGGTATGGTGGCCTTGATCGGCCAGAGCGGTGGGCGCCATACGCTGCGATTGGAGAACTCGCCGATGTTCCAGGCGTGGTAGGCGAAGTCCACGGCCATCTGGAGAACGATCGCGAGGACCACCAGGGCCAGGGTGAAGACCACCACGTCGCAGAAGGCCTGGGCGCGGTCCGGCAAGAGGCGATAGATCACGTCGCTGCGGACGTGGCCTTGATGACGAAGGGTGTAGCTTCCCGCCAGGATGCTGAGTGCACCGAAGAACATGGTCGAGAGCTCATGCCCCCAGATGGTGGGGGCGTTGAGTATGTAGCGAGCCACGACTTCAAAGATCAGTACACCGATGATGCCCAGCGTCAGCCAGGAGGTGGCCCTCCCGACCCAGTCGGAAAGACCATCCTGCACCCTTAAATAGCGGGTGACTTTACTCACTCAGTCGTCCTTGCTCGATGGCGTTGTTGATCAGGATCTCGACGGCACGGGCGTTGCGCTCGGACTTCTCGGCTTCCGCTTCCCAGATAGGCAGTGAGGCCTCGGCCAGGCGGATGGAGTCTTCCTCCGGCAGCACGGCGAATTCGAACAGCTCGCCCTCGTCGATGATGCGCTGGTTGCCCTCTTCCAGCCACTCATGGACGTCCAGCAGGTACTGGTCGAGCGCCTCGCTCAGGATGGTCTGCTGCTCCTCGCTCATGCGTTCCCAGGTGCGGGGGTTGATCAGCGCATTCTCGGTCCAGCCCGGGTTGAGCAGATTGATGTCGGTGTAATGCTTCGCGACCTCATGCAGCTTGAGCTGCTCATATTCCACCGGCCCACCGTAGATGGCACCGTCGATGACGCCGGTCGAGAGGGCGATATAGAGCTCCTCGCCCGGCAGGAACACCGTGGGAATATCGAATTCTTCCAGGACAGTGGCGATGGAGCTGGTCGCGCGGAGGCGCATGCTGGTCAGGTCGTCCAGGCTGGTGACGGGTTCCCGGGTCAGAAGGCCGTAATCGCTGCCGAAGCCGCGGCCGATCAGCTTGACGCCCTGCTCTGCATAGGCCTCGGCCACCAGCTCATCGAGGCCCTGACGGTCAAAGATGTCGCGGGCTTCCTCGACGTTGACCCAGGCGCCGGGCAGGCCACCTTCGATGGTGCCGATGCCGACGCGACCCGGCCAGTAGCTGCCGACGCCGTGAGCGATATCGATGGTGCCGCGCGCCACGGCATCCACGAACTGATCGCTGTCGACCAGTTCGCCGCCGCGGAAGGACTGGATGCGGATCGAGCCGTTGCTGGCCTCACTGACCCGGTCGCGCAGGTCGGCGGCGATCTGATCGACTTCCGTGCCATAGAAGGTATGCATGCGCAGGCGCACGGTGTCGGCATAGGCCATCTGGCTGGCAATGACCGAAACGGCAACCGAGGTGGCCAGGGTACCCTTGAGGAGTGTGGTTAGCTTCATGGAAGGTGCCTCTTTCAGCAGCAGTTGGGAGTTATATATTGTTGCCTGTAGACCCGTGCCACAGACCATATCTGCTCTTCGAGTAAAGCATACGGAAAAGGCCTGTTCCATAAAAATTTCGACACAATTAGTATTGTGTCGACACTTATTGATTGATCGCTAAGTAATCATCCGCAGGCTGATGGGAGTCGTCATTGGGCATTTATATTGACACAATTTCAAAGTGTAGATATTTTTAGGGGGTAATCCTCACCGCTCACCCCCTGGAGCCTCCGACATGACCGTTCTCGCCCAGCTTCCCGCCGTCGCCATGCCTCTGCCCGCCGACATCCGAGGCTTTACCCTGGCGCCGTCCGCTGCCTCGCCGCGCCTGCTGCAACTGACCCTCTCCCGCGACGTGGTCGGCGCTTTCCTGGAGGCCGTTGCCGAGTGGCCCGTCCAGGCGCTCGAGTACAAGTCGATGCTGCGCTTCCGGGTGGCGAGGATCCTCGACGACCTGTGCGACAACACCCTGCAGCCGGTGCTGGTGAACACCCTGGTGGATCGCGCCACCGGCGGATTTCAGGTGGTGCCGGAAGGGTTGGACTCCGTCGAGCAGGCCGCCGACATGGTCAAGGTGGCGACGGCGGTAGCGCATCTGATGGGGCGCTCCAACTACGACGCCATGAGCGGCCAGTACTTCGCGCGCTTCGTGGTCAAGAACGTCGACAGCTCGGACAGCTACCTGCGCCAGCCGCACCGGGTCATGGAGCTTCACAACGATGGCACCTTCGTCGAGCAGGACACCGACTACGTGTTAATGATGAAGATCGACGAGCAGCACATGGAGGGCGGCAACTCCCTGCTGCTGCATCTGGACGACTGGGAGGACCTGGAGCGCTTCTATCACCATCCGCTGGCGCGCCGTGAGATGCGCTGGACCGCGCCGCCCAGCAAGAACGTGGGCAAGGACATCTACCACCCGGTCTTCGACGTGGACGCCAGCGGTCTGCCGATCATGGCCTATATCGATCAGTTCGTGCAGCCCAAGGACTTCGAGGAGGGCAACTGGCTCACGGACCTCTCGGAGTCCCTGGAGAACAGTCCGGCGATCCTTTCAGTGCCCAACCCCGTCGGCAGCTTCCTGCTGATCAACAACCACTTCTGGCTGCACGGCCGCGACCGCTTCACGCCGCATCCAGAGCTGCGTCGCGAGCTGATGCGCCAGCGCGGCTACTTTACCCACGCCAAGACCCTGCGCAATCCGCGTCAGGTCTGAGGGAAACGTCGCGAGCGGCGGGTTATCCTGACGAGGCCACGCCGTGACCACGGCGTGGCCGTCTCATTGCAGGAGCGAGGAAGGCATGTACGATTTCATCATCGTGGGCGGCGGCATCCTGGGGATGTCCACCGCCATGCAGCTCAAGCAGACCTACCCGGAACGGCGCATGCTGCTGCTGGAAAAGGAGGCGGGGCCGGCACAGCACCAGACTGGCCACAACAGCGGTGTGATCCACGCCGGCGTCTATTACACGCCCGGCAGCCTCAAGGCGCGCTTCTGCCTGGAGGGCAATCGAGCCACCAAGGCCTTCTGCGACGTCCACGACATCCCCTACGACAGCTGCGGCAAGCTGCTGGTGGCCACCAGCGAGCTGGAGATGCAGCGCATGGCCGCGCTGTGGGAGCGCACCGAAGCCAACGGTCTCACCCGGGAATGGCTGGGGCCCGAGGCGCTGGCCGAGCGAGAGCCCAACATCACCGGGCTGGGTGGCATCTTCGTGCCCTCCAGCGGCATCGTCGACTACGCCGAGATCACCCGTGCCATGGCCGCCGAGTTCGAGCGGATGGGTGGAGAGATCCGCTACGGCTGCAAGGTCACCGGCCTGGAGGAGCGCCGTCAGGAAGTGGTGGTGACCACCGATACCGGCGAGTTCACGGGGCACTATCTCGTGACCTGCTCGGGACTGATGGCCGACCGGGTCATCCGCCTGCTGGGGCGTGACCCGGGCTTCACCATCTGCCCCTTCCGCGGCGAGTACTATCGGCTGCCGGCCAAGCACAATGCCATCGTCAACCACCTCATCTACCCGATTCCCGACCCCTCCATGCCGTTTCTGGGCGTGCACCTGACGCGCATGATCGACGGCAGCGTGACCGTCGGTCCGAATGCGGTGCTGGCGCTCAAGCGCGAGGGCTATCTCAAGCGCGATGTCTCGCTCACCGATATGGCGCGGATGTTCACCAACCCCGGCATCCTCAAGGTGCTGGGCAAGAACCTGCGGCCGGGCCTGGTGGAGATGAAGAACTCGCTGCACAAGCGTGGCTACTTGGAGCTCGTGCGCAAGTACTGCCCGAGCCTGGTCCTTGAGGATCTCGAGCCCTATCCGGCCGGGGTGCGTGCCCAGGCGGTCTCTCGCGATGGCAAGCTGGTGGACGATTTCCTGTTCGTGAATACCCGTCGCACCCTCAATGTGGGCAACGCCCCGTCGCCCGCGGCCACCTCCGCCATACCCATCGGGGCCCATATCGTCGAGCAGGTGAAGACGATGGTGGAGGAGTGAGGCGAGGGACTGGATGGAAGGGCTGGAGGGCGGGGCTGCAGATAAGGCTCAGTTGAGAGGCTGCGGCGCCGCATGGCGCCCTGGTGGAATGGCCGATCGAAATCAGGAACGTAGACGCATAGCCATTGGCCTCTTGCGTAGCGGCCATGTTAGCTTTCACCGAGGCGCCGTGATGTCTCGCGCCGATAACAACCATACAAGATAATCGGGTTTCAGCCCGGAGGATTGCCATGAAAGCCATGAAGTACGCCGTCGTTGCCTCGCTACTCGCCACGGCCCCGCTGGCCGCGGCCCAGCAGCTCTCCATCGCTACCGGCGGTACCGGCGGCACCTACTACCCTCTCGGCGGAGGCCTGGCCGAGATGATCAATAAACATATCGAGGGCGCGAGCGCCGTGGCCGAGGTCACCGGGGCCTCGGTGGAGAACATGGGCCTGGTCTGGCGCGGTGATTCCGACCTGGCGCTGGCGCTGGCCGATACCGTCTATCAGGCCCATAACGGTACCGGCGACTTCGAAGGGCGTCAGCTCGACAACATCCGCGCCCTGGCCTCGGTCTACCCCAACGCCGTGCAGCTGGTCTCCCTGGCCGATTCCGGTGTCGAGACCCTTCAGGACCTCAAGGGCAAACGCGTTTCCGTGGGCGCACCGGGCAGCGGCACCGAACTCAACGCCCGCGCCCTGCTGGAAGCCAACGGCATCAGCTATGATGATTTCGATCCGCGGAGGCTGAACTTCAACGAGACCGCCGACGCCATCCGCGACGGTGACATCGAGGCCGGCTTCTGGAGCGTGGGGCCGCCCACCAGCTCGATCCTCAACCTGGCCACCACCCGGGACATCCACCTGATTCCCCTCTCCGACGAGGAGGTGGCCAACGCTCGCGAGGCCGAGCCGGTCTTCGCACCCTATGAACTGCGCGCCGGCCTCTACGACGGCATGGAAGAGGCGGTGCAGACCATCGGCATCCCCAATGTACTGGCGGTGAGCAGCGAGATGGACGAGGAGATGGCCTATCAGATCACCAGAATCCTCTTCGAACACACCGATGAGCTGATCGCGGTGCATCCGGCGGCCAACGACACCACCGTGGAGTTCAGCATCGATTCCACCCCGATCCCCTTCCATGATGGCGCCCTGCGCTACTACGAAGAGATCGGTGCCGAGGTCCAGGACCACCAGCGCCAGTAATCCGACCGGGCCGGGCGCCTCGATGCGCGCCACCATCCCGACCGCAAGCCGCCGCACCCTCGTGCCGGCGGCTTTGCTGCTGTGCCTGCTGTTGCCGCTTCCGGCGCCGGCCGGCGAGGGATTCCTGGAGGTGCATGCAGACGACGGCCGCCTGATCGTTGCGCTGCCGATGCCCGAGGGTGAGGGCTGGTGCCTGGAGTGGAACCACTCGGTGGAAGGCTTCGCGGTGCTCGACTGCTACCGCCATCGGGGCGGCCGCATGGTACTCGAGCGCAGCCATTTGCCCGACTTCGCCGCGGGACTCGACCATATCCCCGGTCGAGGTCGACAGGTCTCCGACGGCGAGGGCGGATACTGGATCGAGGAGATCGACGAGACGGTTCCTGGCAACGCCTATCGCCTGAGGGTGGGGAGCCTGCGAGTGGATCACCGCTTGGTGGTCGATGATGAGCGCATCAGCCTGAGCCGCCTGGCCGCCAACCGCCTGGTCACTCTTCGCCTGACCCTGCCGGACTGAAACACGACCCTTCGAGATAAACACAATGAGCGATTCGGGCAACACACCCATTGTCCCCGGTAGCCAGGCAAACCATGCCCGGCCGGTACTGTGGCTGATCACTCTGGTGGCGGTGGGACTGTCGCTGTTCCAGCTTTACTCTGCCGGCATCCAGCCCCTTGGGCTCTTCTACCAGCGCAGCATCCACCTGATGCTGATCATGCTGCTGGCCTTCCTGATGTTTCCGGTGTTCGGCCCGCGGCGCCGTCGCGGTGTGCTGGGCTGGGCCATCGACTGCCTGTTCCTCGCCGGGGCCCTGCTGACCGGGGGCTATCTGGTGATCTACCTGGACGAGATCTTCGGGCGCGCCGGGTTCTGGAGCCAGACCGATATCCTGGTGGGCTGTATCGCCGTGGTGACCGTGCTGGAGGCGGCACGCCGGGCGGTGGGCCTGGGCATGACCATCATCGGGGGGATTGCCATCCTCTACGCCTTTGCCGGCCCCCGGGGCGAACTGCCCTGGCTGGGGCAGTTCCTCCCCGGCATCCTGGAGCATCGCGGCTACAACATCGCCCGAGTGGTTGGCCAGCTCTACCTGGGGCAGGAGGGCATCTTTGGCCTGCCGCTGGGTGTCGCCGCGACCTATATCTTCATCTTTGTGCTGTTCGGCGCCTTCCTGGAGATCACCGGCGCCGGCAGGTTCTTCATCGACATGGCCTATGCGGCCACCGGGCGCCAGCGGGGCGGCCCCGCCAAGGCGGCCGTCATCGCCTCCGCGGGCATGGGCTCGATCTCCGGCAGCGCCATCGCCAACGTGGTGACCACCGGCGCCTTTACCATCCCGCTCATGAAGCGGCTGGGCTACAAGCCCAAGCAGGCGGGCGGCATCGAGGCGGCGGCCTCCACCGGCGGACAGATCATGCCGCCACTGATGGGGGCAGGGGCCTTCCTGATCGCCGAGTACACCCGGATGCCTTACCTGGAGGTGGTCAAGGTCAGCATCGTGCCCGCCATGATGTACTTCGGCACCGTCTACCTCTTCGTGCATATCATCGCCCTGAAGCAGGGGATGCAGGGCATGGCCAAGAGCGAGCTGCCCCAGATGCGCGATGTGATGCGCCAGGGCTGGCACTTCCTGCTGCCGCTGGGGGTGCTGGTCTGGCTGCTGGTGATGAACATGTCGCCGATGCGGGTGGGCTACTACGCCGTTGTGACCATGCTGGCGGTGGCGGTGCTGCGCTTTCTGGTGTGGTTCCTGTTTGTCGCCCCGCGCCAGGGCCAGCCCGTCACCCCTGCAGGCATCGGCGAGGCGCTGTGGGCCGGCTGGCATAAGCTGGTGCAGGGCCTGGCCCTCGGCGCGCGCAACGCCGTGGCGGTCTCCATGGCCTGCGCGGTGGCCGGCATCATCGTCGGGGTGGTGGGGCTGACCGGACTGGGGCTGAAGTTCTCGGCGATGATGCTGGCCTTCTCCGGGGGTAATCTGCTGCTGGCCCTGATCATGGTGCTGCTGGCCAGCCTGGTGCTGGGCATGGGCCTGCCGGTGACCGCCAGCTACATCGTGCTGATCGTGCTGGTGGGCCCGGCGCTCACCGCCGAGTTCGGTATCCCGCTGCTGATCGCCCATCTGGTGGTGTTCTGGTACTCCCAGGACTCCAACGTGACGCCGCCGATAGCGCTGGCCGGCTTCGCCGGGGCGGCAATCGCCGGCAGCAAACCCATGGAAACCGGCTTCCAGGCGTGGAAGTTCGCCAAGGGGCTCTACCTGATACCGCTGTTCATGGTCTACAACCCGGAGCTCATCATGGGCGGCCCGCCGCTGGTGGTGGTGTGGACCGCGTTGACCGGCTTCCTGGCGCTGGCGGCCTTCGCCACCGCCCTGGAGGGTTATCTCTTCGTCCGCCTGGCCTGGCCGCTGCGCGTGCTGCTGCTGCCGGCCATCGTGGCGGTCTTCTACCCGAACTTCACGGTGGAAGCGGCCGGGGCCGCCGTGATGCTGGCGGTGATCGTCGGCAACTGGCTGGCCAGCCGGCGCGAGGCTGCAGGAGTGCGTTAGTGCGCGAGGCCGTCCCGGGGCAGGGCCCGCTTGCCTGCCCGGGTGGTCAAGGTGACGCGGGGCAGCCGTGCCGCTAGAATGTGCGGCTTTCCTTTCCGCACCCTTTTCCGTGCGCTCTTTTTTCGTGAACCGGCAGTCGCCGAGGAGCAGTCCATGCAGTCCGAACAGTCGCCGAAGGTTGGCGTGATCATGGGGTCGAA
>PWEV01000007.1 GCA_003553625.1 Halomonas sp.
CGCCATTCCGCAGAGTGGGATAGGTCAAGTCCCGGAAGCTCGCCGTCGGGCAGCCGTATGGGCACATGCCTCTTGTCAATAATATTAAAAATAAACAGGTGAACACTATGAGCATGCCAGACAGCACAGGCGATGCACTGGACTTGAGGGTCTTCGTCCCCTCCGTCCTCGTGATCTTCGGGTTGATAGTTCCTCTCATCCTCTTTCCGGAGTCCGGCGCGGCACTGGTGAATGCCGCTTTCGCCTTTGCGACGGGCCAGTTCGGTTGGCTGTACCTGATCGCCGGGCTGGGTGTGGTGATCTTCCTCATTGGCCTGGCGATCAGCCGCTATGGAAACGTTCGCCTGGGCGGAGCGGATGACAAGCCGGAGTTCTCGTACTTCAGCTGGGTGGCGATGATCTTTGCCGGCGGAATCGGGATCGCCATCGTCAACTGGGCCTGGGTCGAGCCCATCTACTATTACACCAGCCCGCCGTTCGGCATCGAACCCATGAGCGACGCGGCGGCCGAGTGGGCGCTGGCCTACGGACAGTTCCACTGGGGCTTTACGCCCTGGGCGTTCTACTGCTTGCCCGCGATTCCCATCGCCTACTCCATGTACGTTCACAATCGCCCCGGGGTCAGGCTGTCGGTCGCTTCCCGTGGCGTGCTCGGTCATCACGCCGATGGCTGGTGGGGCGCGCTCCTCGATGCGGTGGTGGTTTTCGGTATCGTCGGCGGAGTCGGTACCTCGCTGGGCCTGGCGGTGCCGCTGGTATCGCAACTGGTGAGTGGCCTCTTCGGTATCACGCCGACGTTCCTGCTGGATATCTCGGTACTACTGGTCTGGACCGCCATCTTCTCCGCCAGTGTCTGGTTCGGTCTGGCAAAGGGCATCCGCATCCTCTCGGACATTAACGTCGTGTTGGCGACCCTGCTTCTGGGGTTCACCTTCCTCGCCGGTAACTCCCTGTTCATGATCGAAGGGTGGGTCAACAGCTTCGGCAAGATGACCTCCAGTTTCGTGACCATGAGCCTGTGGACCGACCCGGTGGGCGAATCGACCTTCTCCCAGGACTGGACCGTCTTCTACTGGGCCTGGTGGATCGCCTATGCCCCCATGATGGGACTCTTTGTGGCGCGCATTTCACGCGGCAGGACCATCCGTGAATTGATCATCGCCGAGCTGGTGTTCGGCTCGCTGGGCTGCTGGATGTTCTTTGCCGTGTGGGGCGGCTATGCCCTCGACCTTCAGATCAGTGGCACGCTGGACGTTGCCGCCATTCTCAGTCAGGACGGGATACCGGCCGCCGTTCAGGGGATTCTGAACACGCTGCCGATGTCGGGCCTGGTCACGGCAATTTTCATCGTCCTCTGTTTCATCTTCCTGGCCACGACCTTGGACAGCTCTGCCTATGTGCTGGCCTCGGTCACCTCGCGCAAGCTCTCTGGCTACCAGGAGCCCAAGCGCTCGATTCGCCTGATCTGGGCTTTTCTGATCGCCGGCGTTGGTGTGGCGCTGATCCAGTTGGGCGGGCTCAAGGCGGTGCAGACATCGACGATCATCGTGGCACTGCCAATGATTCCGGTGCTGGGCATCCTGGCGTGGTCGCTGGTGCGCTGGCTCAGGCATGACTTTGCCAAGAAGGTGCTTGAGCCGCACCTCGTTATCGATGAGAGCGTGAAGTGATCAGCAACGCCAGCAGGAGTCATGAGATGCCACTGAATCCCCGTTCCAATCTGCCCTTGAAGGGTGTGAAGGTCATCGACTTTGGCCAGTACATGGCAGGGCCCGCGGTAGCCATGATCATGGCGGACCTGGGCGCCACCGTGGTGCATGTGGATCCCCCCGAGGGTCCGCTCTGGCAGACGCCGGCCAATGCCACCCTGAACCGCAACAAGCTGAGCGTGTCTCTCGACCTCAAGAGCGAGGAGGGCAAGCAGCAGGCTCTTGCGCTGATCGAGGAGGCGGACATCGTCATCGAGAGCTTCCGCCCCGGGGTCATGAAGCGCCTGGGTGTCGATTTCCCGGCGCTGCGTGACGAGCGCCCGGAACTGATTACCCTGTCGATGCCCGGTTTCGCCTCCAACGACGAGCTGCGTCGCGATTGGCGTGCCTTCGAGAGCGTGATCGCCGCCAACTCAGGTGTGTTTACCGACATGGGCCTCAACCGGGTGCTGATGGGGATCAATCCCTCCTTCTCACCGCTGCCGCTGGCCTCGGCCTACGGCATGATGCTGGCCGCCTCGTCGGTGGTACTGGCACTGCAGGCCCGGGAGCGGACCGGGCTTGGCGACGAGATCGAGGTGCCGCTGGCCTGCGCGCTGATGGAGGGGCTTTCCTACAACTCGATCAAGATCGAGAACCTTCCCGAGCGCTACAAGACACAGCGTGAGAAGGAGATCGAGCGTCGACGTATCGAGGGGCTGCCGATGAATCTCTCCTACGACGAACTCCAGGAACTTCTGGACCCCTTCTATCGCAGCTACAAGTGCAAGGATGGGCGGATGTTCTACGTGGTCTGTCCCAGCCACAAGGCGCATGCCAAGCGCTGTCTCAAGACCCTGGGGCTCTATGACGAGCTCGTCGAGGAGGGCCTCGTCGAGGAGCCCGATACCTATCTGCCGACCAGCGAGTGGCAGTCCGACATGTCCCTGGGGGTCTACCCGCTGCCCAAGCACTGGGCGGACCACATCGCGGCGCGAATGAAGGAGGTCTTCCTGACCCGCACCTCCAAGGAGTGGGAAAAGATCTTCGGGCGCGGCAAGTTTCCCGGGGCTCCCCAGCGCTGGCTTCAGGAATGGATCCACGACGATCATGCCGAGACCACCGGGTTGATGGTGGAGGTCGAGGATGACGAGTTCGGGCTGATGACCCAGCCGGGGCCGGTGGTCTGGCTGCAGGACAGCGGCCATGAGATGCTGGCGCCACGGCCGAGGCGCTGGGTGAGCTTTCAGGAGGCGTTGGACGCGCTCTCGGCAATCGAGACCAAGCTGCCTCGGGTACGGGCGAAGAATGCCCGTGATGGCTGGCTGGAGGGGGTGCGCATCCTGGATCTCTGCAACGTCATCGCGGGGCCCCATTCGGTGGGCTATCTGGCCCGCTTCGGCGCGGAAATCATCAAGCTGGATCCGGCTCAGCCGTTCTACGACTGCTGGAACACGGTGATCTTCGGTCTCTCGCACATGCGGTCCAAGCGCTCGGTGCTGACCGATATCTCGAAGCCGCGTGGGCGGGAGATCTTCGAGGAACTGGTCAGACGGTCCGACGTGGTGGTGTGGAACGCCACGGACAAGCAGGTGGAGCGAATGGGCCTGACCGAGCAGGAGATGAAACGGCTCAACCCGCGCGCCATCTTCTGCCAGCTGGACTGTTTCAGCGGCGTCAAGCCTGGCCCTCGCACCAACTATCTCGGCTACGACGATCTGGTGCAGGCCACCACCGGGATCATGCTGCGTTTCGGTGGCAGCATGGATACGCCGGAAGAGCATGCACACGTCGGCACGATCGATGTGATGTGCGGCTTCGGCGCTTCCCTGGGAATAGCCGCGGCACTTTATCAGAACCTGAAGACGGGGGAGGTTGGGCGCGTCAAGACCTCGCTCTCGGCGCTAAGCGGCCTGGCCCAGGTGCCGTTTTGCTACGACTACGAGCGTCGCGGCCTGTTCGATGAACCCTCCGGACGTGAGGTCAACGGCTTCGATGAACTGTCGCGCTTCTATTCGGCCTCCGATGGCGTGGTGCTGGTAAGTGCCTACGAGAACGACCTGGGCAAGTTTGCCGAGGTGGAAGGGCTGGAAGGAGTGGTGGATGTCCCACCGGAGGAGCGTGCGGCCTATCTTGCGTTACGTTTCCTGAGCGTGAGGGCCGCCGACTGGGTAGACCGCCTCCAGGCAGCCGACATCGCGGCCGCCGTCTGTGAGAACCTCGAAACCCTGCGCTCCTACAACGCCTGGCGCAGTGATGGCTCAACGGGTATCGATCGCGGTAGCTACTCCTTCACGGTCTACGATGACCACCCGAGTGGGCATGTCATCACACAGCTCGACCCCTATGCCATACGCCCCAAGCGGGGTCGCATCTATCCGCTTGCGCCCTCCGAGAAGTACGGGGCCTCCACCCGGCAGGTGCTCGAAGAGCTCGGTCATGCCGGAGAGGCCATCGATCGTCTGATCGAGGAGGGTGTGGTGGCGGAAAGCTGGAGCCGGGAGTACCTTCCCACCTGAGCCGTCAGGTCGAAAGATGACGCGGTCGCGGCTGGCACGCCATGATGCCGGCCGCGACCCGCGACCCGCGACCCGCGACCCGCGACATCGATAGGGACTTTCTCAGTGCAAATAGTGTTTGACCTGCGCGGGAGAAGTGGGCAAGCTATGCGCAGTTGGTTAGCAAGTCGAACATCGCAAGTGGTCATCGAAACGCTCATAGCATCGATCTCCCGGTGAAAAGTTTCTTGTTCTACCCA
>PWEV01000010.1 GCA_003553625.1 Halomonas sp.
CCACCGTCGAGATGGCCGACACCGCTGGCCTAGGAGAGCGCACCCTGATGCGCCGCTTTCGACAGGCGACCGGGCTGGGGCCGGGAGAGTACCTGCGGCAGCTTCGTCTGCAACGCGCCAGAGAACTGTTGGAGAACCGCCGAGACTCTATCGAGCAGGTAGCTCTCACGGTGGGCTATGAGGATATCAGCGCGTTTCGCAAGATGTTCATCAAGCACACGGGGCTAACGCCGAGCCAGCATCGCGCCCGATTCGGGAATAGCGGGACGGGGGTATAACGGCAAAGCGATTGGAAATCTGGGGGGTGCCATCGGCTTTTATGGAATGTAACGGGATGTGTGCTAAATTTATTTAGCAAATCGTGTTCCGAGGGATCAAGGATGATCAGCCCAGAGGCCTTTGAGGCTCGAATGATCGCTTAGATCGATGTCCACCAAGGCTGGGTAAGATCAGTCGATGATCTCGGCCAGGCGCTGCCTCTCCGAGTCGTGGGGCTTGCCTGAGTTCACCTCTCTGACCGGAGTGGAGCCTTAGTGGCCCTCGGCCGCCTGGCGGTGCTTCTCGCGCTTGGTGAGGCGGTAGTAGATCAGCTCCAGCTCGGCGAAATACTTCATCTCACGGTCGTAGCCGTAGGCAGCTCCGAGCTGCCAGCCTTGGAGCGTTCTGACCTCTATGGTTTCCCGCTTGAACTGAGCTTCCCTGCTGTTCGCCATATTATCCACTGCGCGTAGCGTAATTATGCGTAACAGCCCAGCGCTTAAATGATATAGGAGAAGTCGACTTAGGCCGTTAAACAGCCTGGGCACGCCGCATCATTGGCGAAGCTTGCCCAAGGCCTGCTCCAACAGCTCCAGTGACTGACGGTGCTTGTCAGCCCACATCTTCTGGATATTGGCGAGCTTCCAACGCACGGCAGGCAGTCGATCAACGCCCGGCAGCGGAAGCAGCGCCCAGTCAGGCGCCCCCTGCTTGAACGACAGCAGGAAGCGAACGTCTTCATCCGTCATCAGCAGGCCCAGCCGCGTCAGAAGTTCGTGTCGGACGTCCTCTAACTGCTGCAACGGGATATCGGCCCTGGCCATACCGACAAACTCCTGTCGATAGACGTCGTCCAACGGTTTCAGCCGTGGGTTGATCACTTCGTTCAAGGGCCTGGGATGCCCCAGCAGATAGACCAGGAAGCCTTCGAATACGCTGCGATCCAGGCCGCCCTCGTTCAGCAGCAGCTTCACATCGAAGAGGTCCCGGGGGTGCTGGCGATCCAGCGAGGCGCAGATCTTGCCGCCATACAGATCCGGTAGTGACACCACCTGCACCGCAGCAAAACCATAATCGTCCTCCACGGCTTCGACGATATCGCACTCCTGAGACGGGTGTAGGGTGCCACGCAGTACCGGCGACACCTCCACCTTCACCTGGCTACGCCCTCGGCGCACCAGAATCCTCAGCTCGTCTCGGCGATTATCCTGAAGCTCGGCGCGCACGCCTGGCAGACGCGCACTGAAGGTCTCTGCCAGGCGCTGCAGCGCCTCGCGGCAGCGTCGCAGGGCCTCGTCACGGGGCTCCAGCGGCAGGTAGGCCAGGTCGATATCGACCGATAGACGGGGTAATGGCTGCACGAAGAGGTTGATGGCCGTGCCCCCCTTGAGAGCGAAGCACGGCTCGTCATTGAGATATGGCAGCAGCGAGACCAGCAGCCTGACCTGTTCGTGGTAGCGAGCTTCAATCGGCATGCAGGAACGCCTCCGGCACCGTAACGTGATATTCCCTATCCAGCTTGCCGCCCTGGCAGAGCTGCCGCTTGCCTTTGCCGAGGTCGAGTCGGCCTGGTTCCAGTCGACCGTACCAGGCATGCCCGGCGTAGCGAGCCAGCACCAGGAAGGCACGCTTCGTTCTCACCGAACGGCACCCCTCCAGCAATGCCTGCAGCCGGCGCGGACGCAACGTATTGAGCCCGCCGAAGGTGTCGACCAGCTCACTGCCGAACAGCAGCTTATTCGGCGTCACGGCGATCCACTCCAGGACCGCTCGCTCGGGGGTCGATACCTGCAAGCTGAAGGCCCTGCCATCCGGCGCGTAGTCCGTGAAGCTACCGGGAAGCTGCACTGGCAGGCCCTTTTCAGAGTGGAGCACCATCCGCCCTGCCCACTCGGCGTCACTCAACCACCGGGGCAGCCGAGCGGCCTCCTTGCCATACAGGTGCGTCGTGCGCTCCCCCATGGGCAGATAGTGGGCAAAGCCATACAGTGCCAGGGCCGTCTGGCCACCCGGCCAAAGCGGTGGTAAGCCCGTGTCGTCGCTCGCCTGCAAGGCGAAAACAGCGCTCGCCCAGGTAAGAGGCTCCCCCGCTTGGCAGTAGGCGCCGTGCCCCACGCGTTGCAGCCACCCACTGCCGGCAAGCTTACGCGCCTGATCTGAGGTGACGCCGTGTGATGCCAGCCAGGAGGTCGTAACGACGGCACCATACGGGATCTTGTGCAGCAACTGGTTTATTTTCAATTTAAAAAGCGGCCTTAAATTCCGTCTTCAGTGTGAAGAATAAACCACGATGGTTTATCTTCAAGCACAAAATCGACATTAGAGGCCGCTTTTAGCACAGAATTTAAACTGAAGGCTGAGTCTCCGGCCCTGCTTGAGTCCAAGTTTAGCGGGAGGAAGCTTGAGGGACGAAGCCAGGCTGAGAAGGCCACTGCAGAGGACAAAGCGGCCACGCATCACGTTGAAGTGGTCCAATTGGAGCGGACACCCCGATAAGCCTCATAATGGAGGCCATGGAGGTGTTCATGACCAAGAAGACTCGACGTCGGTTTTCCGATGAATTCAAGGCGGATGCGGTGAGCCTGGTGATCGATCAGGGATATTCCGTATCCGAGGCCGCCCGGCGACTGGGCGTGGAGCGCAGCGTGCTGGACCGCTGGTGCCGCAAGCACCGTCAGCAGGTCTTCGGCATCCCGGGGCGGCAGGAGGACGATCGCGACGCCGAGATCAAGAAGCTCCGTGAAGAAGTTCATAAGCTTCAGATTGAAAAGGATATTTTAAAAAAGGCGGCGGCCTTCTTCGCCAAAGAGTCGAGCTGAGATACCAGTTCATCGAGTCGGAGAAGGCCACCTATCCCGTGGCCGTGCTGTGTCGGGTTATGCAGGTCAGCCGGAGTGGTTTCTATGACTGGCGACGACGTGACCCTGATGAACCGCGCCAGGCCCTGCTACACGAAGTCAGAGAGATTCATCTCCAGAAGCGTGGCAGCGATGGCAGCCGCCGCATGGCCAGAGAACTGCGACGCCGAGGCTACGATGTCGGCCGTTACCAGGCTCGCAGCCTGATGCGGGAAGCCGGTGTAGAGGCACGGCAGCGGCGCCGGTGGCGTCATACAACCGACAGTGAGCACAGCCTACCGGTGGCGCCTAACGTGTTGAACCGCCAATTCATGGTGGCGGAACCGAACCGGGCCTGGGTGGCCGACATCACCGCGATCTGGACGCTGGAAGGATGGCTCTATCTGGCGGCGGTGCTCGACCTCTACGACCGGCAGCTGGTGGGCTGGGCAATGGCGGGGCACATGCGCACGCAGTTGGTCCTGGACGCCCTGGAGATGGCCGTGGGACGCCGGCAGTCCGAGGAAGGACTGATACGTCACAGCGACCGCGGCAGCCAGTACGCGTCGCATGACTATCGATCCACGCTGGACCGGCACGGGTTCCAGGCCTCGATGAGCCGGAAAGGGAACTGCTGGGACAATGCCGTCATGGAGCGCTTCTTCGGCTCACTGAAAAGCGAGTGGCTGGCTGGCCAGCGATACGGAAGCCGACAGGCCGCACGGCGGGACGTGATCGAATACATCGAGATGGAGTACAACAGCTGCCGACTCCACTCGACCCTGGGCTACCAAACGCCAAGGGAAATCGAATTGGCGGCTGCAGCTTGAAAATGTGTCCGCTCTGACTTGACCAGAACACACATCATCGATGAACTGCTGCTTGGTGGCGCTGTAGACCAACATTGTCTCGAAGCTTCCCTCTAGATCGAACCCATCATCCTACTCGTAGAGTAACTGCAGCCCTTTGGTCCATGCGATAGGGGCGGTAGGGTACCAGCCTGCACATCCTACGTGGGGCTCAGTTAACTGGACGACGGGGAAGAGAGCTCCTCGCAGGAAGCGTGTCTGCACTGAGCAGACCTTATTCACTCTCACCACAGCAGTTGACCAGCAGCAGTCTCCGATGGTCGCGAAATGGACTGGCACAAAGAAAAACAGCGGGAGACGGGAGAAAGAAAAGCGTAAACAATTGATTCTTGGTGGGCCCAGCTGGACTCGAACCAGCGACCAAGGGATTATGAGTCCCCTGCTCTAACCAACTGAGCTATAGGCCCTTTCAGAGGAAGGCGCGCCAGGGCGCC
>PWEV01000030.1 GCA_003553625.1 Halomonas sp.
ACAGTATTCGAAAGCGAACAGAATTGGGGTCACGGGCTCAGGAGGGTCGTAATGTCAGAGATGACCGTTAAAGATTTTGCAGCGAAGGTGGGGCGCGACGTGCCTCGTCTGCTGGAACAGATGAAAGAGGCCGGTCTCGGCCACAAGACCGAAGGCGATGCGGTGTCCGAGGAGGACAAGCGTCAGCTGCTGGATCACCTCACCAAGAGTCACGGTGGGGATACCAGCGCTGCGGCGCCGAAGAACCGCATCACCCTGACGCGCAAGACGCGGAGTCGCATCAATACCGGCGAGCGGGGCAAGACCATCGAGGTGCAGGTGCGCAAGAAGCGCACCTACGTCAAACGCGCCGAGGACGATGTTGCCCCGGAGCCGGTGGAAGATGCCGGGCCGCGTCAGCTGGTCGGTGACATGGCCGACTCTCAGCAGGCTCAGGCCGAGCAGGAGGCTCGCGACGTAGAAGACTCCAAGACGCGTGCCGCCGAGGAGAAGACGCGCGCTGCCGAGGAGTCCGTCCGCGAGGCGGCGGCCAAGCTCGACGCCGAGAAGGCCGCTATCCAGCCGCAGGTTCCGGTACCGGAACTGGTGGAACAGCCTGTCGGTGATGACCAGCCTGCGCCGCCCAAGGAGGGTCGCTCCGACCGTCGCACCGCACCGCCCAAGAAGACTGCCGCCAAGAAGGGCCGTCATGAGCGCGACGACGACGATCGCGATGAGCGTCGTCGTGGCGGCGGCAAGAAGGTCAAGCGTGCCGAGCGCCGCGGCGGCCGTCGTGGCGGCTCACCGGGCGGCGGCAAGCACGGCTTCCAGAAGCCGACTCAGCCGATCGTCCGCGAGGTCTCCATCCCTGAGTCGATCAGCGTCGCCGACCTGGCCGACAAGATGTCGATCAAGGCGAACGAAGTCATCAAGGCCATGTTCAACATGGGCGCGGCGGTGACCATCAACCAGACCATCGATCAGGACACCGCGTCCATCGTGGTCGAGGAGATGGGGCACAAGGCGAAGCTGATCAAGGACGATGCCCTCGAGACCGCGATGCTCGAAGGCATCTCCTACGAGGGCGAGGAGATCACCCGGTCACCGGTGGTCACCGTCATGGGTCACGTCGACCACGGCAAGACCTCGCTGCTCGACTATATCCGCAAGGCCAAGGTCGCCACCGGCGAGGCCGGCGGTATCACCCAGCACATCGGCGCCTACCACGTCGAGGACAATCACGGCGGCGTGACCTTCCTGGATACCCCGGGCCACGCGGCGTTCACCGCCATGCGTGCCCGCGGTGCCAAGGCCACCGACGTGGTCATCCTGGTGGTGGCCGCCGATGACGGCGTGATGCCTCAGACCATCGAGGCGATCGAGCACTCCCGGGCGGCCGAAGTGCCCATGGTGGTGGCGATCAACAAGATCGACAAGCAGGGTATCGATCTCGACCGAATCAAGAACGAGCTCTCGCAGCACGGCGTGATTTCCGAGGAGTGGGGCGGCGACACCCAATTTGTGCACGTCTCCGCCCACACCGGCGAAGGCATCGAGGATCTGCTCGAGGCCATTCAGCTGGTCTCCGAGGTGCTCGAGCTTAAGGCGGTGCCTGCAGCGCCCGGCAAGGGCGTCGTGGTCGAGTCGCGCCTGGACAAGGGCCGCGGCCCCGTTGCCACCGTGCTGGTCCAGAACGGCACCCTGAAGAAGGGCGATATCGTGCTCGCCGGCCTGCACTACGGCCGCGTGCGTGCCCTGACCAACGAGCTGGGCAAGCAGGTCGACGAGGTCGGACCGGCCATGCCGGTAGAGATCCAGGGCCTCGACGGCACTCCGGACGCCGGTGACGACTTCATGGTCGTGGCCGACGAGAAGAAGGCCCGCGAGGTCGCCAACTTCCGTCAGGGCAAGTACCGCGAGGTGCGCCTGGCGCGCCAGCAGAAGGCCAAGCTGGAGAACATGTTCAGCCAGATGGGCCAGGACGAGGTGGCCAAGGTCAACGTCGTTCTCAAGGCCGACGTCCAGGGCTCTCTCGAGGCCATCAAGGGCGCACTGGAAGAGCTCTCCACCGACGAAGTGGAAGTGGCCGTGGTCTCCTCCGGGGTGGGCGGCATCACCGGCACCGACGCCAACCTGGCGCTGGCCTCCGAGGCCATCGTGATGGGCTTCAACGTCCGTGCCGACGCCGCTGCCCGCGAGATCATCGAGCGTGAAGGCCTGGATCTGCGCTATTACAGCGTCATCTACCAGCTGATCGACGAGGTCAAGCTGGCGATGACGGGTATGCTGGCGCCGGAGTGGAAGGAAGAGATCGTCGGCATTGCCGAGGTCCGTGACGTCTTCCGTGCGCCCAAGATCGGCGCCGTGGCCGGCTGCATGGTGGTCGAGGGCAGTGTCTTCCGTAACAAGAAGATCCGCGTGCTGCGCGACAACGTGGTCATCTACGAGGGTGAGCTCGAGTCGCTGCGCCGCTTCAAGGATGACGTACAGGAAGTGCGCAACGGCATGGAGTGTGGCATCGGCGTGAAGAACTACAACGATGTCCAGGTCGGCGACAAGATCGAGGTCTTCGACCAGATCAAGGTCGAGCGTACCCTCTAAAGGCTCGAGGAGTCGTTCATGCGCGAGTTCAAGCGAACAGACCGGGTAGCCGACCAGCTCCAGAAGGAGCTGGCGGTACTCATCCAGCGCGAGATCAAGGATCCGCGACTGGGCATGGTGACCGTCAGTGGCGTCGAGGTCAGCCGTGACCTCGGCTATGCCGACGTCCATGTGACCCTGCTGGGCGAGGATACACCGGAACAGATCAAGGAGAACCTCAAGGTTCTCAAACAGGCCGCCGGTTTTCTTCGCAGCCAGATCGCCAAGCGCATCAAGCTGCGTCATGTGCCCGAGCTGCGCTTTCACTACGACGAAAGCGTGGTGCGGGGGCAGCGGCTCTCCTCGCTGATTCAGGATGCGGTCGCCAGCGACCGCTCCCGGCAAGGCGATGAGGATGACGATGCAAGTGGCGAGCAGGCTGGCGAAAACGATCCCGGCAGCAACAGCGGTCGCGACTGATGGCTCGTCGGCGCCGCGGCCTGCCGGTCAATGGGGTGCTGCTGCTGGACAAGCCCAAGGGGCTGTCCAGCAATCACGCCCTGCAGCGTGCCCGGCGGCTGTTCCAGGCCCAGAAGGCCGGTCACACCGGCACCCTGGACCCGATGGCCACCGGGCTGCTGCCGGTCTGTTTCGGTGAGGCGACCAAGTTCTCCGCCCACCTGCTGACCGCGGACAAGGTCTATCGCACCCGTGTCGAACTGGGCGCCGTGACCGAGACCGGCGATGCCGAGGGTGAGGTGGTCGAGCGGCTGGCCGTACCGGTCCTCGCCGCTGCCGATGTGGAAGCCGTCCTGGAGAGTTTCCGTGGCGAGATCGAGCAGGTGCCGCCCATGTACTCGGCGCTCAAGCATCAGGGGCGCAAGCTCTACGAACTGGCCCGTGAGGGCAAGTCGATCGAGCGTGCGGCGCGGCGTGTGACGGTGTATGATGCTCGGCTTCTCGATTTCGAGGGCGAGGCCTTCGAGCTCCACGTGAAGGTCAGCAAGGGCACCTACGTGCGGACCCTGGCAGAGGATATCGGCCGGGCTCTGGGCACCGGGGCGCACATCAGTGCGCTGCGCCGCCTGGAGACAGGCCCCTTCGCCCAGGGGGGCATGCTGGGCCTCGAGGCCCTGGAGGCGCTGCACGATCAGGCCGCTCGTGAGGCGATGTTGCTACCGGTCGACGTGCTGGTCGCACACCTGCCGCGGCTCGAGGTGGACGCCGTGGAAGCGGCCCACCTGAATCAGGGGCGGGCGGCGCGGGTCGATGCTTCGGGTATCGCCGCCGGCGAGACGGCAAGACTCTACTGCGACGGGGCCTTCCTGGGCCTCGGCGCGGTTACGACGCCACAGGAGGTGGCGCCGAAAAGGCTGCTCAGCACCGCAGCCGATTGAGGGAGAAACGCCCGAGACTGCAAATATGCGTGGTCTCACACATACATCATTCAGGCATATTGCTTACTGGAGAGACAGATGGCACTCACAGCCGAACAGAAGGCCACTATCGTCAGCGATTTCGGTCGTGTCGAAAACGATACCGGTTCCCCCGAAGTGCAGGTTGCCCTGCTGAGCGCCAACATCGATGGCCTGCAGGACCACTTCAAGACCAACAAGCAGGATCACCACTCTCGTCGTGGCCTGATCCGCATGGTCAACCAGCGCCGCAAGCTGCTTGACTACCTGAAGCGCAAGGATTTCGAGCGCTATCAGGCGCTGATTCAGCGTCTGGGGCTGCGCCGCTAAGCGACGCACCCCACGCGGTAGAGAAACGGGCAGCCTTCGGGTTGCCCGTTTTGTTTTTGGCTGAAGAACGAGGGCCTGTCGCCGGATCAGCCCCTGGCGACGGCTGGGTAAGCGAAAGCCGTGGGGAAATGTCGCTACCCGGTGGCCCCGGCGCGCGTCAACCCCTAAAATGGTCGCCGAGTCGAAACGAACCAAACACAGAAAAGTAACGTTGAAGGAAGTCGCCGTGAATCCGGTCAAGAAGACATTTCAGTACGGTCGCAGCACCGTCACCATGGAAACCGGGCGCATCGCCCGCCAGGCCACCGGTGCCGTGATGGTCACCATGGACGATACCGTGGTGCTGTGCACCGTGGTAGCCAAGAAAGAAGCCAACCCGGCTCAGCCCTTCTTCCCGCTGGGGGTGTTCTATCAGGAGAAGACCTACGCGGTCGGCAAGATCCCCGGCGGCTTCTTCAAGCGTGAGGGGCGTCCCACCGAGAAGGAGACTCTCACCTCGCGACTGATTGACCGTCCGATCCGTCCGCTCTTCCCCAAGGGCTTCATGAACGAGGTGCAGGTCGTCTGCACGGTGCTTTCCACCGACCGTAATCATGACCCGGATATCGCGGCGCTGCTCGGCACCTCCGCAGCCCTGGCCATCTCCGGCGTGCCGTTCAAGGGCCCGATCGGTGCGGCCCGGGTCGGTTTCGACGAGGAAAATGGCTACTTCCTCAACCCCACCGTCGAGGAGCTGGCCAAATCCGAGCTGGACATGGTGGTGGCCGGCACCGACAAGGCGGTGCTGATGGTGGAGTCCGAGGCCAAGGAGCTTCTCGAGGACGAGATGCTCGGCGCCGTGCTCTATGGCCACATGGAGATGCAGGTGGCCATCAAGGCCATCAACGAGCTGGTCGCCGAAGCCGGCAAGCCGAAGTGGGACTGGCAGCCGAAGGCCGAGAACACCGAACTCAAGGCCGCCGTGGCCGGCACCTTCGAGGCCAAGATCGGCGAGGCCTACCGCATCACCGACAAGATGATTCGTCAGGATGCCCTCTCCGCCCTCAAGGCCTTGGCCGTCGAGCAGCTGGCCGGCGAGGAGGACGGCAAGTTCGGTGTCGATGAGGTGAAGGCTGCCTTCGCCGGCCTCGAGAAGCGCGTGGTGCGCGCGCGGGTCATCCAGGGCGAGCCGCGAATCGACGGCCGCGACCACAAGACCGTGCGTCCGCTGGCCATCGAGGTGGGTAGCCTGCCCAAGACCCACGGCTCGGCAATCTTCACCCGCGGTGAGACCCAGGCCATCGTGGTCGCCACGCTGGGCACCCTGCGCGATTCCCAGCTGATCGAATCGCTGGAGGGCGAGCGCAAGGATCGCTTCCTGCTGCACTACAACTTCCCCCCCTACTGCGTGGGCGAGGCTGGCTTCATGGGCGGTCCCAAGCGTCGCGAGATCGGTCACGGACGCCTGGCGCGCCGGGGCGTTCAGGCCATGCTGCCCGACGAGGCGGAGTTTCCCTATACCATTCGCGTGGTCTCGGAGATCACCGAGTCCAACGGCTCCAGCTCCATGGCCTCCGTGTGCGGCACGTCGCTGGCACTGATGGACGCCGGTGTGCCGATGAAGGCGCCGGTGGCGGGTATCGCCATGGGCCTGGTCAAGGACGACAACGGCTTTGCCGTGCTGACCGATATCCTGGGCGATGAGGATCACCTCGGCGACATGGACTTCAAGGTGGCCGGTTCCTCCGAGGGCGTCACTGCCCTGCAGATGGACATCAAGATCGAGGGTATCAACGAGGAGATCATGGAGCAGGCGCTGCAGCAGGCCCTGGAGGCACGCCTCGGCATCCTGACGCAGATGAATACGGTGATCGGTCAGAGCCGCACCGAGGTCTCCGAGAATGCCCCCTCCATGGCGACCATCAAGATCGCCTCGGACAAGATTCGCGATGTCATCGGCAAGGGCGGCGCCACCATCCGCAAGATCTGCGAGGATACCGGCGCCTCCATCGATCTGGACGACGATGGCACCGTGCGCATCTACGCCGAGGACAAGGCGGCGGCCAAGCGGGCGATCGATACCGTGCTGGCGATCACCGCCGAGGCGGAGATCGGCAAGCTCTACCTGGGCAAGGTGGCCCGCATCGCCGACTTCGGCGCCTTCGTCAACATCATGCCGGGTACCGACGGCCTGGTGCACATCTCCCAGATCGTGCCGGAGCGGGTCAACGACGTGCGTGATTTCCTCAACGAGGGCGACGATGTCCTGGTCAAGGTGCTCGACATCGATAACCGCAACCGGGTGAAGCTCACCATCAAGGAGATTACCCCCGAAGAGAAAGCGGCGTTCGAGGCCGAGCAGGTCGCCGAACCCGAGCTCTAAGCCGCGGGCCTAGAGCCGCAATAAAAACCGCCGCCAGGGTTCTCCCTGGCGGCGGTTTTCTTTGGGTCGACAAGAAAATGCCCCGGATGTCGCGCCCCGGGGCGTGTCGCTTGCAACTGGCGTGTTACCGCTCGATGGCGAGGGCGACGCCCTGACCCCCGCCGATGCACAGCGTCGCCAGACCCTTCTTGGCGTCGCGGGCGATCATCTCGTGCAGCAGTGACACCAGGATGCGGCAGCCGGACGCGCCGATGGGGTGGCCGAGGGCGATGGCGCCGCCGTTGACGTTGACCTTGCTGACGTCCCAGCCGAGCTCCTTGTTGACGGAGAGGGCCTGGGCGGCAAAGGCTTCGTTGGCTTCGACCAGGTCGAGGTCATCCAGGCTCCAGCCGGCCTTCTCCAGGCAGAGACGGGTGGCGGGGGCCGGGCCGATGCCCATGATCGCCGGGTCGACGCCGGCGTTGCTGTAGGCGGCGATGCGCGCCAGGGGCTCGAGACCCAGGGCCTTGGCCTTCTCGGCGGAGCAGAGCATGACCGCAGCGGCGCCGTCGTTCAGCGACGAGGCGTTGCCGGCGGTGACGGTGCCGTCCTTCTTGAAGGCAGGGCGCATGCCGCCGAGCTTCTCGGCACTCACCTCGCGGGGATTCTCGTCGGTGTCGAAGACGATGGGGTCACCCTTGCGCTGGGGAATCTCCACCGGGACGATCTGCCCCTTGAACTTGCCCTCGCGGATGGCGGCGGCGGCCTTCTGCTGGGAGGCGGCGGCGAACTCATCCATGGCCTCGCGAGTGATGGCGTACTTTTCGGCCAGGTTCTCGGCGGTGATGCCCATGTGGTAGCCGTTGAAGGCGTCCCACAGGCCGTCATGAACCATGGTGTCCACGGCCTTCCAGTCGCCCATGCGCTGGCCGTTGCGGGAGTTGGGCAGCACATGGGGTGAGGCAGACATGTTCTCCTGGCCGCCGGCGATGATCAGCTCGGCATCGCCGCAACGGATTGCCTGGGTGGCCAGGTGCAGGGCCTTGAGGCCGGAGCCGCACACCTTGTTGATGGTCATGGCGGGGACGCCAGCGGGCAGGCCGGCCTTGATGGCAGCCTGGCGGGCCGGGTTCTGGCCCACGCCTGCGGTCAGTACCTGACCCAGCAGCACTTCGTCGACCTGATCACCGGCTACACCGGTGGAGGCCAGCAGGTCCTTGATCACCAGGGCGCCGAGGTCGCTGGCGGGGATGCCGGCCAGGGAGCCACCGAAGGCGCCGACGGCGGTGCGGCGTGCGGCAACGATCACCACTTCTTGCATGGGAGATTTCTCCTGAATGGGATGACGAGTTTGCGGCCTTGTCGAGGCAGCCGGACATGACCGTGACTTCCCAGCATAGGGGACCCCCGTGCATCGCGGCAATGCTTCCATGGCCGCATGACCGGAGTCGTTCGCCGTCGTGGCACCCGGACCGGGGATGCCATGACAGGCGTCAGGCCATCTGCACGGGAATCGCGTGGCTGGTGTGGCTGATCGAGTTGCCTTCCTGGAGATAGACCAGCGCCGGCTGATGGTTCTCCAGCTCCGCGTCGCTGTAGTGGGCGTAGCTGCAGATGATCACCCGATCTCCGGGGCCGGCCAGGTGGGCGGCGGCACCGTTGATGGAGATCACCTGGGAGCCCTCCTCGGCGCGGATGGCGTAGGTAGTGAAGCGCTGGCCGTTCTCGACGTTATAGATCTGGATCTGCTCGTTCTCCCGAATGCCGGACATGTCGAGCAGCTCGCCGTCGATGGCGCAGGAGCCTTCGTAGTTGAGCACGGCATGGGTAACGCGGGCCATGTGCAGCTTGGCCTTGAGCATGATGGTGAACATGGAAGGGGTGTCCTCCGGGAGCGGATGGGCGGCGCGTCAGCGCGGCAGGGTCAGGGTCAGATTGTCGATCAGCCGGGTCTTGCCCAGGCGGGCGGCGGCCAGCAGCACGGCTTCGCGGGTCGTCGGTGTGACGGGCCCCAGGTCGGCCGCGCGCAGCTCCAGGTAGTCCGTGGCAAAGCCGGCCTCCTGCAGGTGGGCATACCCGCTGGCAAGGGTGGGTCCGGTCGCTTCGCCGGCTTCCAGAGCCTGGCGCAGCTCGCACAGTGTCTGGTAGAGCCGCGGTGCCGCTGCGCGCTGTTGGGCGCTCAGGTAGCCATTGCGAGAGGAGAGCGCCAGGCCGTCCTCGGCGCGCACGATAGGCACGCCGACGACCTCGATGGGAAAGTGGAGGTCGGCCACCATTCGGCGAATTACCGCCAGCTGTTGGTAGTCCTTCTCGCCGAAGCAGGCGATGTCGGGCTGTACCAGGTTGAAGAGCATGCCGACGACGGTGGAGACGCCGTCGAAGTGGCCGGGTCGCGAAGCGCCGCACAGTCCGTCGGTGACGTCGGGCACCACGATGCGGGTTTGACCCTCGAGCCCACGCGGGTAGACCGTGGCGGTCTCGGGCGCAAACAGCAGGTCGCAGCCGGCCGTCTCCAGCCCGGCCTGATCCTCATCGAGGGTGCGCGGATAGGCATCCAGATCTTCACCTGCCCCGAACTGCATGGGGTTGACGAAGATGGTGGCGATCACCACCTCGGCATGTGCGCGTGCCGCGGCGACCAGCGCCAGGTGGCCGTCGTGCAGGTTGCCCATGGTGGGTACCAGGGCGATACGCTCGCCGCGACGACGAACGTCCGCCAGCGTCTCACGCAGGGCAGGGATATCTCTGAGGGTTCGCATGGCGGGGCTCCAGTGCTAGAAGCAGTGTTCCTCGGCGGGGAAGCGCCGGGCCTTGACGTCCTCGTGGTAGCGCCGAAAGGCGCCCTGGATGTCGCCGGTCTCGGCCATGAAGTCCTTGACGAAGCGCGGCTTGCGACCGGAGGTGACGTTCAGCATGTCGTGCATCACGAGTATCTGCCCATCGGTGTCGGGGCCGGCGCCGATGCCGATCACCGGCACGTCCAGCGCTTCGGTGATGGCTCGGCCCAGGCTCGCCGGCACGCACTCCAGGAGGATGACCGAGGCACCGGCTGCGACCAGGGTGCGGGCATCCTCGAGAATCTGGGTGGCGCGCTCGGCTTCGCGGCCCTGTACCTTGTAGCCGCCCAGCTGGTAGACCGTCTGAGGCGTGAGGCCCAGATGGGCACAGACCGGCACGCCGCGGCGGGTCAGCTCGCGGATGCCTTCCGCCATCCACGCCTCGCCTTCCACCTTGACCAGCTCGGCGCCGGCACGCATCAGCTCGCCGGCGTTTTCCAGCAGACGCTCGGTGCTGGCGTTGCCCATGAAGGGCAGGTCGACCATCAGCAGGCTGGCGCCCTTGCCGCGGGCCACGCAACGGGTGTGGTAGCAGATGTCGTCCAGGGTGACCGGCAGGGTGCTGGCATGCCCCTGCAGGACCATGCCCAGGGAGTCGCCGACCAGCAGCACCTCGATGCCGGCGTCGCTGGTGGCGCGGGCGAAGGAGGCGTCGTAGGCGGTCAGGCAACTGAAAGACTCACCGGCGCGCTTGAAGGCCTGCAGCGTGCTCAGGGTGACGGTTTTCATGGCGTGCTCTCATCGTTGTGGCAGCAGGGAAGACGCTTGAAGAGGCCTGTCCCGCCCGTAACTTTGCTGCAATAAACCTGTGATTGTTACCTGAATCACCGGGGCGTGTCGATAGGTAACACTATCCGGTGGAATCAGGTCGGCGGTAACAGCTGTGCCAGGCCGGCGTCTTCCAGGGTGTCGGCCATGCCCGCCAGGGGGCGACCGTCCGGCAGCCTCAGCGACGGCGCCAGCTCCAGCAGCGGGACCACCACGAAGGCGCGTCGGGCCAGCTCTGGGTGGGGCACGTTCAGGCGCGGCAGGTCAAGCACGCTGTCATCGAACAGTAGCAGATCCAGGTCCAGGGTGCGGGGACCCCAGTGTCGGGCACGCACCCGGCGGTGCCGCTGTTCCAGAGCCTGCAGCTGGTCGAGCAGCGCCAGCGGCGAGAGGCGGGTCTCGATCAGTGCCACGGCATTGATGAAATCGGGCTGATCCTGAGGGCCTAGCGGCCGACTGGCATAGCAGCGCGAGGCGCCCAGGCGTCGCGTGAGTGGCAGGTGGTCGAGCTCATCGAGGGCCTGCTCGACGTGCCGCTGCGGATCGTCCAGATTGCTGCCCAGGCCGATCCAGGCGCGATGCGGGCTCATGCGTTGCCGTTGTCGCTGCCGTTGTTATCGCCACGCGGCTTGCGGCGCCGTTTGCGCCGTTTGCGCGGTGCGCCGCTGCCGGCGGGATTGGCGCCAACCTTGTCCAGCAGACGGCGCTGCTCGTGTTCGTCGGCGTTCTGGAAGGCCGTCCACCAGTCGCCGAGGTCCGGCTCGAGTTCGCCGGCGGTCTCGCGCAGCAGCAGCAGGTCGTAGGCGGCTCGGAAGCGGGGGTGCTCGCGGGTCTGGAAGACCCGGCGACCGCGGCGCATCGGCAGGCGCTGCTGGAGGTCCCAGATGTCCCGCATCGGCAGACTGAAGCGCTTGGGGATCGAGATATGCTGCAGCTGTCGGGAGACCACCTGCTGGGAGGCCGCCTGCAGGGCGGGGATCGGCGGCATGCCGTCCTGTTCGTGAGCGGCCTGTCGAAGCTGCACGGGACCCCAGAGCAGGGCAGCGAAAAGAAAGGCCGGTGTGACCGGTCGTTCCTCGGCGATGCGCCGATCGGTGCTGGCGAGGGCCGCTTCCACCAGAGGTTCAGCCCAGGGCAGCTCGTCCATGGCCTCCGCGGCTTCCGGGAAGAGCATCTCGAAGAGCCCGTACTGGCGCAGCAGACGGAAGGTATCGACGCCATGCCCACCCATGAACAGCTTGAGGATCTCGTCGAACAGGCGGGCCGGGGGGATCTGCAGCAACTGTGGGGCGAGATCGCGGATCGGCGCCTCGGTAGCGGGGTCAAGGTGGAAGTCGAGCTTGCCCGCGAAGCGCACCGCTCGCAGCATGCGCACCGGATCCTCGCGGTAGCGGGTCGCCGGGTCGCCGATCAGTCGCAGGGTGCGCGCCTCGATGTCGCTTACGCCGTTAGCGAAGTCGTGGATCGAGAAGTCGGCGATGCTGTAGTAGAGCGCATTGATGGTGAAGTCGCGGCGGATGGCATCTTCCTGAATATTCCCCCACACGTTGTCGCGCAGCAGCAACCCCTCGTCGGACTGCTGGGCGATGTGATCGCCATGATCGTCGCCAGGTTTTCCACGGAAGGTGGTGACCTCGATCACCTCGCGGCCGAAGCGCACGTGGACGATGCGGAAGCGCCGTCCGATGATTCGCGAGTTGCGAAACAGCGTCTTGACCTCTTCCGGCGTGGCGTCAGTGGCCACGTCGAAGTCCTTGGGCATGCGCCCGAGCAGGGAGTCACGGATGCAGCCACCCACCAGGTAGGCCTGGTATCCGGCATTGTGCAGCCGATAGAGCACCTTCAGGGCGGCATCGCTGAAGTGCTGACGCGACACCGGGTGATCCTGGCGGGGGATGATGCGCGGCTCGGACAGGCCGGCGGCGACGGCGCTTTCCGGTCCGAAGAAGGACTTCAGGCGTTCGCCCGGACTCTGCAGGAAGCGGGTAAATCCTTTGAACATGCGGCGATTTCGACTCGCAGTGCGAAAAAATGGTGTGGGAAAAGAATTACTAAAGGGTCCGAGTGTAGCCGACACCCGAGACCTTGCATAGCACGACGGCGGTGGGGGGCGGTGTCAGGCGCCAGGTGGGCGAGTAGCAAATAGAAAGGGGAGGCCTCGTGGCCTCCCCTTAAAGCATTCTTGCAGCATCCCTGCTGCTGATTCTTCTTCGTGATGGCAGATCGCCTTGAATACGCACCACAGTCACTAAGGAGAAGAACAGGCTAGCTATATTATTGTCCTTGTTGGCGCTCCTGGCGGTGACCGCCTCGTATTCAAAACAATAATCCAACCACGACGGCAGCGTATCTGCCTCCCCCCGGCTTGTTGGTATTGTTGCCGGGGGTGCACCTTTGGCGACCGTTGTTCTTGTTGTCGGCCGTGCTGATGCGTCGGGTCCTTGATCTCCGGTTCCTCGCGAAAGCTTGTTATTGTTGGCAAGCGAGGGGCCGAGCACGTGATCTGTTGTTCTTGTTGACTGATCGCGCCTGGGTGGCACTGACCCGCAGATATTGTTCTTGGCGGAGCGGGCCTTGTCACGCGGGACTGCGGAATAGTTTTTGTTGGAAGCAGTCGGTGACACCGGAACTTGTTTTTCTTAACCGTATATATAGCAGCCTGCGTGCCACCTCTTTTTTATGTCATTAATATCATGATGTTGCGGCTTTCGGGTCCCGGGCGCCAACACGACCATGAGCCGAGTGTTACCCCGCCAGCCCCAAAGTGGGGCACAGGCTGTGTGGGACGGTAACAAATTGCGCATGGCGGGAAGCCAGGCCCCATGCGCAAGCGCCCGCGGCGGCAGCCGTGGGCGCTTGCGCGTTAGTCGCATGAACGTTAGTAGCATGAGCGTTAGTCGCATGGGCGCCGGTCGCTCAGTCATTCTTGCGTCGTGGACTCTTCTTGCGGGGGATGCCGAGGCGCTGACGTCGCTCCCATAGCGACTTGCGGCTGATGCCAAGCTTCTGGGCCAGCTCCGTCTCGCTCATCTGGTCCTGGTGCTCCAGCACGAAATGCTGGAAATAGTCCTCGAGGGAGAGGTCGTCCTCGCCGCTGCCCTCTGTGCCCTGGCCGGCGTTGGCCTGGGTCTGGGTGGGTTCCGGCTGGGGGTGGGTGATCTTGCGCGGAGCTGAAGGCGGGCCGCTGGGCGGAGAGAGACCCAGGTCATCCGGATGGATCAGGTGTCCCTCGGCGAGGATCACTCCGCGCTCGAGGGCGTTTTCCAGCTCGCGAACGTTGCCGGGCCAGGGATAGTCATGGATCTCGCGACGTGCGGCGCGGGAGAGCCGCAGGCCTTCGCGGTCGTGACGCTTACATGCCTTTTCCAGCAGGATGTCGGCGATGAGCAGCACGTCATCCTCGCGGTCACGCAGCGGAGGCAAGTCGATCTGCATCACGTTGAGTCGATAGTAGAGGTCGAGACGAAACTCGCCGGTCTTCGACAGGGCGCGCAGATCGCGATGGGTAGCGGCGATCAGTCGGACGTCCACGTGGCGGGTTTCCACCGAGCCGATCTTGCGAATCTCGCCCTCCTGAAGCACCCGCAGCAGCCGGGCCTGGGCATCCAGAGGCAGTTCGCCGATCTCGTCGAGGAACAGTGTTCCGCCGTCTGCGGCTTCCACCAGGCCGGTGCGTGCGGCGCTGGCGCCAGTGAAGGCGCCCTTCTCGTGGCCGAACAGCTCCGACTCGATCAGCGTCTCGGGAATCGCCGCGCAGTTGACACTGATCAGCGCTGCCTGGGCGCGCTTGCTCTGCTGGTGCAGGGCGCGGGCCACCAGTTCCTTGCCGGTGCCCGACTCGCCCTGGATCAGCACGGTGACATCGGCCGGCGCGGTCTTGCGGATGCGCGAGTAGACCAGCTGCATCGCAGGGCAGCTTCCGATCATCGGCTGGGCCTGGCCGCTGGGCTCGGTGATGTCGGGCGGCTCGGCCCGCCGTGAGGCCTGCAGGTGCAGCGCACGGGCCACGGTCTCCAGCAGCTCATCGTGGTCGAAGGGTTTGGCCACATAGTCCACGGCGCCCTGCTTGAGGGCGTCCACTGCCGAGCGCATGCTGGCATAGCTGGTCATGATCAGTACCGGCACCGGTGCGGCGCGGGCAATCAGCTCGGTGCCGGGCTCCCCGGGCAGGCGCAGGTCGCTGATCACCAGGTCGAAGCGCTGCGGGTCCAGAGCCAGGGCCTCGTCAACGGAGCCGGCCTCGTCGACTCGATAGTCGTGGCGTTCCAGCAGGCGGCGCAGGGCGCTGCGAATGATGGTTTCATCTTCTACGATCAGGATCCGGCTCATCGCGGTGTCTCAGCCTCCTGTGGGTTCAGCGGCAGCCAGAGGCTGATGCGGGTGCCGTGCTCGTGACCCGGCGGCGGCGATTCGATATCGATCTGGCCATGGTGCTCGGCGACGATGCTGTAGACCAGCGGCAGGCCCAGGCCCGTGCCCTGACCGGGAGGCTTGGTGGTGGTGAAGGGCTCGAAGAGGTGGTCGCGTACCCGCTCGTCGATGCCGTTGCCCTCGTCGGTGACGGAGACCCGGAGCCCGGCGGCCTCGGCGCTCGCCTCGATGACCACTCGGTCGCCGGGGCTGCTGGCATCGCGGGCATTGCCGAGCAGGTTGACCATGACCTGCAGCAGGCGCTGGGCATCCCCCAGGACACAGGGCGCCTGGGGGCAGCGGTTATCGAAGACAACATCGTCGCCCGACCGGGCGAGGTGGATCAAGTGAATGGCCTCGTCGGTGACCTCGGCCAGGGAAACCGGAGTAAATGCCTGCCCGGTCAGGTGTCGCCCGCCGTGGGCAAACCCCACCAGCGATGAGACGATTCGCGAGACACGATCGGTGAGCTGCTGGATCTGCTCGGCGGTCTCGAGGATCTCGGGGTCTTCCGTGTCGTAGCGCAGGTTCTGGGCCAGGGAGGAGATCCCGGTGATGGGGTTGCCGATCTCGTGGGCCACGCCCGCGGCAAGCTGGCCGATGGAGGCCAGTCGCGCGGCGTGGACCAGTTCATCCTCCAGCCACTTCATCTCGCTGTGGTCCTCCACCAGGATCACCATGCCGCCGGGCTCGCTGTTATCGCCCGCGAGCTCGGCCTTGTGCAGGCTCAGGTAGCGGACGCTGCCTTCCAGGGTGACCGGCTGCTTGTAGAGGTGGCTGTGTGACGCGGTGAAGATGCGGCCGAGCAGTTCTCCCCAGGGGGCCGGCAGGCTGTCGCGGCGAGCGCCGATCACGCTGGCGCCATCGATGCCGCTGAGCCCGGTCAGGGCGTCGTTCCACATCAGCAGCTCACCGTCCTCGCCGAAGGCGCACAGCCCCACCGGCAGGCGGGTCAGGGTGCGGCGATGGTAGCGCCGCAGGCCATCGAGCTCCCGGGCCAGGCCGGTGAGTCGCGAGCGGTAGGCCTCCAGGCGGCTCTCCACGTAGTGGATGTCCTCGGTGGCCCCCGCGCTGCCCTCGCGATAGGGCAGGTAGCGGTCGACGATATCCTGGGCTACCGAGGGGCCCATCAGGCCGGAGAGGTTGGCCTGCAGGCGGTCGCGCAGCCGGCGCAGGGCGTAGGGTCGACCGTCCAGTGCGGCCAGTCCCAGATCCTCCAGGGCCCTCTCCACCTCGCGCTGGGCCGCCTCGTCGCCCAGGGCGCGGGCCAGATGGGTCTTGAACTCCTCACCGTTGGCGGCTTCGAGCGGCAGCCGCTTGGGACGGATCACCGCATCCACCGAGCAGGCCTCGGCGGCGGCGCGTTCCCCTTCGGAGGTGTGGGTGGCCAGGGAGACGATAATCAAGACCAGGGCGTTGCCGGCCAGTGAAACCAGGGTGACCACGTACCACTCAGGCTCGCCGGCCAGGGCCTCGAGCCCCGGTGGGATCACCACCAGCGCCGGCAGGCCGGTGAGCAGCGGCCCCCACAGGCCGAGCAGCCATATCAGCAGTCCCACCACCAGCCCCGAGATCATTCCCTTGCGATTGGCGCCGGGCCAGTAGAGCAGGGCCAGCAGCCCCGGCAGGCACTGGGCCATGCCGACGAAGGCGGCCAATGCCAGCGTGGTGAGGTCGTGGTGGACCCCTACGATGCGGGAGAAGAGCCAGCCGCCCAGCACCACGGCGCCCACCAGGGCACGGCGCAGCCACAGCAGCCAGCGGTAAAGGTCCAGCTGGGCCTCGGGGGGGTGGGCCACCAGCAGCACGTGGTTGAGGATCATGCCGGACAGTGCCAGGGCGATCAGCACCATGGTGGCGGTGGAGGCGGCCAGCCCGGCGATGAAGGCCAGCGACTGGACCCACAGCGACTCCGACAGCCCGAAGGCCAGATAGGCAGAGGGAAGGACGTCGCCTGCGCCAAGCTGCTGGCCCGCCCAGAGTATCAGGGGCACCGGCAGCGCCATCAGCAGCAGGAACAGCGGCAGTGCCCAGCTGGCCTGCAGCAGAGTGTGGCGGGAGTGGGTCTCGGTGAAGGTGATATGGAAGATGTGGGGCATCAACAGGGCCGCCGCGAAGAACAGCAGCAGCAGAGTGCGCCAGTGGGCCGGGTCGGGCTGCACCACGCCGGCCTGGAAGTCCTGGCCGGGACCGTCGAGCCAGACCTGGAGATCGGCGGGGCCGTCGAAGACCACGAACAGTGCGAAGGCGCCGAGGCCCAGCATGGCGACCAGCTTGACCAGGGACGAGAGGGCGATAACCGCCAGCAGGCTGTCGTGGTGTCCATTCACGCGGCCCTGGCTTGCCCCGAACAGCATGGCGAACAGGGCGATCATGGCGCAGAAGGCCAGCGCCAGCAGCGACGGCGAGGCGGCACCGGTCATCAGGAAGATGGCATCGCCCATGGTCTGCACCTGCAAGGCCAGCAGCGGCATAACCGCCAGCAGGCTGATCAGGGTGATGAGGGTGCCTACCCACCGCGAACGGAAACGGAAGGCAAACAGGTCGGAGAGCGAGGCCAGCTGGTAGGTGCGGGTCATGCGCTGAATCGGGACCAGCAGTACCGGAGCTAGCAGAAAGGCTCCGGCGACGCCCAGGTAGTAGGCCAGGTAGCCGTAGCCGGAGGTCGAGGCAAATTCGAGACTACCGTAGATGGCCCAGGCGCTGGCGTAGACCCCCAGCGCCAGGGTATAGACCAGAGGGTGGCGGGTGATGCGCGTGCCGATTATCCCGCGCTCCACCGCCAGGGCGCACAGGAAGAGCATCAGCAAAAAGCCGGTGCCCAGGGCGAACATGCCGGCCAGGCTAGCGTTCATCGAGCTTCCTCTTCTGCTCCAGCCACAGGGTCAGGGCGATCAGTACCCCCCAGATGACAAACGGGCGGTACCAGGCCACGCCGGGGCTGGCCCACCCGCTCATCATCAATGGCGAGAGCAGGTAGCCACCGAGCACCAGGAACAGCAGGATGCGATAGACGTACATGGGCGCCTCTCAGTCGGACGGGTGCTTGCCGCCGGCGCTTCTGCGGTGCGGCTCAGGGCGGAGGCGGGAGACCTCCCAGTGGGCGATGGCCCAGGCGAGCTGCTCGGCCACGGGCGCCTCGGCAAGGTCGGCGGGCGGTGCCTGGTCAAGGGCCGCCAGGGCAGCGTGCAGCAGCGGGCGCACGGCGTCTTCGTTGGTGGGCAGGGCCGGGGCCAGGTTCTGCTTGGAGAGCTTCTGGCCGTCCTCGCCGAGGATCAGCGGCAGGTGCAGATAGCGCGGCTCGGGGAACTCCAGGGCTTGCTGCAGCTGGCGCTGCCATGGCGTGTTGTCGAGCAGGTCGACGCCACGCACCACGTCGCTGATCTCCTGCTCGGCGTCATCCACCACCACGGCGAGCTGGTAGGCCCAGAGGTCATCCTTGCGCTTGAGCACCGCGTCGCCGAGCGCGGCGGGGTCGAAGCGCTGCTCGCCGAACAGCCGATCCTGCCATATGACCGGACGCAGCCCCAGGTCGCTGCGTAGCCGCCAGGCCACCGGCCTGCCGGGCTCGCGCACGCCTTCCCGGCACCAGCCGGGATAGATGGGGTAGTCACGCCACTGCTTGCGTGAGCAGCTGCA
>PWEV01000217.1 GCA_003553625.1 Halomonas sp.
ATCAGCGCAGCGTGCTCGATCCCTTCCTGGATACCCTGGTGCAACAGGTCGGGCGTTCGCTGCAGCTCTACTACACCGCGGGCCGCAAGCAGGAGGTGCGCCGCATGGTGCTGGCCGGCGGCACCAGCATGCTGCCGGGCCTGGCCGAGCGGCTGGCTCAGGAGAGCGGCATGGAGGTCTCCATCGCCAATCCGCTGGCGCGGATGAGGGTCAACACTCGCATCGACGTGCAGACGCTTTCAGGTGACGCTCCGGCGCTGCTGACCGCCTGCGGCCTGGCAATGAGGTCCCGCCCATGACGATCGAAATCAACCTGCTGCCCTGGCGCGAGGAGCTGCGCGCCCGGCGCAGCAAGCGCTTCTTCGTGACTCTGGGGCTGGCCGCTGCGCTCGGCCTCGGGGGAGGCTATGGCTTGACCTGGCATTATGAGCAGCAGACCACGTCCCAGCAGCAGCGCAACGCCCATATTCAGGCGCAGAGCCGCCAACTCGACTCGGCGATCCGCGAGATCAGCGAGCTGGAGGCGATCCGCGAGCAGATGCTCGAGCAGGTTCGGGTGTTCACCGAGTTGCAGATGGGGCGCACCCAGACCGTTCATGTACTAGGCGATCTGACCACCAGTCTGGTGGACGGCGTGTACTACACCCAATTCACCCGACAGGGTGACAGCCTTCGCCTGGCCGGCCTGGCCGAGAATAACCGTCAGGTCTCCGATCAGCTGCGGGCCCTGGCCGCCGCGGACTCCTTCACGGTGCCGGTACTCTCGGAGGTGGAGGCCGAGGGGGGCGGTGAGCGGCGCCGCTTCAGCCTGAGCATGAGCCAGCAGCTCCCCAGTACAGTGGCAGAGAATACAGTGGGAGAGAATGAGGAGAGCCAGGCGTCGGTGGAGGAGGGATCATGAGTCTCAAGGGAGAGATGCGCCGCCTGCGCGAGCTGGACTGGCGCGAACTGGACATCAAGGAGGCCGGCGTCTGGCCCTGGTCGCTGCAGCTGCTCTGTTGCCTGTTGATGCTGGGCGTGACCCTTTTCGGCATGCACTGGTATCTGGCGTCACCCGCCAAGGAGGAGCTGGATCGCGTGCGTAGCCAGGAAGTGCAGCTGACCCGCGACTACCGCAGCAAGGCCGCCCAGGCGGCCAACCTGGAGGCCATGCGCGAGCAGATGGGCACCCTCGAGGCACGCATGACCGAGCTGCGCGAAATGCTGCCCACCGGCGCCGAGGTGCCATCCCTGATCGATAACATCAGCGAGACCGCCATCGACAACCAGCTCGCCATCGACTCCATTCGTCTGCGCAGTCCGGTCACCCGCGAGCACTACATAGAGCAGCCTTTCGATATCCAGGTGCAGGGGGACTATCACCGCATCGCCACCTTTCTGTCCGGCGTGGCGGGTCTGCCACGCATTGTTACCCTGCATGACATGACCCTGTCTCCGGAGGGCGACAGCGGCCAGCGCCTGCGCCTCACGATGCTGGCGCGGACCTACAGCTACCGCCAGAGTGAGGAGGACGTGCAATGAGTCATGCCAACCGTCTTTCGGCGGCGCTGGTTGCCGCGCTGCTGCTGCTGGGATTGCCGGGATGTGCCGATCCGCAGATTGGCATGCTGGACCGAGAGCTGGCCGAGATTCGCAGCAACCCTGGTGCGACGCCGCGGGTGGAGTTGCCCGACATACCCGACTACGAGGCGCTGTCCTATGACGAGGCCGATCGGCGCAGCCCGTTCATCGCCAGGATGCCCGAAACGGAGCCGCCGCCGCGAGGCTCCGAGGAGCTGGCGCCTGATCTGACCCGGCCGCGAGAGCCCCTCGAGGCCTTTGGCCTCGGCCAGCTCGATCTGGTGGGCACCCTCACCAGCGGCGGACAGCCCTCGGCGCTCGTCAGGGCGCCCAGCGGAACCGTCCACAGGCTGCGTGTGGGCAACCATATGGGCAGCGATTTCGGGCGCATCGTCAGCATCACCTCATCATCGGTGCAGCTGGTCGAGGTGGTGCCCACCGGGCGCGGTGGCTGGATCGAACGCACGACGCAACTGACGCTTAACGACTAGATCCTGACAACCGGACCTGGACAAATAAAACAGTCAAGCGATTCGCCGCCCACCGGCTGGGGTGGGCAACAAGCGGGGGGAAGGGAACAATGCTACCGATCATGAAGCGTGGATTCGCGACACTCTTGTTGCTGGCGGTCTCCGCTGGCGCTCTGGCCTCCTCCTCCCTGGAGGAGCTCAACTTTCGGCAGGGCGCCGGGGGTGAGCTGGAGGTAGATCTCTCCTTCGCCGGCCCGGTGCCTGAGGTGCGTGGCTATCGCCTCGACGACCCGGCGCGTCTGACCATCGACCTGATGGAAACCGCCAACCGCCTTGGTCAGCGCAACTATGCCCTGGGCATCGGCGGCGTGCAGCGTGTTACCGCGCTGGAGGCGGGCGCACGAACCCGGCTGGTGTTCGATCTCGAGGGCCCGCTGCCCTACAACACCCGCGAACAGGGCAATCGCCTTCGCCTGGCCATCGGCGGCGGAGCGGCTGATACCGGGGTGGCGCCGGTGTCTGCCTCTTCGCCGGCACCGGCCGCCAGCGAGCCGGCCCCCAGCAGGACCGTGGCAAGCGGCCCCAGCGTTCAGGATATCGACTTCCGCCGCGGCGAGGGCGGCGCCGGGCGTCTGGTCGTCACCTTCGACCGCGCCGGGGTGGATGCTCGAGTCAACGAGAGCGGGCGCAACCGCATCACCGCCGAGCTGCGCGGCGTGGAGCTGCCGGCCTCGCTGGATCAGGTCTACGACGTCAGCGACTTCGGCACTCCGCTGCGTCGGATCACCCCGCGGGTGGGTCGCAACGGCGTGACCCTCGATATTGAAGGCACCGGCGACTATGCCATGGTCTCCACCCAGAGCGGCCGCCAGCTGACCATCGAGGCCCAGCCGGTGACCCAGCAGGAGCGGGATCAGCGCGTCCGCGAGCAGTTTGCCTACACCGGCGAGCGCATTACCCTGAACTTCCAGGACATCGAGGTGCGCTCGGTGCTGGCGATCATCGCCGACTTCACCGGGCTCAACCTGGTGGCCAGCGACAGCGTTCAGGGCCGTGTGACTCTCAATCTGGAAGACGTGCCCTGGGACCAGGCGCTGGACCTGGTGCTCCAGAGCCACGGTCTGGCCAGCCGCCAGGAGGGCAATGTCATCGTGGTGGCGCCGGCTGGAGAGCTGGCCCAGCGCGAGCAGCTCGAGATCCAGTCTCGTGAGCAGATGGAGACCCTGGCACCGCTGACCAGCGAGTATGTGCAGGTGCGCTATGCACGAGCCGAAGACCTAGCCGTGCTTCTCAGACGCGAGGGTGGCTTCGGCCTGCTTTCCGAGCGGGGTCGGGTGGCGGTGGATCAGCGCACCAACACCCTGCTCATCCAGGATACCGCCGATCAGATCGATGACATCTTGCGTACCCTGGACCGCCTCGACGTGGCGGTGCGCCAGGTGCAGATCGAGGCGCGTATCGTGATCGCCAGTGACAGCGCCACTCGCGAGTTGGGGGTCAACTGGGGGGTCTCGTCGCCGGATCGTCGTGCCGGTGGCCGTCTGGACCTCGGTGGAGCCTCGGATGGCACGCCGATCTCGGGCCTTGGTGGGCTGGCCGTGGATTTCGGCTCGACGGACCGTGGCGTGGGTGGTATGACCAGCTTCGCCTTCGGCTATCTCTCCGGTGATGTGCTGCTCGATCTGGAGCTGCGCGCCATGGAGAGCGAGGGGCGCAGCTATACCATCTCTCAGCCGCGGGTAATTACCGCCAATCAGCGCACCGCGGTGATCAAGCAGGGTCAGGAGCGGGCCTATCGCGAAGCGGCCGCGAGCGGTGCGGCCTCTGTGGAGTTCAAGGAGGCGGTGCTGTCGCTGGAAGTGACGCCGCAGATCACCCCGGACAACCGCATCATCATGGACGTCAACATTACCAACGACACCTTTGGCGAAGCTGAGTTTGCCGGCGAGGAACCGCCGATCAACAAGAGTGAGATCCAGACCCAGGTGCTGGTGGATAACGGCGAGACCGTGGTGCTGGGCGGCATCCTGCAGACGGAGGAAATTCGAAACCTGGTCAAGACCCCCTTCCTGGGCGACCTTCCGGTGATCGGCAACTTATTCCGCTATACCCAACAGAGTGACGAGAAGGTAGAGTTATTGGTATTCATCACTCCACGGATACTGGACGACGGCTTGGTTCTTCGCTGATGCAGGCACTGCCCAACCTGATACTGATCGGCCCCATGGGGGCCGGCAAGAGCACCATCGGCCGCCTCCTGGCGGCCGAACTTTCTCGTGA
>PWEV01000026.1 GCA_003553625.1 Halomonas sp.
CCGAGGCCTTCCTCGACGAGATGCTGCGGGTGGGCACCACCACCGCCCAGGTGTTCTGCTCGAGTCATCCGGTGTCAGTGGACGCCTTCTTCGCGGCAAGCCAGCGGCGTGGCCTGTGCATGCTGGCCGGCAAGGTGCTGATGGACCGCCATGCTCCCGAGGGACTCACCGATGACGTCCTGAGCGGTATCCGCGACACCGAGCGGCTGATCGGCGATTGGCACGGCAAGGAACGGCTGGGGTACAGCCTGACCCCGCGCTTCGCGCCCACCTCCACCCGGGCTCAGCTCGACGCCACCGGTGCCATCCTGCGCACGGACCCGAGCCTGTGGCTGCAGACCCACCTCGCCGAGAACACCGGCGAGCTTGACTGGGTGTCTGAGCTCTTCCCCGGCAGCCGCGACTATCTCGAGGTCTACGAGCAGTCCGGTCTGGTCGGACCGCGCAGCACCTTCGCCCACGGCATCCACCTGGACCAGCAGATGCGTGGCAGATTGGCGGAGCGCGGCGCCAATCTGGCCTTCTGCCCCAGCTCGAACCTGTTCCTGGGCAGCGGGCTCTTCGACCGCCAGGCCGCCCGGGAGATGGCCCTCAACGTCACCTACGCCAGCGACGTGGGCGGCGGCACCGATCTCTCGGGCCTCGCGACCCTCAAGGCCGCCTATCAGGTGGGCCAGCTGCGCGGCCAGCCGCTCACCGCCTGGCAGGGCTTCCATGGGCTGACCCTGGGCAACGCCAGGGCGCTCTCGCTGAGTGAGCGCATCGGCCGGCTGGCCCCGGGCATGGACGCCGACTTCGTGGTGCTCGACCCGGCGGCCACCCCGCTGCTGGCCAGACGCTGCGCGCGCGCCCGAACCCCGGGTGAGACGCTCTTCGCGCTGATGATGCTGGGCGACGACCGCACGGTGGCCGAAACCTGGGCCGCCGGCCGCTGCCAGCATCGACGAGACGGGCAAGACAAGGACGGCTAACGGCGATGGATAGCGGCGTCCACGACCCGAAACACCACCAGCGCCGCCAGCACGGCGGCGAAGAGCATCGGCATCCGGTAGTCGGCGCGGGTCAGTATCCAGAGGTGGGTAACACCCAGCGCCGCCGACACATAGATCAGCCGATGCAGCCAGTGCCAGGCGGAAAAGCCCATGGCCTTCTGGGTGTATCGGAAGGAGGTTAGCGCCAGCGGCACCAGCAGCAGCAAGGCCGCCGCCCCATAGCGAATATAGGGAAGGTCGACCATCTCGCGGCGAATCCAGGGCCAGTCCCAGAACTGGTCGAGCCCCATCCAGGCCAGCATGTGGGCCACCAGCCAGAAGAAGGCCCACAGACCCATCTGGCGGCGCGCGATCATGATGCCGACCCAGCCGGTAAGGCGAAACGCGGGGCTGAAGGCGATAGTGACCAGCAGAAGAATCAGGCCGGTGCGGCCGGTGAAGTGAACCACCGCCTCGGCGGGCACCGCCCCCAGGTCCCCGAAGAACCACTGCCAGGCCAGCCACGCCGCGGGCAGGCTGCCGGCAAGCATTACCAGCAGACGGAAGGCAAGGATTCGCTGTGACGCATCCAGCATCGTGACTCCCCTGTGGGAATGAATGGCGTCAGAAGTGCCGGGTCAGGTCCATGCCGGCGTAGAGCTCGGCCACCTCATCGGCGTAGCCGTTGAACATCAGCGTCTCGCGCCGGCCGCTCTCGCCGATGCGCCGCTCGCGGCCCTGGGACCAGCGCGGGTGGTCCACCTCGGGGTTCACGTTGGCGTAGAAGCCATATTCGTCGGGGTTCTGTTCGATCCAGGAAGTCGTTGGCCTCTCTTCCACCAGACGGATCCTGACCACCGACTTGATGCTCTTGAACCCGTACTTCCAGGGCACCACCAGGCGAATCGGCGCGCCGTTCTGATTGGGCATTTTCTCGCCGTACATGCCCACCGCCATCAGGGTCAGCGGATGCATCGCCTCGTCGATACGCAGCGCCTCACGGTAGGGCCAGTCGATGATCGAACGCCGCTGACCGCGCAGATTATCCGGGTCGAGGATCGACTCGAAGACCACGTACTTCGCTCGCGAGGGGGGCCCATGACGCTTGAGCAGCTCCGCCAGCGGAAAGCCGATCCAGGGAATCACCATGGACCAGGCCTCCACGCAGCGCAGGCGATAGATGCGCTCCTCCAGCTCCTGGCCGGCGAGAATGTCTTCCAGGGCAAACGACCCCGGCTTCTCTACTTCGCCCTCGATGCTCACCGACCAGGGGTCGGTGACCAGGCGGTGGGCATAGACCTCCGGGTCGCTCTTGCGAGTGCCGAATTCGTAGAAGTTGTTGTAGGTGGTGACGTCCGTCTTGTCGGTGAGCGCCTCCTCCCCCGCCAGCGAGCGGCTCGGCAGTTCGCCCTCCAGTTGGTCAGCCAGTGTCTCCTGCCATGCCCTGGCGGTAGGTGACAGCAGCAGACCAGGCATGGCCGCCGCCACGCCCAGCGCCGCGCCACTCTTCAGACTGCCCTTGAGAAAGCGCCGCCGCTGCTCGAACAGCTCCCGGGGCGTTACCTCGGATTCGGGGATGGCAGGATAGTGATAGCGGGTCATGGCAGGTGCCCTCCTCCACAGCTTGGAGAAAGCGGCTAGCTTCGCGAATAATGCATCAATGGTCCAGAGAAGATGATGAAGTACCTTCAAAACTTGACGTGGCTCAAGGGTGGCCGTTTCCCGACGGTTTTACTAGGTTGATTAGCAGTAAGCATTCACATTAAATTCATAAATACAGAAGGTTAAGAGCGGGTCACCGCCCGCAACTGGCCCAGCATCATCATCAGACAGGGGAACTATTATGATCACCAGACGACTGCTGGTTACCGTCGTTGCCATGGGTTCGGCCCTAGCGATCGCCGCGCCGACCTTGGCCGATGACGGGCTCGGCGACTACCGTGACCGCTTCGAAGTACTGCCGCACTTCCCACCGATCCCCGCCGACAACTCCTTGACTCCCGAGAAGATAGAGCTCGGCAAGATGATGTTCTTCGAGCCGCGCATCTCCTCCAGCGGCGTGATCAGCTGCGCCACCTGCCACAACCCTGCGCTGGGCTGGGCGGACCGCATTCCCCGCGCCACCGGCCACGACGGCCAGATCGGTGAGCGCAATACGCCCACCGTGCTGAACTCCGGCTTTCTGGGCTCGCAGTTCTGGGACGGTCGCGAGCCCGATCTCGAAGGCCAGGCATTGGGCCCCATCGAAGCCGACGTCGAGATGGCCATGGATCTCGATACCGCTCTGGAGCGCCTGACAGGGTTCGACCTCTATCAGCAGAAATTCGCCGCGGCCTATCCCGACGACGACGACCCGATCAACGCCGACAACCTGGCCAAGGCGCTCGCAAGTTTCCAGCGCACGCTCAACACGCCGAACTCGCCCTTCGATCGATATCTGAGCGGTGACCAGGACGCACTGACCCAGCAGGAAAAGGACGGGATGGTAGCCTTCGTGAATAACGGCTGCATCGCCTGCCACAGCGGCCCGGCCTTCACCGACAGCAACTTCCATCGCATCCAGGTGCCCGGCTCCACTGACGTGGGCCGCTATGAGGTCACCGGAGACGAAGCGGACAAGTACAAGTTCCGCACTCCGACCCTGCGCAACGTGGGCGTCACCTATCCCTACATGAACAACGGCGCCACCGAGACTCTCGAGGAGTCTGTCGCCATCATGGGCAGAGAAATGCTGGGGCGCGAGTTCGAGGAAGAGACCATTGCCGATATCACCGCCTTCATGCACACCCTGACCGGCGAGATGCCCGCCTTAGAGGTGCCGGCCCTGCCGTAACCCTGGACATTGCCCTTCGGGGACCCCATTGAAACGCCGACCCCCGGACTCACCGGGGGTCGCTTTTTTTGGAACTAATGAATCTGTCGTCAGACGCTGTCGGCTAGCTGGCGTCTCAGCGCCAGGCGACGCCGGTCACTGACGAAGGCCGCCTCGATGGCGGTGCCAGCGATCTGGATGAAGGTGGCCTCGTCCCAACCGAAGGCACGCTGGCAGGCCAGATAGTTGTCGAGCACACCGCCGCCGAAGTAGGCCGGATCGTCGGAATTGAGGGTAACCCGCAGGCCGGCTTCCAGCAGCTGCGGCAGCGGATGATCCTCGATGCGCTCCACCACTTTAAGGCGCACGTTGGAAAGCGGGCAGACGGTCAGCACCATGCCCTCGTCGCGCAGCCGCGCCACCAGCTCGGGGTCCTCCAGGCAGCGCACGCCGTGGTCGATGCGGCAGACATCGAGCAGATCCAGCGCCTCGCGAATGTACGCCGGCGGCCCCTCCTCCCCGGCGTGGGCCACCCGGGGAATGCCCAGTCGCGCGGCCCGCTCGAACACCTCGACGAACTTCGCGGGGGGGTTGCCTCGCTCGGCGCTGTCCAGCCCCACGGCGTCGAGCATCTCCCAGTAGGGAGCGGCCTCATCCAGCAGCGACATGGCATCGGCGGCATCGCGGTCGCGCAAAAAGGCCATGATCAGCGCCGTGGAGAGCCCCATCTCGCGCTCGGCATGGCGACGCGCCAGGGAGAGTCCCTCCATCACCTCGGACAGCTCGATGCCGCGCGCCCGGTGGGCCTGAGGATCGAAGTGCATCTCCACGTGCACCACACCCTCGGCATGGGCACGGCGGAAGTAATCCATGGCCAGATCGTGGAAATCCCCGGCGGTTTGCAGCACGCTCATCCCTTGATAGTAGAGATCGAGGAATGACTGAAGGCCGGTGAAATCATAGGCGGCACGGACCTCCTCCACCGAAGCATAGGGCAGCGCGACACCGTTGCGTTCGGCGAGAGTCAACATCAGTTCGGGCTCCAGGGAGCCTTCGATATGCAGGTGAAGCTCGGCCTTGGGCAGGCGTTTAAGGAAGTCGCGCATGGATCGCTCTCCGATTCTTTTCCCCATCCTGATATAAAGCTCTTCTCCGTGCAAAACCCGCCGGGCTCTCGCACTCGACTACCGCACTTAGCGCTTGCACTTTCCTTTTGCCATCAGGACGATACCAGCCTCCCCTCTACCAGCGTCAGCGCCCGGTCGATGCCCGGCGGCCGGAAGGGTCCACCCTGGAGCTGATGCACCAGGTAGAGCACACTGCGTCCGGCAAGCCAGGCGTCCAGCCGCGAGGCGAGCGCCATCGCGGTATCGGCGTCCAGGCCGGCGAAGGGCTCGTCGAGAATCACCAGGCCAGGGTCGCGCAGATAGAGCCGAGCCAGGGCCAGGCGACGTGCCTGACCTCCCGAGAGACGCTGGCCACCCTCGCCCACCCGGGTCACCAATCCTTCGGGGAGGCCCTCGGCCCAGCCATCGAGGCCCACCCAGGCAAGCGCCCCCCACAATTCCTCCTCCTCGGCCTCGGGCGCGGCCAGACGCAGGTTGGCGGCCAGGCTGTCATCCAGCAGGTCGATGCGCTGGGTCAGCGCTGCCACCCGCTGACGCAGCGCCGCCTCGGGCCAGGCAGCCAGCGCCACCCTCCCCAGCCGCAGCGTACCTGAACTGGGGATGAGCTGGCGCAGCAGCAGGTCCCCGACGCTGGTCTTGCCGGCCCCCGAGGCGCCGCACAGCGCCAGCCGCTCACCGGGGGCAAGACGTAAAGAGACATCATCGAGGGCCGGCGCCAGGGCACCGGGGTAGCGCAGGGTCACCCGCTCGAGCTCGGCCGACAACGGACCGGCCGGAAGCTCGGGACCCTCGAGGCCGGCGGACACCGGCAGAGCCGGCGTCTCCGCGCGAGCCTCCAGTTCATTGAGCCGCTCGGCGGCTCCCCAGGTCGCCCCCAGCCAGGTAAATGCCGCCGGCAACGCGGCAAGCGCCTCGCTCATGGCGAGCATGGCCAGGGCCATCATCACCATCAGCGGACCGGAAAGCTGCCCTGCCGCCCAGGCCTGGGTCGCCAGCCACAGCGCCAGCAGCATGGCGAGCCCCACCAGCAGGTTGGCCAGGGCGTTACCCAGAGCCACGCACGCCCCCAACCGACGCTGACCGCGATAGAGGCGCTCCTCGATGGCGGCAAGCTCTCGGCGTCGGCGGGCCATGCTGCCATAGGCCTCCAGCTCGGCCATGCCCTGAAGCTTCTCCACCAGCCGTCCGCGCAGCGCCTCCAGCTCGTTCACCTGGCGCCGGCTGGCCGCCAGCCCCAACCGCGCCTGGCCCAGGGTCAGCCACAGCCAGCCGATCAGCAGCAGCGCGCCGCTGCCCAGGGCGACCCGCGGAGCGAACAGCGCCAGGAAGGCCGAGAGCCCGAGGATCGCCAGCAGCGCCACGCCCGCCGGTGCCAGCAGGCGCAGGTAGAGGCTATCCAGGGTATCGATATCCGCGGTCAGGCGATTGAGCCAATCGCTGGCCCGGCGGCGGGACAGAGCCTGGCTGTCGAGGCGCGTCAACACGCCGAACAGCCGGGCACGCAGGTCGGCGAGCAGACGCAGGACGGTATCGTGGTTATAGAGCCGCTCCAGGTAACGCGACACGGTGCGCGACACGGCGAAGAAGCGAATGCCGCCCCCCGGGACATAGACCTCCAGATTGGCGGCCACACCGGCCGCCAGCAGCAGACCGGTAAGTCCAGTGGCGGTGATGAACCAGCCCGAAAGCGCCAACAGACCGATCGCCGAGGCCAGGGTCAGCGCCAGCAGCGCGGCGCCGATGGCCAGACGCCCGCGGCGCAGGGCGAGCAGCGAAAGCCAGGGGCGTAGGGCCGCCAGCAGCGTTGCGTCGGATCGATGATCAGCCATGGACCACCTCCGTGACGGTGCCCGCCTCGATCACCAGGCGTCGGCTGGCCATGGCAATCAGTGCGGGATGGTGGGTGGCAATCACCAGGGTACGCCCCTCCTCCATCAGAGCCCGGAGCGCCACGATCACCAGGGCCTCGGTCTCGGCGTCCAGGCTGGCGGTGGGCTCGTCGAGCAGCACCAGAGGGGCCCGGGACAGAAACACCCTCGCCAGCGCGAGGCGCTGAGCCTGGCCGCCGGAGAGCCCGACCCCGCGCTCACCGATGAACGTCTCCAGTCCCTCGGGCAGCCCCTCGACGCGCTCCCCCAGGCCGGCCTTCCCCAGCGCTTCCCGCATGGCGTGATCCGAGGCCTCGGGAGCGGCCAGGCGCAGGTTATCGGCCAGGCTGCCCCGGATCAGCAGGGGGCGCTGATCCATCCAGGCGAAGAAGGTGCCGTCGGCCAGGCGCCGCTCTCCCCTCCCCGGGCCGACGAACCCCGCCAGCAGCTGCAGCAGGGTCGACTTCCCGGAGCCCGACGAACCGGTCAGCGCCACCACCTCACCGGGCATCAGGCACAGGTCCAGCGGCCCCAGCGTTCGGCCTCGGCCGGGCTGGGTGACGCAGGCGCCCTGGAGCTCCAGCAGAGCGTCAGGCGCTTGCGTAGGTGGCGCATCGGCTCCGCGCACCGGGTCGGGGTCCGCCTCGAGGATCGCCAGCAGACCATCGGCGGCTCCCAGCGCGGCGGCCCGATCGTGGTAGTGCTGGGCCAGGGTGCGCAGCGGCTGAAAGAATTCCGGTGCCAGCAGCAGCACCAGCAGGCCGCTGAACAGGGTGAGGTCGGGCGATGGGCCATAGGTGATATAGCCCAGCAGTCCGAAGCCCACATAGATGGCCACCACGGCGATGGCCACCGAGGCGAAGAACTCCAGCACCGCCGAAGAGAGAAAGGCGATGCGCAGGGTGCGCATGCTGCGGCGGCGGTAGTCGTCGGCAGCGGCGTGGACCTCGGCGATAGCCCCCTGCGACCGACCGAACAGCTGTAGGGTGGTGATGGCTCGCACCCGATCGATGAAGTGCCCGGAGAGCCGGGCCACCGCCTCGAACTGCTCGCGATTGAGGCGCTCTGCGCCCATGCCCACCAGTGCCATGAACAAGGGAATCAGCGGGGCGGCCAGCACCAGGAAGAGAGCCGCCAGCCAGTCCAGCCAAAGCGCCACGCCCAGCACCAACAGGGGGGACAGCACGCAGAGCGCGAGCTGGGGGCGATAGCGGGCGAAGTAGCCGTCCAGCGCTTCCACCTGTTCCACCAACTGGCTGGCAAGGGCCCCGGAGTGGCGGCCGGTCAGCCAGCCCGGCCCGAGTCGCGCCAGGTGATCGAGCAGCTCGCCCCGCACGCGAGAACGGATATTCAGGCTGGCCAGCTGGCCCAGGCGCTCCTGCCAGTAGAGCGCCATGGCGCGCACCAGCAGCAGACCAACCATGGCGGTCAGGGCCGGCAGCTGCGACGCCGGGGTGGCCTGCTCCACCAGAAGCTGGCTGATCACCCGCGCCAGCAGGCCAAGCTGCCCCAGCGTGGCGAGCGTGACGATCACTCCCGCAACCACCGCCAGGCTCGAGAAGCGACGCTCCCGGGCGGCGAGCGCATTCAGCCAGCGGCGGACATCGCGTCCGCCGCCAGCGTTTCGAGGAGTGGCCATGGATCAGTGGTAGCCCTCACCCACCTTGACCTTGCCGCGGAAGACCCAGTAGGTCCAGGCGGTATAGGTCAACACGATGGGAATCACGAACAGCATCCCGATCAGCAGGAAGAGCTGCGACTCCGGTGCCGAGGCGGCGTCCCAGATGGTGTGGTCGGGCGGTACGATCACCGGCCACTTGCTCGCCACCAGGCCCAGGTAGGTGAAGATGAAGATGCCCAGAGTCGCGACGAACGGCTGGCCGTCGCTGCGCCGACGTACCGAGCTCCAGAGCCAGATGGCGCAGGCCAAAGCCAGGGCCGGCAGCACCCAGATCAGCTGAATATTGTTGAACCAGCGCGCCCAGACATCGGGGTTCACGAAGGGCGTCCACAGGCTCACGGCTGCGAACACTACCAGCACGGCCGCCAGCAGGACCGGCGTAATGCGGTAGGCCCACTCCTGAACATGCCCCTCGGACTTGAGGATCAGCCAGGTGGCCCCCAGCAGCGCATAGCCGCACATCAGACCGAGACCGGTCATCACGGTAAACGGCGTCAGCCAGTCCAGGGCGCCGCCAACGTAGACGAATCCCTCGACGTTAAAGCCCTGGATGTAGGCGCCCACCACGGCGCCCTGGGCGAAGGCCGCCACCGCCGAGCCCCAGCAGAAGGCCCGATTCCACCAGCGGCGATTCCTGTGAGACTTGAAGCGGAACTCGAAGGCGATACCGCGGAAGATCAACCCCGCCAGCATCAGGAAGACCCCGATGTAGAGCGCCGGCAGGAACACCGAGTAGACCAGCGGGAAGGCGCCGAGAAGACCGGCACCGCCAAGCACCAGCCAGGTCTCGTTGCCGTCCCATACCGGGGCCACGGAGTTCATCATCACGTCGCGGGACTCTTCATCAGGGGCGAAGGGATAGAGGATCCCCAGGCCCCGATCGAAGCCGTCCATCACCACATACATGATTATCCCGAAACCGATGATCAGCGCCCAGATCAGAGAAAGATCAAACATGTCCATGGTTCAGCTCCTCGCCGGCTCGGCATCGTCGAAGGGGGTGTGGGAGGCGGAGAGTGGCCGCTTGGGGCGCTCGACCTCTCCCTGCACTTCCTTCTGCTCGTCCTCGGGCAACATGCCGTTGCGCACCACCCGGGTCAGATAGTAGATGCCGGCCCAGAAGACCACGGCATAGACCGCGACGTAACCGATCAGCGTGAACAGCGCCATGCCTCCGGTCAGCGACGGCGTCAGCCCCTCGGCGTGGGTCATCATGCCGTAGACCAGCCATGGCGCCCGGCCCGCTTCGGTGACCACCCAGCCAGCGAGGACGGCGACGAATGGCATGGCGATCATGCCCACCAGGGACTTGAGGAACAGCGGGTTGGTGTAAAGGGTACCGCGCTTGCGCAGTATCACACCGGCGATTGCCACACCGATCATCAGAAAGCCGATCCCCACCATGATGCGAAACGCCCAGAAGACGATGGCCACCGGCGGCTGCTCTTCCGGCGCGACTTCGCTGATGCCGGGAATCACGCCGGCCGGATCGTGCTTGAGAATCACGCTCGCCAGGCTGGGAATGCCGAGTTCGAAGCGGTTGGTCTGGGCCTCCTGGTCGGGAAGCGCGAACAGCAGCAACGGCACGTTGCCGCGGGTCTCCCAGTTGCCCTCCATGGCCGCGACCTTGGTGGGCTGATACTCCAGAGTATTGAGACCGTGGAAGTCACCCACCACCGCCTGAGCCGGAGCCAGCACCAGCAGCAGCCAGAGGCACATGGAGAGGGCCTTGCGGTTGGCGTCCACGTCTCTGCCACGCAGCAGGAACCAGGCACTGACGCCGGCAACAACGAAGCCGCCGGTCAGGAAGGAGGCCATACCCATGTGCACGAAGCGGTACCAGAAGGAGGGATTGAAGATCGCCGCTATCCATGAGGTGACATGGAAGCGTCCATCGATCAGCTCCACGCCGGCCGGCGTATGCATCCAGCTGTTGGCCGAAAGGATCCAGAACGACGAGATGAAGGTGCCGATGGCCACCATGATGGCGGCGAAGAGGTGTACCCCCTGGGGCACCTTGCCGCGCCCGAAGAGAAGCACGCCGAGGAAGGCGGCTTCCAGGAAGAAGGCCGTGACCACTTCATAGCTCAATATCGGCCCCAGGAAGTTGGCCGACGCGTAGGAGAAGTTGCTCCAGTTGGTACCAAACTGGAACGACATCACGATGCCCGACACCACGCCCATGCCGAATACGACGGCAAACACCTTGGTCCAGAACAGGGCCAGACGGTCCCAGGCGGGATTTTCGGTCTTGTAGAAGAGACCGTTCAGAAGGGCAATGTAGGACGCCAGCCCGATGGTGAAGACCGGAAAGATGGCGTGGAAGGAAACCACGAAGGCGAATTGCAATCGTGACAGCAGGAGAGGATCCAGTTCCATAACGCAAGCCTCATGACAGCGATGGACTCGGGGTCGTCGCAAGGGATGCGGATGCACGCTCCGGTGCATGTTGTGCCTTCGGCCAGCCAGCAAGGACCCGCCGTGACGCATTCCACCTCGACACTAGTGACAGACTCAGCCTAGCAAACGGACTCGCATGGGGTACGAGAGAGACCACCACCAAATAACCGTGAGATCTAAGCTTATTCTGTCTTCTCGATTATCCTACTATTAAATGACTCGCTTTCATGGAGAAAGTTGACGCTGATCCGTGTGTCTTCTTGTCGCAGCGCCTTATCAGCTGCCGCCTCCGCTCAGCACCAGACGCACCAGCCAGGCGGTATAGGTCAGGTACATGATGAGCAGAACCGCGCCTTCCAGTCGGTTGATGCGCCCTTCACGCCCTCGCCAGCCGAGGGCGAAGACCGCCAGCAGCAGGGTCATCGCCGCCATCAGGCTCCAGTCACGCAGCAGTACCTCGGTGCCCACCTGAATCGGCTGGATCACCGCGGCGAGGCCCACCACCCCCAGGGTATTGAACAGGTTGGAGCCCACCACATTGCCGAGCACCAGATCGTGCTCGCCACGGCGCAGGGCGCTGACCGACGACGCCAGCTCCGGCAGTGAGGTGCCCACCGCCACCACGGTCAGGCCGATGATCAGGTCGCTGACGCCAAAGCCCTGGGCGATGGCGACCGCACCCCACACCAGGATCCGCGAGCTGATCACCAGCAGCACAAGGCCAATACCCGTCCAGGCCAGCCCTGCGGACATGGACATGGGGTGTTCCGCCAGGCTCTCCGCGGTATCGGTGGCCAGGGGGTCGGCACCATCGCGGCGGGCTCGGAAAATGCTGCTGCCGATAAAGGCGGCCAGCAGGACCAGCAGAAGGGTTCCCTCCGGTCGCCCCACCACTCCGCCCCACATCAGCAGCGCCGAGAGCAGGGTCGCCCCACCCAGCAGCGGCAGCTCACGACGCACCACCGCGGAGTTCACCGCCAGGGGAGAGATCAGCGCCACCAGACCCAGGATCAGGCCGATGTTGGCGATATTGGAGCCGTAGGCGTTGCCAAGCGCCAGGCCGGGATTGCCTTGCCCCGCCGCCAGCGCCGAGACCATCAATTCCGGCGCCGAGGTGCCGAAGCCGATCACCAGCATGCCGATCAGCAGCGGCGAGATACCAAAACGTGCGGAGGTGGCAGCCGCCCCGCCGACGAAACGCTCGGCGCTCCACACCAGCAGGACCAGGCCCGCCACCACCGCTACTGCAGGAAGGATCATCGTGTTGCCTCACCCACATTCAAGGATGCATGTTTGTCTATGGTGCCCGCTCTGCCAACGTGTCACACTTTCGTAGGTGACCCGGCGCTCACGGCCGGGAGTGTAGGCCGCTCCCCGCCTCGGGTGAAGCCCCCTGAAAGGACCCATCAGCAGGAGTGATGTCGCCCTTGGCCCAGCGCCCCTTCCGCCTTCTGGACCGCCTGCCCTCCCTGCCCACCGAGGCACCGAGGGTAGATCGCACGCCCCCCGAATCCCGGGCTCGGCGTCGCCTGCGCGCCTGTCAGGAGTGCGACCTGGTGGTCGCCCTCCCCCCGCTGCGCGCCGGCGAGCAGGCCGACTGCCCCCGCTGCCAGCATCCACTGATCAAACGCCACCTGCGCCCGGCCCAGCGCAGCATGGCGCTGGCGCTCTCGGCGCTGCTGGCGCTGGCCATGGCGCTCTCCTTTCCCTTCATCAGTTTCAGCGTGGGCGGGATGGGTAACCGCATCGAACTCTCCCAGACCGCCACGACGCTCATCGGCTTCCATCAGCCGGTAGTGGCGGGGGCGGTGATCCTGACCATCATCGTGCTGCCGGCGGTCTACCTGCTCGGGGTGATCTGGCTGCAGCTCGGACTGCTGCGCGATGCCCCCCTGCCCGCCAGTCACACCATCGCCCGCTCCCTGGCCCAGCTCAACCCCTGGATGATGGCCGACGTCTTCATCATTGGCGCCCTGGTCAGCCTGATCAAGATCGCCGGCATGGCCCAGATCGAGCTGGGGGTCTCCTTCTGGGCCTTCTGCGCCTTCGCCGTGCTGCTGCTGGTCACCACCCAGTCCATCGACGCCGACTGGATGTGGTTCTCCCTGGCCGGCGAGCCCAGGGCACCCGAAGGCACCCGCACCGGCGAGACCGCCGCCCCCCAGGGACTGGCCGGCTGCTCCACCTGCGGCCTGATCAATCGGCTCGACCCGGGAGGGCGGGGGCGATGCAGACGCTGCGGTGAGCGGCTGCGCAGCCGCCTCCCCCACAGCCTGCAGCGCACCTGGGCCCTGCTCGCCGCCGCCGCGGTGATGTACATACCCGCCAACGTTTACCCGATCATGACCACGACCAGCCTCGGCCACACGAGTCCTTCCACCATCATCGGCGGGGTGGTGGAGCTGGTGCAGATGGGCTCCTGGCCGGTGGCCGCGGTGATCTTCATCGCCAGCGTCATCGTGCCGGTAGGCAAGCTGGTGGCACTGGCCTGGCTCTGCCTGGTGGTCAGCCGCAGCAGCGAACTCAATGCCGCGGTTCGCACCCGGCTCTATCGGCTCACCGAGTTCATCGGCCGCTGGTCGATGATCGATATCTTCGTGGTGGCCATCCTGGTGGCGCTGATCCGCGCCGGCTCGCTGATGTCGATCACCCCCGGACCCGCCGCCCTGGCCTTCGGCGCCGTGGTGGTGATCACCATGCTGGCGGCCATGACCTTCGACCCGCGACTGCTCTGGGACGCACCGCTGCCGCGACCCGAGCACAGACATGCTCCACCAGACACTCGTCAGGATTCGCCAGGAACACGCCAGGATTCACAAGGAACTTCCGGATGAGCGATGCACCCCGCGGCGAGGCCGCGTCCGAGCAGGATCTGCACAGGGCCAAGCCCTCTCCCCAGGCCCGCTTCTCGCCGATCTGGATCGTGCCCATCGTGGCCATCCTGATCGGCATGTGGCTGGTCTACGACAACTACCGCAGCCGCGGTCCCCAGGTCACCCTGGTGATGGCCAACGCCGAGGGAATCGAGGCCGGGAGCACCCTGATCAAGACCCGCAATGTCCAGGTCGGTCGTGTCGAGCGAGTCAACCTCTCCGAAGACCTGGCCACCGCGGTGATCACCGCCCGCATGAGCCCCGACACCGAGGCCATGCTGGTGGAGGACAGTCGGTTCTGGGTGGTCAAGCCGCGGGTGGGTCGAGAGGGGATCAGCGGCCTGGGCACGGTGCTTTCCGGGGCCTTCATCCAGCTCGAGCCGGGCGGCAGCGAGGTCGCCTCACGGGAGTTTCGAGTGAGCGATCAGCCGCCGGTGGCGCCGGCCGGGGCGGCCGGCCTGCGCATCAACCTGGTCAGCCAGCTCGGCAATTCGCTGCGGGTCGGCGACCCGGTTACCTATCAGGGCTACACCGTGGGCCGCGTCGAGGACGCCACCTTCGATTCCCAGACCCGCCGCATGCAGCATCGCATCTTCATCGAGGCTCCCTACGACACCCTGGTCACCGACAGCACCCGCTTCTGGTCGGCCAGCGGCATCGACCTGCGTCTGGACTCCGAGGGTTTCAGGGTCAACGTGGAGTCATTCGAGGCGCTGCTGGGCGGCGGCGTCACCTTCGGGGTGCCGGAGGACCTGCCGCTGGGCGGCCCGGTGCAGCCGGACGTCACCTTCGATCTCTACCCCGACGAGGACAGCGCCCGGCAGGGCACCTTCAACCGCTATCTTGAGTACGTGATGCTGGTGGACGACTCCGTTCGCGGCCTCTCCCGAGGCGCCCCGGTGGAGTTCCGAGGCGTGCGTATCGGCACCGTGGCGGCGGTGCCCTGGAACTTCAATGCGCCTCAGCCCGAGGGCCGCACGGGCTTCTCCATCCCGGTACTGATTCGCATCGAGCCCCAGCGGCTGGGCATCGAGAATCAGGACGTCGATCTGCCAGAGTGGCGGGAACGCCTCGATCGCCTCTTCACCTTCGGCCTGCGCGCCAGCCTGAAGAGCGGCAATCTGCTCACCGGGGCGCTGTTCGTCGACCTCAACTTCAACAGCGACCTGGCCGACCAGCACGTGGCGGAGACCTTTGTCGAGAAGGCGGTCTTCCCCACGGTCTCGGGCGGCTTCGCGCTGATCGAGGCCCAGGTGACGGACCTGCTGGCCAAGCTGAACGACCTGGAGATCGAGCCGCTGCTGGCCGGACTCGATCGCAACCTGGCCAACTCGGAGGCGATGCTCGGCGAGGTGCGCGCGCTCGCCGCCTCTCTGAACACTCTGGTCGAGGATCCCGGCACCCGCGAGGTGCCGGCCAACCTCAACGCCACCCTGGCCGAGCTGCGCGAGACCCTGCAGGGAGTGTCGCCGGGCTCCACTGCCTACCAGGAGCTGACCGGAACCGTGGAGCGTCTGGACCGGCTGATTCGCGATATCCAACCGGTGGCACGCACCCTTTCCGACAATCCTCGCGCCCTGTTCTTCGACAGCCTGGAGACCGAGGACCCCATGCCTCGGGCGCCGCGACGCGACTGATGATCAAAAAGAAAAAAGACGGCCTTCGACAAGGAGAGAAGAAGATGATGAAGCGATGGATCCTGGCCGTCCTGGCGGCCCTGACGATGACGACGGGTCTCGCCGGCTGCGCCAGCTCAGGCCCGGCGCCGGCGCGCTATACCCTGCCCGAGGCGACAGGAAATGCGGCGGGCGCCGAGGCCCCGCACATGCTGCTTCTGCCCCCGCCACGTCTTGCCCACTACCTGGACGTGGAGGGCCTGGTGATGCAGGTGGACGACATTACCCTGGTGGAGGCTCGCGGCCATCAGTGGGCCGAGGCCCTGGGACGACAGCTGCAGCGCGGCATGCGGCTGCGTCTGGCCGACCGGCTGCCCGACACCCGGGTGATGCTGGACGAGGCCGGCGTACGCGAACCCCGCGCCCTCACCCTGCGCCTGGAACTCGACCGTTTCCAGGGGCGCCATGACGGCCTGGCCGTGATCGGCGGCCGGTGGCAGCTGCGCGACGCCGAGGGGCATCTGCTGGCCATGGCGTCCCTGCGGGTGGAGACCGAGCTCGATGATGACGGCTATCCGTCGCTGGTGCGCGCCCTGGGCCGCGGCTGGGACAGCGCGGCAGACGAGCTCGCCGAGGCGGTACGCCGCACACGCTGAGCCCACCCGGGCACGCCAGACCGCCTTGGGCTATGGTCATCTCAGGCCCGCCCGAGCGCATCATGTCACGACAAGGACGACCCCCATGCACGACGAATCCATCCCTCAGCCCGAGACGGCGCTCCGCGAGGAGCACCACACTATCGCCCTCCAACTCCAGGAGCTGGCCCGTCGAGCGCGCCGAGCCCTGCTGGTCGCTCTGGCCAGCGACACCCACAGCCAGGCGGCCGTGGGGGAGCTCCAGGTGGCCGACGAAGCCCTGTCCGGGATCGCCGAGCTCTCCGCCCAGCATGAGTTCGTGGCTCTGCCCGAGCTCGATGACGTGCGCCGCGGCGTGGATCATCTGGCCTGCCAGCTCTATCAGGATGGCGCCTGCGATGGCCTCGGCGAGGCCGAGCACGAGGCCTTCCTGGATCGCCACGCCCGGGCCCTCACCGCCCTGGACGGTATCGGCCCGATCACGGCGCGGCGGCTGTTCGCTCATGGCATCAGCGACCTGGACCAGCTGCGTGAGCTCGGTCCCGAAGCGCTGGATGACATCACCGGTCTCAACGCCGCCACCCTGGCCCGTATTCGCACCCGCCTGGCAGAGGAAGCGAAGTAGCTGCGCCAACGGCGGCAATCTGGCATAATGCGGCAACGCGGCAACCATCTAGTCCCTCCTGCCGCTCCTGTACCCCGAATTTTTCACGCCCCGGCCCGGGACTGGCCACGCGAGACTGCGTGGCACGGCCGCGGCGTTTCTGCGGAGACCGCATGACATTTTCCGACCTCGGCTTACGTGCCGAACTCCTGCGTGCCGTTGAGGCCCAGGGCTATACCGTTCCGACCCCGATCCAGCTGCAGGCGATTCCTGCCGTGCTCGCGGGCGGCGACCTGCTGGCCAGCGCCCAGACCGGCACCGGCAAGACCGCCGGCTTTACCCTGCCGATGCTGCAGCGCCTGGCCGACGGCCCGCGCCCTGGCCGTCGTGAGGTGCGCGCCCTGGTGCTCACCCCGACCCGCGAGCTGGCCGCCCAGGTGGGCGAGAGCGTGGCCGACTACGGCCGTCATCTCACCCTGAAGAGCCACGTGATCTTCGGCGGTGTGGGCCAGCAGCCCCAGGTGGACGCCCTTCGCAACGGGCTCGACGTCCTCGTCGCCACCCCGGGACGCCTGCTCGACCTTCAGCAGCAGAAGCACGTGGACCTCACCAAGGTGGAGATCCTGGTGCTCGACGAAGCCGATCGCATGCTCGACATGGGCTTCATCCACGACATCAAGAAGATCCTCCGGGTGCTTCCTCCGAAGCGCCAGAACCTGCTCTTCTCGGCGACCTTCTCCGACGAGATCCAGGCCCTGGCCAACAAGCTGCTGGACCGACCGGCGATGATCGAGGTGGCGCGTCGCAACACCACCGCCGAACTCGTCGATCAGGCGATCTATCGCGTGGATCGCGAGAAGAAGCGCGAGCTGCTGGCCCACCTCATCAGCCAGCATAACTGGCAACAGGTGCTGGTCTTCACCCGCACCAAGCACGGTGCCAACCGCCTGGCCGAGCAGCTCTCCAAGCAGGATATCCCGGCCATGGCGATCCATGGCAACAAGAGCCAGTCGGCGCGCACCAAGGCGCTGGCCGCCTTCAAGGGCGGCGATCTGCAGGTGCTGGTGGCCACCGATATCGCCGCCCGTGGCCTCGACATCGAAGAGCTGCCCCACGTGGTCAACTTCGAGCTGCCCAACGTGGCCGAGGACTATGTGCACCGCATCGGCCGCACCGGCCGCGCCGGCAGCGAGGGCAAGGCGGTTTCGCTGGTCTGCGTCGACGAGCACGGCCTGCTCAAGGGCATCGAACGGCTGATCAAGCGCGACCTCGAGAAACGCATCGAGCCCGGCTTCGAGCCAG
>PWEV01000327.1 GCA_003553625.1 Halomonas sp.
CACGCAGAAAGGTGGCCGGATGGAAGGTGCCGGCACCGACTTCCATGTCGAGGGGCTGCAGGATCACGCAGCCCTGTTCGGCCCAGTACTGCTGCAGAGCCAGGATCAACCCCTGAAAGGTCGAGGCATCAGGCGCCGACCCGGAGGTCGAGGTCGACGCGGGTGTCGAGGACGAGAGAGTCATTGCGTAAAGCACCATTGGCCATGAATTCACAGGTCGTCAAGTATACAATCACCGGAAGATCGGTTATAGGCGCACGCCCCGAGACAGAGGATTCATCCCATGATCGTAGTGACAGGAGGGGCCGGTTTCATCGGCTCCAATCTGGTCAAGGCACTCAACGCCCGCGGCCGTCAGGATGTGATGGTGGTCGACGACCTTTCCGACGGCACCAAGTTCATCAACCTTGCCGACTGTACCCTTGGCGACTATCTGGACAAGGATGACTTCCGCCGTCGGGCGGAAGCGGAACTGCGCGGGGAAGTCTCGGGGCTGCCCGAGATCGACGCCATCTTCCATGAGGGAGCCTGTTCGGATACCACCGAGTGGGATGGCCGCTTCATGCTCGACAACAACTTCGAGTATTCGAAGGTGTTGCTGCACTTCTGCCAGCGCCGCGGCATTCCGTTCCTCTTCGCCTCTTCGGCGGCCACCTATGGCGGCAGCGAGGTATTCGTGGAAGCGCCTGAACATGAGAAGCCGCTCAACGTTTACGGCTACTCCAAGCTGCTCTTCGACCAGTACGTGCGCTCACGCTGGAACGAGTTCCATAGTCAGGTGGTTGGTTTTCGCTACTTCAACGTCTATGGTCCCCGTGAACAACACAAGGGCAAGATGGCCAGCGTCGCCTATCACCACAACACCCAGATCAGCGCCGGTCAGAACCTCAAGCTGTTCGGTGCCTGGGACGGCTACGAGGCCGGCATGCAGAGCCGCGATTTCGTCTATGTCGGTGACGTGGTCAGCGTGAATCTCTGGTTCCTCGACAACCCTCGGGTATCGGGCATCTTCAATCTGGGCAGCGGCCGTGCCGAGCCCTTCAAGGCGATCGGCGAGGCGGTGATCGATTTCTACGGCCGCGGCAGCATTGAGTTCATCGACTTTCCCGAGGAACTCAAGGGCCGCTACCAGAGTTTTACTCGCGCCGATATCGGCAGCCTGCGGCGGGCGGGTTACGACCGCGAGTTCCGCACCGTGGCCCAGGGGGTGCGTGAGTACCTGGAGTGGCTGAATGACTGAGCCGTCCGAGACAGGCGCCGGTGAAAGGATCCTGGTCGTCGGCCCCTCCTGGGTCGGCGACATGGTCATGGCCCAGAGCCTGTTCATGACGCTCAAGGCACGCCAGCCCGGCTGTCGCATCGGCGTGATGGCCCCGGCCTGGTCGCTGCCGATCCTCGAGCGCATGGCGGAGGTAGACGAGGGGGTGGCTCTGGACGTCGGCCATGGCGAACTCGGCTGGCATACCCGCCGTCGGGTCGCCCGCTCGCTACGCGGCCGGTTCGATCGCGCCATCGTGCTTCCGCGCTCCTGGAAGTCGGCGCTGGTGCCCTTCCTGGCGCGCATTCCGCGACGCACCGGCTTTACCGGCGAGCAGCGCTACGGCCTGCTCAATGATCGCCGCCGGCTCGACAAGGCCGTGCTCGACCAGACGGTGAAACGTTTCGTGGCGCTGGGGCTGCCCGTCGAGGCGGCGCTTGATGGTCACTTCCCGATACCGCAACCGCGCCTCGGCGTGGATGCCGGCAATCTCGCCGAGCTGCGTCGGGTCCATGGGTTCTCGTCACGCCCGGCCATCGGCATGATGCCGGGGGCCGAGTATGGTCCCGCCAAGCAGTGGCCGCTCGAACACTTTCGCACCCTGGCCGAGGCGCTGGTGGCCGAGGGGTTCGAGGTGAGGGTGCTGGGCGGCCCCAGGGATGCCGAGGCCGGCGAGGCCATCGTCCGGGGGCTGGAGAATGTCCACAACCTCTGTGGACAAACGCGGCTGGCCGACGCCATGGACCTGCTGGCCGACTGCCGCCAGGTGGTGACCAACGACTCGGGGTTGATGCACGTGGCGGCGGCGGTGGGCACCCGGGTGCACGCCCTCTATGGCTCCTCCTCTCCGGCCTACACGCCCCCGCTCACCGACAGCGCCGAGATCCATTATCTGGCCATCGACTGCTCCCCCTGCTTCGCGCGGACCTGTCCGCTGGGCCACACCCGCTGCCTGGTCGAGCTCTCTCCCGAGCGGCTGCTGGCGTCGGTGCTGGGCGCCGAGCGGCGCCTCGCCGTCGAAGAGTAGCCTGGCCTACTGGACGCTGGCCGGCGTCTCGCCGGTGGCGTCATGGGGCGACTCCACCACCTGCTCGTCGGTCGGCGGTGACTCCTCCCCCTCGGAGTCCTGCGGACGGTCTGGCACCAGCCCCTCCCAGAGGCGCTGCTGCAGGGCATTCTCCTCCCGCATGCGCGCATTGAGGGGCTCCAGGCCGTGGCGCTCCACCAGCGTTTGCTCATCAGGTCCGGCCAGCAGGGAGGCACCCAGGCCTGCGCGGTGGCCGTCGATGGTGAAGCCCATGGCTTCCAGCAGGGTCGGAAAGAGATCGACCATGGAAGCCTCCCGCCGGGTGCGGGTACCGCCCTCGATGCCTGGGCCCAGTATCATGAAGGTGTTGTCGCGTTCGCCGGCGGTGAGTTGATCCCACGCCGAGACCCGCATGGTCAGGTGGTCGCTGGCGATCATCACCAGGGTGTTCTCCAGCAGCCCCTCTTCCTCGAGACGCTCTACCAGATCCCGCGCTAGCCAGGCGGAGCACTTCACCGAATATAAGATATCCACGCCGTCGAATTCGCCCTGGCGCTCCCGGCAGGACCGGGCCGGGTAGCCGTTGGGGGCATGGCCGGCGATGCTGAGGTTGACCACCCCCCAGGGGCCTTCTCCCTCGGTCTCCAAGCGGCGGATCTCTTCCGCGGTGAAGTCGTAGAGAGAATCATCGAAGAGTCCCCAGTTGTTGACGTAGTCGGGATCATCAAGCCGAGGGACCAACTCCTCGCGACCCATCACGGTGTCGAAGCCGTGGCCCTCGTAGAAGAGCCCCTTGCCAGCGAAGGCGGTGCTGGCACCGCCCAGGTAGCTGAGCCGATACCCCTGTTCGGCCAGCAGGTCACCCAAGCAGTTTACGCCGGGCACGACCTTGTCCAGCGGCGAGAACTGGCGGTCATGCAGAAGGCCGGCGGGCATCAGCGGCGTGCCGCACTGGCTGGCGATCTTGCCTGCCATGGTCCATCCGGTGTTATCGAGCTGGCGCACCCCCTCGAAGACATGGCCTTGCTTACCCAGCACCTCGAGGTCGGCGTAGGCGTCACCGAATCGCTCGCCGTCCGCATAGGTCCGCTCGATGCTCTCGAGATAGAGCAGCAGCAAGTTGGGGGGCGATTCGGGGACCTCGAGAATAATTGGCTCGACATAGCGGCGGTCCAGCCAGGCACCGTCGTCGGTGACGATGGCCGCGCCGCGCTGGGACATACCGTAGAGCAGGGGGTTGCTGGCGAGCAGTATCAGGGCGAGCAGGCGTTCGAACAATCGCCAACGATGGTCGACGCGCACCAGCCAGGTGAAGGCCGCCATCATGGCAGCCATGCTGAGGGTATAGAGCACGGCGGCCACCAGGCGGTCGCTGCCGCCATGGTCGGACATGCCTGCCTGGAGGTGGAAGAAGATCGCTCCCAGGTCGACAATGCCGAAGCTGTCGTTCAGGTAGACGTAGATGCCAAGCAGTGCCATGGGCAGCAGCGACCAGGGCCATACCCTGGCCCTGGGGCGAGGGTGGCGGGGCGCGCCCCATCGCAGCAGCCAGCCGGCGCCGAGCCAGGCGCCGGCGATGATGGGCAGGGCCCAGGTGGGCAGCCGGCTCACGGTGACAATGGCGTAGCCGACGCTGAGCCCGATGGCGAGCAGGGCCCACCAGCGAGGGTGGCGGAACGGCGTTGAGGAAAGCATGGGAAGCATTGCGGATCTGGTTCTCGCGATGTCGGCAGCATAACAAGGCAGACATATCACCCAGGTTCAGAATAGGTTATGGCTGTCGCTCGTTCTCGTGAAGTTCGTTGAGTTTTGCGTATTTCATATAGGCGTGGAAGGCTGTCGTCATGGCGACCGTCAGGCCATCGCTTCCCTGCAGCAGCCCCCCCTTGAAGACCAGTTTTCGGATCATTGCACTCAACGCATGCAAGGTTGGCCGAAATGCAGACGGAGAAACACCCCTCTCTCTCATGGCCCAGGCGTCGCG
>PWEV01000176.1 GCA_003553625.1 Halomonas sp.
CTCCCGGCGGCTGCAGCTGCCCAACGACAGCGTGCGCGCCATCACCGTGGAGGTGGGTGTTCAGAACGCCGGTGTGGCAATGATGGTGGCGTTCGTGGTGCTGCAGCAGCCGGCCATCGGCCTGGTGCCGTTACTCTATGGCCTGCTGATGAACGTGCCGGTGTTCCTGTGGATGTTCGCCTGCCTGTGGCGGGATCGCCACCCGGCATCCGCGGTCATATCGAGGCGCTGAACGTCGTGTCCGTGGCCCTGAGTCCCAACATCCGCTGGTTCGCCTCGCTGCAGGCCGGACTGCTGGCAATCGCCCTGCTGCTGGCCGTCGCCCCCCGGGCCCAGGCCGAGCCGACCGCCACGCCGCCGACGGCGGCCACGGCCCAGACCGCCGGCGAGGCGGAGGTGCTCTGGTACTTCTGGCGCGACCACTGCCCCTTCTGCCGGGAGGCCGCCGACTGGCTGGACCAGCTGGAGGCCGAACGGCCCGGCCTCGCCGTGCGCCGGGTCGAGGTGGTGCGGGACCCCGCCGGGCGCGCACGCTTCCTCGCCATGATGGCCGAGCGCGGCGAGACGCCGCGTGCCGTGCCCACCTTTATCCTCGGCGGCGATGTCTGGGTCGGCTTCTCCCCGGCCATCGCCGAGACACTCGAGGCGCGCCTCGCGGCAGCAGAAGCGGCCGGCATCGAGGCCGAGGACAACCGCTGGCGACTCGACCTGGGGCCGCTGGGGCGCATCGACCTGGCCGGGGAGTCGATGCTCTTCGCCACCCTGCTGATCGCCTTCGTAGACGGCTTCAACCCCTGCTCGATCTGGGTGCTCAGCGTGCTGCTGGCGATGATCCTGGGCAGCGGCTCCCGGGCGCGCACCGCCGCGGTGGGCGGTACCTTCCTGCTGGTCACCGCCAGCCTCTACGGCCTGTTCATCGCCGGGCTGTTCGCCGCCCTCTCCGTGGCCCGCCACCTCGCCGGTATCCAGCTGGCGGTGGCGCTGTTCGCCCTGGTGTTCGGCGCGGTCAACGTCAAGGACTACTTCGCCCTGCACAGAGGCATCTCCTTCAGCATTCCTGAACGCTTCAAACCGCGCATCTACCGTGGCAGTCGGGAGGTGCGTCGCGAGCGACCGCTGCCGATGACCCTGCTGGTCACCGTGGTGCTGGCTGGCGGGGTGGCGCTGGTGGAGCTGCCCTGCACCGCCGGTTTCCCGGTGGTATGGACCTCCCTGCTGGCCGAGGCCGGAGTCGAAGGGATCGCCTTCGCCGGGCTGCTGGCCGTCTATCTGCTGGTCTACCTGGCGATCGAGATCGTCATCCTGACGGTCGCCATTGCGACGCTCAGCATCGGCCGCATGCAGGAGAGCCATGGCCGCAAGCTCAAGCTGGTCGGGGGCATGGTGATGCTGGCGCTGGGCGGCATCATGCTGGTGGCGCCGGAGCTGATGGAGAGCCTGACCGGCTCGCTGGCGGTGATCGGGCTCGCCCTGGCCGGCGCCCTGGGGATCATGGCCGCCAGCCGCCTGTGCGCAAAGGGCTGAAGACGCTGAGGGCCCGTTCAGAAAAAACGGATCAGGATCAGCCAGGCGAAGACGAGGAGGCCGCCCTGGAGGCGCTGATGGAGGCCGATGTCGACGTCACCGACATCGAGAACGAGGCGGGCCAAATCACCGTCTTCGCCCCGCATACCGAGTATGCCAAGGCCAAGCAGGCGTTGCTCGATGCCTTAGGCGAACTCGACTTCGAAGTGGACGAGATCCAGTTCGTGCCCCAGACCACCACGCCCGTGGCGGGCGAAGACGTGGCAATGTTCGAGAAGCTCCTCGATATGCTCAACGAGCTGGACGACGTCCAGAACGTCTTCCACAACGCCGAGCTACCCGATACGTAGTGCGCCCCGAAGACACGACCGCGATCCGTCGCGCAGCCGTGTCGGCGCGTTCGCTCTCAGGCCTGGCTATCGTCGTCCTGGTGGGTGTCTTGCGTGCCGGCATCACTCTTGCCGGCGCCATCCTTGCCGCCATGCGGCTTGGCATCGTCTTCCTTGGCATCGCCGAGCAAATCGCGGATCGCGTCGGCCTCGAGGGTCTCATGCGCCTTCAAGGCCGCGGCTAGTGCATCCAGGTCGCCTCGATGCGCCTCGAGCAGATCGCGACCGCGCGCCTCAAGCTCGGTCAGCAGCCGCTGTATCTCTTCATCGACCAGCCCGGCCATGGCCTCGCTGTGTTCGCGGGATTCGGCAAGCTCCTTGCCCAGGAAGACATGCTCCCGGCTCTGGGCGAACATCGCCGGACCGATACGCTTGCTCATTCCCCAGCGCGACACCATGCGGCGTGCCAACTGAGTGGCCTGCTCCAGGTCATTCTCGGCGCCGCTCGACACCTCGCCGAAGACGATAGACTCCGCCAAACGGCCGCCGAACATTACGGTGATGCGATCCCGCAGATAGGACTCGCCCTGGTTGTAGCGCTCCTCGTCGGGGACCTGAGCAGTCACGCCAAGGGCGCGACCGCGCGGCAGCACCGTGACTTTCTCGAGCGGGTCAGCCTTGGGCAGCAGGTAGGCGAGCAGTGCGTGTCCTGACTCGTGGTAGGCCACGACGTGGCGCTCGTCGTCGGAGAGGCCGACGTCCTTGGCCTCACCCAGCAGCAGTCGGTCGCGAGCCGCCGAGAAACAGGCCCAGTCCACTTCCTTCTGATCATGACGCCCCGCCTGCAGGGCCGCCTCGTTGGCCAGGTTGGCCAGATCCGCGCCGGAGAAGCCGATGGTGATCTCGGCCAGCCGAGCAAGATCGACGTCGTCGGCCAGCGGCATGTCACGCGTATGCACGCGCAGGATGCCCTGGCGTGCCTCACGATGCGGGTTTTCCAGCGTCACCTTGCGATCGAAGCGGCCCGGCCGCAGCAGGGCAGAATCCAGCACATCGGGACGGTTGGTGGCGGCCAGCACGACAACAGACTCCTCGCCCTCGAAGCCATCCATCTCAGCAAGTATCTGGTTCAGCGTCTGCTCGCGCTCATCGTGGCCCCCACCCATGCCGGCACCCCGCGAGCGACCAATGGAGTCCAACTCGTCGATGAAGACCACCGCCGGTGCCTGCTGCTTGGCCTGCTTGAAGAGGTCACGCACGCGAGAGGCCCCCACGCCCACGAACATCTCGATGAACTCCGAGCCACTGATGCTGAAGAACGGCACGTCAGCCTCGCCGGCCACCGCCTTGGCCAACAGCGTCTTGCCGGTACCGGGCGGGCCCATCATCAGGATACCGCGAGGGATCTTGGCCCCCAGGGCATGGAAGCGCGACGGCTCCTTGAGAAAGTCGATCACCTCGAGCACTTCGCGCTTGGCGTTCTCCGAGCCCGCCACATCGCCCAGGCGCACCTCGCTCTGCTCGCTGCTCACCTCACGGGCACTGGACTTGCCCATGTTGAACAGCCCGCCCCCGGACATGGCTCGCTGCTGCATGCGATTCCAGAACCAGAACAGCAGGCCCAGGATCAGGATCCAGGGCAAGGCCCCGACGAGCACGCGCTGCCACCAGGGGGGGTCGACCGGTTCGGCGTCGATCTGCACCCCGTTGGCCTCGAGACGCTCGAGCAGGCGTGACCCTTCGACGGCCGGACGGGTAAGTTCGAAGCTGTCGCGCTCCTCGAGCTCTCGGGCCTGGCGGCCCGCTTCGTTGAAGCGGCCCTCTACCGACTGCCCACGCAGGGTCACCGTGTCGATATGCTCGTTCTCGACCGCCGTGAGGAACTCGGAGTAGGTCAGCTCGATCTGCGACGTCCGCTGCCCGGCGTCGAGATAGTAGAACACCAGCAGAATCCCCAGGGTAAGCCAGAGAAAGGGAACCCACTGCCGCGGCGAGGGCTGGGTCTCCTCGGGGTACCAGAGCGGCGAACGCCGGATCTTGTTGCGCTGTGAGTCCGATGAGCTGTCGTTGTCCAATAGCGGCATAGTCGTCTCCGCGATGAGGGCAGTTGCCTAGAACATGACCGATAACCCTCGAGGATAACAAGGGCCCCGGCGGCGAGCCATCCCGCCATCAGCGCACCTAAGCCACTCGGACCGCGGCACCGTGGACTTTCAGCGCGGTTCGCCGGCACCTTGGGGGGATGGCCATCGAGCGTCTGCGCGCGAGGGAGGAAAAGCGACAAGCCCCGTCAGACCAAGCGGATCAGGATCAGCCAGGCGACGACGGCCACCGGTAACCAGCGGCCGACCACATAGATGCGCGTCTCCCACCAGCGGGTATCGGTCCCCAAGGCCTGGCGCAGCCTTGCGGGCTCCACCAGCCAGCAGAAGAAACCTGCCCCGACGATACCCGACACCAGCACCAGCTGGCCGCCCACTACCTGGTCCAGCCAGTCCAGGAAGGGCGTTCCGGCAATGGTCAGTTCGAGCGGGGTGAAGCTCAGCGCGGAGGGAATGCCCAGCAGCAGCATGCCCAGCGCCACAATGCCCACGGCGCTGGCGTGACTGATACGAAACTCCTCGGCGACGGCGCTGATCACCACCTTGAGCCCGGCCAGGCTCGAGCTGAAGGCCGCCAGGAAGAACAGCACAAAGAAGGCAATGGCGACCGGAAAGCCCCAGCGCATGTCCTCGAACACTCGCGGGAGCGTACTGAAGGCCAGCTGACTCCCCTCTCCGGGATCCATGCCGTAGCTGAACACGAAGGGGAAGATCATCCAGCCTGCCAGCAGTGCCACGGTGGTCTCCGTGACGCCTACCACCAGGCAGGCTCTCGGCACATGGGCCTTGCGGGGAATATAGCTACCGTAGGTGACCAGGTAGCCCTGGCCAATCGCCAGGGTGTAGAACCCCTGGCCGAAGGCCATCATCCACAGCTCGGGATTTCGCCAGGCGGAAAAATCGGCCTGGAGGAGAAATCGGCTCGCCTCGTTCCAGCCCTCCATCCGGCTCGCCGTGAACACCAGCCCGACAATAACGAGCAACAGCAGCGGCATCAGCAGCTTGGAGAAGGCCTCGATGGCGGCCAGCCCGCGCAGGAGCACCAGGCTGACCAGCGCCAGAATTGCCAGAAAGTAGTACAGGGAGGCATAGCCGTCGGAAAAATCGCTGAACACGCTGAGCTCATCGCGAACGGCGTCGACGGCATAGCCAAGGGTCCAGCCGGTAATGACCAGGTAATAGCTGGTGATCAGGAAGGTCAGCAGCACCACGGCCCAGCCGTACCAGGCCCCCCAGCGATTGACCTGTCGGTAGGTATGCACCGTGTTGCCCTGTGCCAGACGCCCGGCGGCGACCTCGAGATACATGATCGGCAGGCAGATGAGCACCAGAGCGATCAGGTAGGCCAGGATAAAGGCGGCCCCCCCGAACTCCCCCACCATGTAGGGAAAGCGCCACAGGTTGCCCAGGCCAACTGCCGCCGCGGCCATGGAAAACACGAAGGCGGGTTCGGAGGACCACTGACCGCGACTCTTGTCCGTTTCACTGCTGGGGTGGGCGATAGGCTACCTCCCGATGCTGCCGAAGGCTCTCAGCGTTGGCGGACGGGACGACATGATTCCGCCTCGCCCGCCAACGTCGTTGACTGGCTAAACCGTGCCAATCTCAACCGTCGATGACAAGCCCGTCTGCCCTCCCCTTACTCCTCAACCGTGATGGTGATGACGTCGGAGATCAGCGGGGGGTCGAAGCTGACGTGGCGATAATCCATGAACAGCAGCTGCAGGCTGTACTCACCCGGCTCAAGCTCCAGGCTGCCCTCGGTCTGGCCGCCACCGAAGTGACGGGTGTGGTCGGTGAAGGGCAGCGGGGCGCCCAGATCCACGCCCTCCAGCGGCATGTTCACCAGCAGGTGGTGGTGGCCGGTGTCAGGGAAGTTGGCACCCGCCGGGGCCACGCCCATGCCCTTGACCCCCATGCGCACGGTTACCGGGCCGGAGAGGGTCTGTCCGTCCTCCGGCGCGATGAAATAGACCTCGGCGTTATCCGAGGCCGAGATGCGCTCCAGCTCCGCCATGGCCGGGGCCGCCAGCAATGCACTGCCGGCAAATCCCAGCGCCAGGGCACAGATCCGCTTGTTCATAGCTCTCTCCTTCGCCATTCCGCGATGGCAGGCAGGGCGACATCCGCCGCCGATAGGCACCGCGGGCCCCAACGGGGGACCGCCTGAACAAGCCTAGCCCAGACAGCGAGAAACGGGAGTGGGAGACGAGACCCGCTCAGCGGGGCGCCTTGGCATCCTGCGTCTCATCCAGCCACGGAAGGCGGCGCTTGAGTGCCCGCACGGCCCAAGGCACCGCCACCAGGCGGATCAGATAGGCAATGACCAGGCCACTGATGATCGAGAAGAGCATGCCCAGCCCCACGCGAAACATCAGCGCGGTAAAGAAGGCGGCGAGAATCGCCGTGACGATTTCTTCAAGATGCCCCTGGATCCAGGCCCTGTGGGTCGGTTTCATGATGACTCCTTGGCTACGTCGACAGAAACCCGCCAACGGCGGGTTTACACGGTAATGATAGGCCCCAGGCTCGCTCAGCTGCCGGCGACAAACGCCTGGTAGGCTTCCCGAGCATCTTCGACGCCCGCCTCAAGGAAGCGCGCGCCGTGCTCGGCGCTGGCCAGGGAGGGGTCGGATCCCATGCGCCCATCGGGGAAGCGCTGCCGGAAGCTGTGGGCATCGCACAGGGCGCTGCCGTCGGGGGCGCGGCGCGGCGACATGGGCACCTCCCTCACCGTCATGGGGGCGGCGTGCCAGGCCAGCGACACCTCGGAGGCGGTGGCATGGGAACCCTCGGCATCGCCATAGAGCGACGCCGCCAACTCGCGGCCACGCCGACCGGCGAACCAGTTGAACAGCCGCAGGTGGAGCTCGCCGGCCGGCTCGCGCTGCAGACTTCGCTCGGCGAAGACCTCGGCGAAGGCCGCGTTCACGGTGGCCACGTTGCCGCCATGGCCGTTCAGGAAGAACACATGGGTAAAGCCATGGTGCGCCAGCGACTCTATGGTGTCGCGCAGCACCGCAACCAGGGTGCTCGGGCGCAGGGTGAGGCTGCCGGGAAAGGCCAGGTGGTGCTGCGCCATGCCGATCGCCTGGGTCGGGGCGATCAGCACCCCATCCCGCTCACCCAGGGCCCAGGCAATCGCCTCGGGACACAGGGCGTCGGTGCCGATCGGGCCGTTGGGGCCGTGCTGCTCGGTGGAGCCGATCGGCACCATGATGCCCGTCGAGTGCTCCAGGTGGGCCTCCACTTCCTGCCAGGTGGCGTGCTGCAGTCGCATCGATGGTCTCTCCCTGCCGTGATTCATGACGCCATGATGGCAGATACCCCGCGACACTGCCCTGTCGCCAGGAAAGCGCTGCGGCTCAGCGCTCCCGCTGCGACTCCCGCCACTCCTCGGCGGCCTCCTCGACCCCGGGCTCATCGCCGCGGTTGAGAGCCGCCTGGCGGTAGGTCTCCTCGTCGCGCACGTCGTCGATCACCGTCATCAGCTCGTCGACATCCACGGTCGCGGTGTCATGCACGAAGCAGCCGGTCAGCTTGCTCTCCGGGTGCAGTTCGCCCGCCTCGTAGAGCGACCAGATCTCCTTGCCGTAGTCGGTGGTCAAGAGCTCGGGGGCGAAGCGGCCGAAGTAGCGGCGCATGTTGTCCACGTCACGCTCGAACATCATCTCTGCGCTGTTGTTACCGGCGGCATCCACCGCCTGGGGCAGGTCGATGATCACCGGGCCGTCGGCGGCCAGCAGCACGTTGAACTCGGAGAGGTCGCCGTGGACCAGTCCGGCACACAGCATCTTCACCACGTCGCTGATGATCTTGGCGTAGTACTCGCGGGCCTGCTCGGCGCTCAGAGTCACCTCGCCCAGGCGCGGGGCGGTGAGGCCCTCGGCGTCGGAGATCATCTCCATCAGCAGCACGCCGTCGATGAACCCGTAGGGCTTGGGCACTCGCACGTCCGCCGCAGCCAGCCGGTAGAGGGCGTCGACCTCGGCGTTGAGCCAGGCCTGCTCCTGCTCCTTCTGGCCGAAGCGGGTCTTCTTGGCCATGGCCCGTGAGCGGCGGCTGTTGCGTTCACGGCGGCCCTCCTGATACTGCACGGCCTGCTTGAAGCTGCGCTGTTTGGCCTCCTTGAAGATCTTGGCGCAGCGCCGCTCTCCGTGGGAGAGCACCACGTAGACCTGGGCCTCTTTTCCGCTCATCAGCTGGCTTTCGACCGCCTCGATCAGGCCGTCGTCCACCAGCGGCTGTAATCGCTTGGGTATCTTCATCTGTTCCTCTGGGGTTCGCCGATGCGCCTCAATGGCTGACGCGCCGGGCGCGGAAACTGCGCCCCTTGATTCTGCCGTTGATCAGTCGCTCCAGGGCCTGGGCGGCCACCTCGCGCTGCACGGCCACGTAGGCGCTGTTGGCCAGCACCTTGATTCTGCCCACCTGGTCGCCGGCCAGGCCCGCCTCGCCGGTCAGGGCACCGAGAATATCGCCGGGACGTACCTTCTGCTTCTTGCCGGCGCCGATCTGAAGGGTCGCCATGGGCGGCAACAGGGGCTCGCGGCCAAGTACCGCGCGAGGCGGCAGCGTGGCCTCCTCGAGGGACTCGCCGAGAAAGTCGGTCAGGCGCGCCAGCCGGTAGTCTTCGCCCTCGCCGACCAGGGTGCAGGCGATGCCCGCACTGCCGGCCCGGCCGGTACGCCCGACCCGGTGCACGTGCACCTCCAGGTCACGGGCGATCTGGTAGTTGAATACCGCGTCCAACTCGGCGATGTCGAGTCCTCGGGCCGCCACGTCGGTGGCCACCAGGATCGAGGCGCTGCGGTTGGCGAACAGCACCAGCAGCCGATCCCGGTCGGCCTGCTCAAGGTCGCCGTGCAGCGCCAGGGCGCTGAAGCCCGCCGCGTCGAGCGCCTGGGCCACCTCATCGGTCTCGCGCTTGGTGTTGCAGAACACCACGCTGGATGTCGGGCGAAAGTGCAGCAGCAGGCGGCACAGCCCTTCCAGGCGGGCTTCGTCGCCGGCGGCGACTCGGTAGACCCGTTCATGGATGCTGCTGGCGTCGTGGGCCTCGGCCACCTCCACCGTCACCGGGTCGCGCATCAGCGCCCCGGCCACGGGTCGCACGGCGTCGGAGAAGGTCGCACTGAACAGCAGCGTCTGGCGGCGGGACGGGGTCTCGGCGACGATCGCCTCGAGACTCGCCTGGAAGCCCATGTCGAGCATGCGGTCGGCCTCGTCCAGCACCAGGGTCGTAAGCCCGCCCAGCGTGAGCGAGCCCTTGCGCAGATGCTCCTCCACCCGGCCGGGGGTGCCCACCACGAGATGGGCGCCATGGGCCAGCGAGGAGAGCTGCGGTCCATAGGGGGCACCACCGCACAGGGTCAGCACCTTGACGTTGGGCAGGCCACGCGCCAACCGGCGCAGCTCGCCCGCCACCTGGTCGGCCAGTTCCCGAGTCGGGCATAGCACCAGCCCCTGCACCGCGAAGCTCGACAGGGTCAGCCGCGAGAGCAGCCCCAGGCCGAAGGCCGCGGTCTTGCCGGAGCCTGTCTTCGCCTGGGCGATCACGTCACGACCGGCCAGGATCGGCGGCAGGCTCTCGGCCTGGATCGGCGTCATGGCATCGAAGCCCAGCGACGCGAGGTTGGCCAGCAGTTCCGGCGCCAGCGGCAGCGTGGCGAAAGCGGCATCGGGGGTGGGATCAGACAAGGGAACATCCTGCAGACGAATAAGGCGCGACCGGAAACAAGCGGGCGGGCCATCACGGTAACGAGCGGCGGCTGAGGCCTGGTGGCACGGGCCGAGGAAGCAAAAAAAGAAGGCCTGCATGATAGCAGAAAGGCGCTCGACGCGCTGCAGATACCGGCGGCCCCGCGACGCCCCAGCACAAGCACGCTGCCCCGAGCCCACCAGGCAAGTCACGGGCGTGGCGTGGTCGACAGCTCGTCGTCGGCCTTCGCCAGCCGCTCCACGGGCAGCGGACCGGGCGCCTTGACGGTCTGGATGGCGAAGTTGCTGCGAATGTCGGTGACCCCGGGCAGCCTCAGCAGGGTCCCGGTCAGGAAATCCTCATAGGCCGCCAGGTCGGCCACTACCACCTGCAGCAGGAAATCCGACTCCCCCGACACCAGATGCGCCGAGACCACCTCCGGCAGGGCGACGACCGCCTCGCGGAAGGCGTTGGCCTGGGCCTCGTGGTGACGCTCCACCTTGATGCCGACGAAGACGGTGAGGCCGAAGCCAACGCCACCGCGATCCAGTTCGGCGTGATAGCCGCGGATCAGCCCCGCCGCCTCCAGCTGGCGCACCCGGCGCAGGCAGGGCGACGGCGAGAGACTCACCTCCTCGGCCAGCTGGACGTTGGTCAACCGGGCGTCGCGCTGCAGCGCCGCCAGGATACGACGGTCAATGGCATCTAGTCGTCGATTTGGCATGAAAGGTCATCTCAGGATTATTTATTGGCAGTTGATGCCAACTATAGCCGATCAGATGGCAAATCTCGCAAGGACCTGCCCTGCCCCCTGGCGCTAGACTGGCGTCGTTTCCACTCACACACTTTCACCCACGGCAGGAGGCGCCCCATGGAGCTCTGGCTGTTCATCGTCGCCCTGGCGGCGGTCTACCTGCTACCCGGCCCCGACATGCTGCTGGTGCTGCATACCGGCAGCCTGCAGGGGCGCTCCCGAGCGCTGGCCACCGCCGCGGGACTGGCCGTGGCCCGTGGCCTGCACGTGGCCCTGGCCGCCCTGGGACTGGCCACGCTGTTCGTCACCGCCCCCTGGACCTTCGATGCGGTGCGCTACGCGGGCGCCGCCTATCTGAGCTGGATCGGCCTGCAGCTGCTGCGCGCCCCTACCGAACCGCTCCCGGAGGCCCCGGACGGAACGGTGCCACGCAAGGCGAGCCACCGCCTGGCGTGGCGCCGCGGGCTACTCACCAACCTGCTCAATCCCAAGTCGCTGCTGTTCTGCTCGGTACTGCTGCCGCAGTTCGTGCATCCCGACCAAGGACCCGTGCTGCTGCAGTTCGCCCTGCTCGGGACGTTGCTGGTGACCATCGGCCTGCTGTTCGATGCCGTCTATGCGACCCTAGGTGCCGCCCTGCAGCGCTGGTTCGCTGGCAGCCCCCTGAAGGCACGGCTGCAGCGCTGGACCTTCGGCTCGCTGCTGATCGGCTTCGGCCTGCGCCTGGCGGCCTGACCCCCTGTGACTTGCCCTGCGTCAAGACGTCGCCGCTGGGTCTCGGCGATGCCCCCTTACCCTGTGCCATAGTGGATTGACCGAGACCATGGATGACACAGAGGAGAGCCCGATGCCGCAACGTGAGGTCGATATCGCCATCATCGGCGCCGGCAGCGCCGGCCTGAGCGCCTGGCACGCCGCCCGCAAGCACAGCGACAGCGTGGTGCTGATCGAGGGGGGCGAGTACGGCACCACCTGTGCCCGGGTGGGCTGCATGCCCTCCAAGCTCCTGATCGCCGCCGCCGAGGCGGCCCACCAGGCGCGCGACGCCGGGGGCTTCGGCATCAAGGTGAGCGGCGTCGAGGTGGATGGCGCCGCGGTGATGGCAAGGGTAAAGCAGGAACGCGACGGCTTCGTGAGCCGGGTGCTCGAGTCGATGAAGCGCATCCCCGAGGAGGACCGCCTCACCGGCCACGCCCGCTTCGAGGACCCGAACACCCTGATCGTGGGAGACCACAGGCGTGTGACCGCCCGCACCGTCGTCATCGCCACCGGCTCGCGCCCCAGCTGGCCAGGCATGTTCGACGCCGCCGGTGACCGGCTGATCACCAACGATGACGTCTTCGACTGGGATGACCTGCCCGAGGCGGTCGCGGTGTTCGGCCCCGGGGTGATAGGCCTGGAGCTGGGCCAGGCCCTGCACCGGCTGGGCGTGCGGCTGCGAGTCTTCGGCGTGGGCGGTGCCTTGGGGCCCTTCAAGGATGCCGCCGTGCGCGACAGCGCCGAGGCCACCTTCAACGAAGAGTTCTACACCGACCCGGATGCCCGGGTGGAGAGGATCGAGCGCGACGGCGACGCCGTGGTGATCACCTTCGTCGAGCGCGACAGCGGCGAGACGCTCACCGAGCGTTTCGACTACCTGCTGGCCGCCACCGGACGGCGTCCCAACGTCGACCGGCTGGGCCTGGAGCACGCGGGCCTGGCACTGGATGACAAGGGAGTGCCGCGTTTCAACCGCTTTACCCTTCAGTGTCGCAACGCCGACGACGGCCCCAGCCATGTGTTCATCGCCGGCGACGTCAACCAGGAGCTGCCGCTGCTGCACGAGGCCACCAGCGAGGGGCGCATCGCCGGCGACAACGCCGGTCGCTTTCCCGAGCTTCGCGCCGGTCGGCGCAGCGCGCCACTGGCCATTGTCTTCACGGAGCCGCAGATGGCCACCGTGGGCGAGGGCTATGCCGAGCTGGAGAAGCGACTGGGCGGCTGCGACTGCCTGGCCGTGGGCGAGGCCTCCTTCGAGGATCAGGGGCGGGCGGTGGTGATGCGCCAGAACCGCGGCCTGATGCGGCTCTACGGCGAGCACGGCTCCGGCCAGTTCCTGGGCGCCGAACTGTTCGGCCCGCGGGTAGAGCACATGGCCCACCTGCTGGCCTGGGCCCTGGAGCAGAAGCTCAGTGTCAGCGAGATGCTGGCCATGCCCTGGTACCACCCGGTGCTCGAGGAGGGGCTGCGCGGCGGCCTGCGCGACCTGAACGCCAGCCTCAAGCTCGGCCCGGCGATCACCGAGCGCTGCATGGAGTGTGGGCCGGGCGACTGAACCGGGCCCCGATGACGAACGCCCGGGAGAGGTGCCCGGGCGTTCGTCATCGGGGCCCTCTCTCCTCAGGCCCGCACCGGCAGCCGAGGGGCATCGGCGGCCTCGAGCACCTCGCGGATCGCCTCGCCCTCCAGGGTCTCGCGCGCCTCCAGCGCCGCGGCCAGCGCGTCCAGCGCCACGCGGTGCTGTTCCAGCAGCCGGCGCCCCCGCGCCTCCATCTCGCCCAGCAGACGGCGAATTTCCTCGTCCACCAGGCCCGCGGTAGCTTCGCTGTGCTCGCGCAACTGGGTCATCTCGCGGCCCAGGAAGGCATGCTCCTGACCCTGGGAGAGCGCCACCGGGCCGATGCGCTCGCTCATGCCCCAGCGTGCCACCATGCGCCGCGCGAGGTAGGTCGCCTGCTCCAGATCGTTCTCCGCCCCGCTGCTCACCTCGCCGAAGACGATCGACTCGGCCAGACGGCCGCCGAACATCACCGTCAGGCGGTCGTGCAGCCAGGACTCAGCGTAGTTGACTCGCTCCTCGTCCGGCACCTGGGCGGTGACGCCCAGGGTGCGTCCCCGGGGCAGGATGGTGACTTTCTCCAGTCGGTCGGCGTGGGGCAGCAGGTGGGCCAGCAGCGCATGCCCAGCCTCGTGGTAGGCGACCACGCGGCGCTGCTGCTCGGAGAGCCCCAGTTCCCGCTCCTCGCCCAGCATCACCCGGTCGCGGGCATCGACGAAGCAGGCCCAGTCGAGATCGGCCCGGCCCCGCCGTCCAGCCAGCAGCGCCGCCTCGTTGGCCAGGTTGGCCAGATCCGCCCCCGAGAAGCCGATGGTGATCTCCGCCAGCCGCGCCAGGTCCACGTCGTCGGCCAGCGGCATGCGCCGGGTGTGCACCTTGAGGATCGCCTCGCGGGCACCGCAGTGAGGATTCTCCAGGGTCACCTTGCGGTCGAAGCGGCCCGGACGCAGCAGCGCCGGGTCGAGCACGTCGGGCCGGTTGGTGGCGGCCAGCACCACCACCGATTCGTGGCCCTCGAAACCGTCCAGCTCGGCGAGGATCTGGTTGAGGGTCTGCTCGCGCTCGTCGTGGCCGCCGCCCACCCCGGTGCCCCGGGTTCGGCCGATGGAGTCGATCTCGTCGATGAACACCACCGAGGGCGCCTTCTCCTTGGCCTGACGGAAGAGGTCGCGCACCCGCGAGGCCCCTACCCCCACGAACATCTCGATGAATTCGGAGCCGCTGATGCTGAAGAAGGGCACCCCGGCCTCGCCGGCCACAGCCCTGGCCATCAGCGTCTTGCCGGTGCCCGGCGGCCCCATCATCAGGATGCCCCGCGGAATACGTGCGCCCAGGGCCTGGAAACGCGCGGGCTCCTTGAGGAACTCGATCACCTCCAGGATATCCCGCTTGGCATTCTCGGAGCCTGCCACGTCGGCCAGCTTCACCTGGCTCTTCTCGGGTTCCACCAGCCTTGCCCGGGACTTGCCCATGCCGAAGGTGCCTCCGCCGCCGGTCAAGCGCTCCTGCATGCGGTTCCAGAACCAGAACAGCAGCGCCAGCATCAGCAGCCATGGCACCACCCCGGCCAGCAGACGCTGCCAAATGGCGGGGTCCGTCGGCCGCGCCGCGATCCGCACTCCGTGACTCTCCAGTCGCTCTAGCAGGCGCTCACTCTCGACGTCCGGACGCGTGGTCGAGAAGGCCTCTGCTTCGCCAAGGTCAAGATCCAGCCGGCCGGAATCACTGAAGCGCCCCTCGAGGGACTGGCCGCGCAGCGTGACCTCATCGACGTGGCCGGCATCCACCGCCTCGAGGAAGTCGGAATAGGTCAGCTCGACTCGAGCCTGTCGCTGGGTGCCGTCCAGGTAGTGGAACATCACCAGGATCACGAAGGCCATCCAGACGAACAGCAGCCACTGCTGACGGGGATTGCCGGAGGGGGGCTCCTGCCCGTTGGTCGGCGACTGCCGGGGATCGGGGCCAGGCTCAGGCGGCGGTGGACGAGGGGCTGGAACGGCCATGGCAGACTCGAGGTAGCGGGGCTCTTCCACAACCATGGCCCCGCGACCCCGCCCTGGCAAGGCTCACGCCATGGCGTCGCGTGGGCGGCGCCCCGTGGCTATGACATAGTATCGACCAGCGCCCCTTCCATCAGGAGAGTTTGATGAGTCCTTCGCCACCTGCCGCCACCCGGCCGCTGGCCGCCTGTCTGCTGTGCCTTGCCCTGCTGCTGCCGATGCCGCTGCCGGCCGAGGAACCGCCGCCGCGCCCTACCATCGGGCTGGTACTGGGCTCAGGCGGGGCCAACGGCCTGGCTCATATCGCCGTGCTGCAGGTCTTCGACGAGCTCGAGATCGTTCCCGACCGCATCGTCGGCGCCAGCATCGGTGCGGTGATCGGCGGGCTCTACGCGACGGGGCTATCCGCCGACGAGATCCTGGATATCTTCGACGACGTGGCAGGCTCGCCGCTGGATGCCCTCTCGGGTCTCGCCGGAACGGAGCTGGGCCTGGCCAACCTGCTGAAGATCGATCTGAGCAATGGCGGGCTGCTGGATTCCGGCGGTTTCCTGCAATTCCTGGCCGGCCATACCGAAGTGCGCCGCTTCGAGGAGCTCCGAATCCCGCTGGCGGTGGTGGCCACCGACTATTGGACAGGCGACAGCGTAGTGATCGACGACGGCCGGCTATTCCCGGCCATCGAGGCCAGCATGGCCGTGCCGGGGCTGTTCTCGCCGGTGCCTCGCGACGAGCAGTTGCTGATCGACGGCGGCACCTCCAACCCCCTGCCTTATGATCTGCTGCTCGACGACATGGATCTGGTGATCGCAGTAGATGTCTCGGGCAGCCGCCACCCGGGCCCCGAGTCCGACCCCGGCATGACCGATCTGCTGTTCAAGACCTTCAGCATCATGCAGCAGTCACTGATCCGCCAGGCGCTGGAACACCGACGCCCGCACCTCTATCTCAAGCCCGAGGCCGAGGGCGTGCGCTTGCTGCACTTCAACCGCATCCACGAGATCCTCGCCCAGGCCGCGCCGGTGGCCGATGAACTGCGGGACCATTTGACGATCATGATGGCCATCCAGGCAGATGCCATGCCCTGAGCCGCTTGCAGCTATGCTCAAGGGGCCAACCACGAACGACCCCCAGGAGGGCCCGCGATGGCCGACACCACGTCACGGCTGACATCCCTCAAGGCACGGATCACCCAGCTGGCCGACATGGCCGGCAGCGACAGGGAGGGAGAAGCTCGCGGCCTCGCCGCCGAACTCTCCACCGAGCTCGACCGGCTCATGGCAGAGCCCCCGGCGCGGCCGGTCAGCGCCGCAGATCAACAGCGCCAGGCTCCTCGGGCCCCACGCGACGAGGTCGAGCGCTGTCCGGTCTGTTCGCTGCGCAGCTTCAACTTCCAGAAGGGCTCGATCCGCGAGAGTGCCGATGGCGGCCTTGAAGCGTTCTATCGCTGCGGCAGCTGCGCCCACGAGGGGTGGCGAGAGATCAAGTGACGCCAGATGCCACCGAGCAGGGCAGATGAGCCGCGGAGGGACGCGGCTCACCGACAGGCTGCGTTGAAGAGCACTGCCATCGAGCTGGTAGAGTCACTTTACAAGCCTGCAGGAGATTCGCCCTTGCCCATGCGACTCGCCAAGACGCCCCTGGCCGCGCTGTTGTCCACCCTGGGACTGGCCGGGCTTGTGCTCGCCGGCTGCGGCCAGGAGACCCCGCGTCTCGCCACTCCCGAGGAGAGTGGCATCCTGAAAGTGGCGACCCGCAATGCGGCCACCACCTGGTACCTGGATCGCGACGAGGCCCCCGCCGGGCCCGAGCACGACCTGGTGAGCCACTTCGCCGAGTCGCGGGGCTGGCAGGTCGAGTGGGTGGTGCATGATGCCGTCGCCGAGGTGCTCCAGGCCCTGGAGGAGGGTGAGGTCCACCTGGCCGCCGCCGGCCTGACCCAACTGCCCTCACGCAGCGAGCGCTTCCTGCCAGGGCCGGCGCACACCGCTATTGTCGAGCAGCTGGTCTGCCACCGGGAGGCACGGCCGCTGCCGCGCAGCGTGGAGCAGATGGCCGAGGTGGAGATTCGCGTCACGGCTGACTCCAGCTATGCCGACAAGCTCGCTTCGCTGGTCAACGACCACAGCGGCATCACCTTCCAGGAGGACCCACGCACCACCGAGATGCTGCTGGCCGCCGTGGCGGAGCAGGAACTCGGCTGCACCCTGGCCGATTCCAACATCGTGCAGGTGGTTCGACGCCACTACCCCTCCCTGGAGGTCGCCCTGAACCTGACCAGCGGCGATTGGCTGGGCTGGTACCTGGCCGCCGACCAGAGCGACCTGGCCGAACAGACCCATGACTGGCGTAGCACCGCCGAGGCAGAGGCGGCGATCGAGGCGGTGGAGAACAGCTACTATGGCTACATCGACGAGTTCGATTTCGTCGACCTCCGGGCGCTCAACCAGCGCATCGACGAGCGCCTGCCCGACTTCCTGGAACTCTTCCTGATGGCCGAGCGCGCCACCGGCATCCCCGCCGACCTGCTGGCCGCGCTGTCCTACCAGGAGTCCCACTGGAACCCCCAGGCGGTCTCACCCACCGGCGTTCGCGGCATCATGATGCTCCCCCTCAACACCGCCGCGTCGCTGGGGGTATCCGACCGCCTGGACCCGACCCAGGCGATCGACGCCGGCGCGCGCTATCTGGCCGACCGACACCAGCGGCTGCCCGAGGAGATTCCAGAACCCGACCGCACCTACCTGGCCCTGGCCAGCTACAACATCGGCCGCGGCCACGTGCTGGACGCCCGCGAGCTGGCTCGGGAACTCGGCAAGAACCCGGACTCCTGGGAGGACATGCAGGAAATTCTGCCGCTGAAGGCGGACAAGCGCTATTACCCCCGCACCCGGTACGGCTACGCACGTGGGTACGAGCCGGTGCACTTCGTGCAGCGCATTCGCAACTATCGAGACGTGATCAGCGCCTCGATCGACTGAGGTAGCAGGGATCCCTACCCCTGGTGCTGGGCACCGAGCCCCTGAAACATCTGACGAAGGTCAACCGTTGAACGCTCGCCGATGGCGGCAAAGTTCTCATCCAGCCAGCAGGTGACGGTTTCACGGCCGAGATCGCGCAGCTTGGTAAGAAACTCCCATTCGACATTCATCTTCGATGAAGCCCCCAGCGGTTTCAGCTCCGCCTGGTTTTCCACGACGTGCACCCGCACCTGACGATATTCATCGGCCGATAGCTTACCCTGGCGGATAAGCCGGTCGACGAAGTCGATACCGCGCAGTTCCTTGAGCAGGCTGCTGTTGAAACTGATCTCGTTCATCCGGTTCTGTATGTCCTGGGAACTCTTTGGCGCCCCCTTGCGCTCGATCGGATTGATCTGAATCACCACGATATCGTTGGTATCGTTCTCGGCGTGGAACGGAAACAGTGCCGGATTCCCCATGTAACCGCCGTCCCAGTAGGGCACGCCGTCGATCTCGACCGCCCGGTAGAGATGGGGCAGACAGGCCGAGGCCATCAGCATATCCACCGTCAATTCCTCTCGGGGGAAGACCTTGACGTTGCCGCTCTCCACGTTGGTAGCCGAAACGAACAGTTTGAACGCCGTGCATTTACGTACCATGTCGAAATCGATGCACTTCTCCACCATGTCACGTAATGGATTGATGTTCATGGGATTCAGCTGATAGGGAGAAGCCACACGGGAAAGCGCATCCAGCGCGTGATAAACAGGATTGTTCCCCAGCCCCCAGTTGCCGATCAGAACGTCATAGGGCGTGCGTTTCAACATGCTGTTCTTCGCACCGTCACCCATGCATCGCCAAAAATTCTCTAGGGCCACGCGCCCGCCCTCGGGGCCATCTCGGGTGAAGCCATCGGCCATCGCTACCGCGTTCATCGCCCCCGCAGAGGTGCCCGACACCCCGGCGATGCGCAAGCGTCCGTCCTCAAGAATCCGATCCAGAACCCCCCAGGTGAAAGCGCCATGCGCACCTCCGCCCTGAAGGGCGAGGTTAATGGGTTTGGGTTTCTGTACCATGTGATCGGTCCTGTTGGGTGATGGATAGCCCGGGCATAGCGGCCGACAAGAGGGTCACGGAAGTGGCCGGACCCTCAAGCTATCCACAGTATGGAGACAGGACGGAGGGGGTATCTGTACGTTAACGGACATAGCGCCCTGCCAGACTCTTCAGGTCCCGCAGAAGGGTCCGAACTGGTAGAAGCGCCGGCACTGGAACTCGGCCTCGCAGGACGACAGCTGTGACTGGTAGCGGCTGGAACGGGCAGCGACCTGGCTGGCCGCCCGCTGCACGGCGGGCTTGCTGCGGTAGCTGCCGCGCCGATAGCCGCCTGCCCCTTCATGGTAGGCCAGGTAGAGATGCTCGGGGTTGTGAAGGGAGATACCCGTCTGGCGGCGAGTTCGCTCGTTGTACCAGCCGATGAAGTCGGTGGCATGTTTCATGTGGCTGCGCCGGGCAAGCGTTCCGCCGGCATCGTCGCGATACTCGCCCCACACCGGATCCAGGGCCTGGGCATAGCCCCGCGCCGAGGAGGGCCTCGGCCCCGGGATAAACCCCAGGTAGCGTTTACGAGGCGGACGCACGTGGCTCTGGAAAGAGGACTCCTGCTGGATGAAGGCCAACTGGGTGGCGATGGGCGTGCCCCACTCCTGCTCCGACGCACGGGCGTAGTCATACCACCTGGGCTGGTCGCGGAAAATCTCGCAGATGTTGCTCTGATCCTGCGGAGGCGACGGCGCCATCATCGCACAGCCGCTGACCAGCAGACCGACTCCCGTCGCCAGCAGCAAGCGCCCTGCACGGACTCCCCGGTTGTTTCCGACGCGTGCTCTCATCCCGCCTCCCGCCTGCATGTTTCGACTCGGCCGGCATCCGCCACCGGGTTCAGTTCAGGACCGCGCGAATCTTCTCCGCGGCGGCGGCCAGTTCCTCGGCCGGCGCCATCTCCAGCCCCAGCACCCGGATATCCTCCATCGCATCGAGCGGCGTCAGATGAATATGCACATGGGGCACCTCCAACCCTACCACCAGCAACCCCACTCGCTTGCAGGGGAAGGCGCGTTTGATCGCCTTGGCCACCCACCGAGAAACACGCATCAGGTGAGCATAGAGCGGATCGGGAAGATCGTCCCAGTGGTCGATCTCCTCGCGGGGAATCACCAGCACGTGCCCGGGCTTCATCGGTTGAATGGTCATGATAACCACACACTGATCGTCCTCATGGACGAAATGGCCGGGGATCTCTCCCTGCATGATACGACTGAAGACACTTGCCATGGACCCTCTCCTGACGATGGGGACGCAAAGCCACTGCGCAGGGACTGCAGTGACGACACGAAACCGGTATGCTGAGAACGCAACACCCCTCAGTACGGAGCAGAATACACGATCGATCATTCATTCCAAGCCAGCACGGAGGTTCACATGAAGGTCTATAAACCTGAATGGCGGTGCACGTTTAGCGTAAACGAAGGCGCGGATGAATCAGCCAGCTGGAAGGAACGAATCGCCTGGCAGCTGAGAGAGTTCGCCAACCGGCTCGACGGCGGCGGCAGGACCCTGAAGATCGACTGCGACGTCTCCCCCGCAGTGAGCCGGGAGGAGATCGATACCTGCATGGGCAAGGGCTTTGCCGTGACCCAGAACCTGCTTACCCAGTTGGCCCAACAGGCCGCCTGCGAGGACGTCATGCGCAATGCCAAGGCCGAACTGTTTGCGGAAGAGGAATATCAGCGGCACTGACACGCGCCGTCGCAGCCGCGTGGCATCCCTACGCCCCATCCGGTAGACCGGATGGGGCGTCTTCTATTGGTGGCCCGCCGGATGCACCCGGAGACGCGGCATGCCATCCTTGGACCCTTGCTCGCCACCGGGTCGTGACGCCATGCCGCTTGCCATCAGCCTGATTGCCCCCTCCTCCTTCACCCCGGAAGATGCCATCGGGCATGGCGTGGAAGGCCTCGAGTCCCTCGGAGTGAGGGTGCACCGGCCTGCGGTGCTGCAGCGACGAACCCGCTATCTGGCGGGGGATAGGGAGTGGCGCCTGACCCAGCTCCATGCAGCCCACGAGGACCCCGACACCCAGGCGGTGTGGGCGGTGCGCGGCGGCTTCGGCTGTGCGCAGCTGGCGGAACACATCGACTGGGCAAGACTGGCCCAGCGCCCCAAGCCGCTGATCGGCTACTCCGATCTCACCGCTCTACTCCACCAGTACCATCTCCGCGGACTGCCAGCGATCCACGGTCCGGTAGTCAAGGCCGCGGGCCAGTTGCTGCAGGCTCCCCCGGAGGTAAGCGCCATCATTCGCGACCAGTTCGAGGAGACCCTCACTCTGATCCGCGGCCCGGCATGCCTGGATTACCCCCTTGCCCCCTGGGGCGAGGCTCCGGCGAGACTCGAGGGCCCGGTGGTAGGTGGCAATCTCGTCACCCTGGCGAGCCTGACCGGTACCCCGCTTGCCTTTCGGGCGCCGCCAGGCGCCCTGGTGATCCTCGAGGATATCGGCGAGCCTTACTACCGACTGGAGCGGGCCCTCTGGCAGCTGGTCGGGGCCGGGGCCCTGGATGAGGCCGCCGCCGTCTGCCTGGGCACCTTCGAGGGGTGTCGGGGCGTCGATGATACCCCGCTGGAGGCCATCATCGCCGAGACCCTCGCCCCCCGAGGCATACCGCTCTACCACGGCCTACCCGTGGGCCACGGCCTGCACAATCGCCCCTGGCGCTATGGTGCCTCCGGCGTCATCGAAGGCTCTCGCTTGACGATCGCGGAATGAGTCGCCGCCCCATCGGGGTCTCGTCACCGTACCGAGGATGCTCCATTAGAGGATTATCGCCATCTTGCGCCGATCTTCGCCGATCTTCAGCCAGGGGTTGCCGCCGGTCCAAAGGCCGGGTACCATGCGACACATTGGCACTTTATTGCATTGCAGCATGTGTGATCCGCACCAAGAAAACCGTGAGGTAACCCCATGGGAACTCTATCGAAGTTATTCCTTGCCTGCTGCCTGTCAGGCGCGATGACCCTCGGTACCCAGGCAGTCATGGCCCATGAGGCAGAAACTCAGGAAGGCATCGCTTCCTTCTACCATGACAAGTTTCATGGCCGAACCACCGCCAGCGGCGAGTCCTTCGACCAGAACCAGCTGACCGCCGCCCATCCCGATCTGCCCTTCGGCACCGAGGTGGTGGTGACCCGGCCCGATACCGGGCGGGAAGTCACGGTGGTGATCAACGACCGCGGCCCCTTCGTAAAGGGGCGCATCATCGATCTTTCCAAGCGCGCTGCCCGTGAGCTGGGCATACTCAACCACGGCCTCGCGCCAGTGATCATCACCGCCATCAACTGAGACGGCGGTACCACGCGGCAGTCACCTGCCGCCGGAGATCTGGTTGGCGAAGTCGTGGTTGACGTCGCGATGCTCGGCTTCGTCGGCCCGCACCGCCACGACCACCTCGCGGAGTCGCGCATCCGCCGGCAACTTCCAGTAGTCGATGGCAATCTGCGGCGCCGGGATGTTCTCGTACTTGCCGCTATCAATGCCCTCGAGATACTCGGTATAGCTGACTACCGCCTCCTCCTCGAGATAGCCCACCACCCGGTGGGCCGTCTGGCTTGAACACAGGTAGAGCAGGAAGAAGAGGTTGTAGAACGCCCCCTGGGCCAGCACGATGAGGCCCCGCTCCAGCCGGGAGGGTTGCGCCACCTCGATGAAGGTCATCAGATGCATCCGCTCGTTCTCGGCCTCGTCGAGCAGGGTGCGGATCCAGCCATCGTCGCCCTTCAGTTTCCGCAGCGCGCGGAGGTGCTGCAACGTTCCACCCACCATGCCCGGCACGGCCGCTACCGTCTCCAGCACCACAGCGCGATGGCCATAGCGACCGGCGAAGAACAGATCGGCAAAGAAGCGCATGAACCGCACCAGCCGGAAGGCGAACCAGTCGGAGGCCCCCTTGGGACGATGGTGGCGGCGAAGTGGCGTTTCGGACGACGATGACGCCTCACTGGAACTCATGCAGCACTCTCCTTGGATCGGTTGGCTGGGCAGTGGCAAGGCCCGACGGGGACCGGATTGACACCTTTCACGGACTGCCGATATGCCGGGGGGTTCCTCTCGCCGGGGACGGCCCGAGCGGTCAGCTCGCGGCGTCGAGCCGATCCTGGGTCCGCGTCTCGAAGTCACGCGCATCATGGCGCTCATGCAACTGGGTCTCTGGCTCGCCAAAGGTGCGGTTGACCATGCGCCCGCGCTGAACCGCCGGGCGCGCATCTATCTCGCTGGCCCAGCGCTGCAGGTTCAGGTACTGCTGAACCTGAAGAAACTCATCGGCGTCATACAGCCTGCCCAGTGCCAACTGGCCGTACCAGGCCCAGTTGGCGATATCCGCAATGGTGTATTCCTCTCCTCCAAGGTACCGGCTCTCCGCCAGCCGACGATCCAGCACATCCAGCTGTCGCTTGACCTCCATGGCGAAGCGATCGATGGGATATTCGAGCTTCTCCGGGGCATAGGCGTAAAAGTGCCCGAACCCGCCGCCCAGGTAGGGGGCGCTGCCCATCTGCCAGAACAACCAGTTGAGGGTCTCGGTCCTGACGGCATGGTCGCTCGGCAGGAACTCCCCGAACCTTTCTGCCAGGTAGAGCAGGATCGCACACGATTCGAACACCCGAGTGGGCGGAGTGGTGGCGTGATCCATCAATGCCGGGATCTTGGAGTTTGGGTTCGCCTCGACGAAGCCGCTGCCGAACTGGTCGCCCTCGGTGATGCGAATCAGCCAGGCATCATACTCGGCGCCGGTGAGACCCAGCGCCAGCAGCTCCTCCAGCATCACCGTGACCTTGACTCCGTTGGGCGTGCCCATGGAGTAGAGCTGCAGCGGATGCTTCCCGACCGGCAGCACCGCGTCGTGGGTGGGGCCGGCGACAGGCCGGTTGATGCTGGCGAACTTGCCGCCGCTGGGCTGCTCCCACTGCCAGATCCGGGGCGGAACGTAGGCGTTCTGGTCGCTCATGGTGGCTCCTCAGCGAATGAATATTCAGCGCGCACCATACCCTGCCACGTCAGGCGCTTCGAGCCCCGGCCAGTCAACGCCCGCCACCCCTAGACGCAGACAGCCGCCCTTGGGCGGCTGTCTGCGGAAGGTGTTTGGACCTGTCTCGTCTATCCGTTTATTCAGACAAGCGACAGGCTGGTACCGGCGGTCGGACTCGAACCGACAAGGGGTTGCCCCCGGTGGATTTTGAATCCACTGCGTCTACCAATTCCGCCACGCCGGCAACGCGGAAGGCATTATACGTGGGCCCGGCAGCAGGTCAATCTCGGGCCTGACTTCGCGCCATCGAGCCGGTATCCTAGGCGGCTTGCCCCGAGCCACCGGATCCCGATACCGCCCATGCAGCGCGCCGACTTTCACTTCGAGCTCCCCGACGAGCTGATCGCCCGCTATCCCTCCGAGCAGCGCACCGACTGTCGGCTGCTATGCGTCGACGCCAAGAGCGGCGAGTTTGACCACCGCCGCTTCCCGGATCTGCTTGAACTGCTCGAGCCCGGCGACCTTCTGGTATTCAACGACACTCGTGTGATCCCGGCGCGGCTGCACGGCCACAAGGCCAGCGGCGGCCGGGTGGAGATGCTGCTGGAACGCCCCCTGGATGCGCACCGCGGCCTTGCCCACCTGCGTTCGAGCAAGTCGCCGAAACCCGGTACCGAGCTGATCTTCGAGGGCGACGTGCGCGCCGTGGTGGAGGGACGTCGCGACGCCCTGTTCGAGCTGCGCTTCCTGGGCGAGACACCGCTGATCGAGTTGCTGGAGGAGCACGGCCATATGCCGCTGCCGCCCTATATCGACCGGGCGGACGAGCGCAGCGACCGCGATCGCTACCAGACCGTCTATGCTCGCCGTGACGGCGCCGTGGCGGCTCCCACCGCCGGACTGCACTTCGACGAGCCGCTGCTCGAGGCGCTGGCCGCCAAGGGGGTGGAGCGCGCCTTCGTCACCCTCCACGTGGGGGCAGGCACCTTCCAGCCGGTGCGCGTCGACGACATCCGCGAGCACGTGATGCACAGCGAGTGGCTGGAGGTGGACGAGACCACCTGCGAGCAGGTGCGCACCGCCCGGGCCCTTGGCAAACGCGTCATCGCCGTGGGCACCACCAGCGTACGCTGCCTGGAGAGCGCCTGCGCCAAGAGCGATAGCGGCGAGATCGCGCCCTACACCGGCGAGACCGACATCTTCATCTACCCGGGCTACCAATGGCGCTGCGTCGACGCCCTGATCACCAACTTTCACCTGCCGGAATCCACCCTGCTGATGCTGGTTGCCTCCTTCGCCGGGTACGACACGACTCTCGAGGCCTACCGCGAGGCGGTGGCAGAGCGCTACGCCTTCTTCAGCTATGGCGACGCCATGTTCCTGACCCGCTGACCCGCCGGGACCCTTGACGCTCCGGCAGAAACACGAGACTTCCATGCGAAACGAATGCTTCATGACCTTCGAGCGGCTGGCCAGCGATGGCCGGGCGCGCCGCGGACGCCTCAGCTTCCCGCGCGGCACCGTGGAGACCCCCGCCTTCATGCCGGTGGGCACCTACGGCACCGTCAAGGGAATGACCCCGGTGTCGGTCGAGGAGATCGGCGCCGAGATCATTCTGGGCAATACCTTCCACCTGTGGCTGCGGCCCGGCACGGAGGTGATCGAGGCCCACGGCGACCTTCACGACTTTGCCCAGTGGCAGAAGCCAATTCTCACCGACTCCGGCGGCTTCCAGGTCTTCTCGCTCGGCGCCATGCGCAAGATCACCGAGCAGGGCGTGCATTTCCGCTCGCCGGTGGACGGCGCCAAGGTGTTCATGGGGCCCGAGGAGTCCATGGCCGTGCAGCGCTCGCTGGGCTCCGATGTGGTGATGATCTTCGACGAGTGCACCCCCTACCCGGCCACCGAGAAGGAGGCCGCCTTCTCCATGGAGCGCTCCCTGCACTGGGCACAGCGCTCCCGGGACGCCCACGGCAGCTCGCCCTCGGCACTGTTCGGCATCATCCAGGGAGGCATGTACCCGGAACTGCGAGAGCAGTCGCTCAAGGGGCTGATGGAGATCGGCTTCGACGGCCTGGCCATCGGCGGCCTGTCGGTGGGCGAGCCCAAGGAGGAGATGCTTCGGGTGCTGGACTACCTGCCCGCCTGGATGCCGGAAGACAAGCCACGCTACCTGATGGGGGTAGGCAAGCCAGAGGATCTGGTGGAGGGCGTGCGCCGTGGAGTCGACATGTTCGACTGCGTGATGCCCACCCGCAACGCCAGAAACGGCCACCTGTTCACCGCCGAAGGTACGGTGAAGATCCGCAACGCCAAGCACCGCCACGACACCCGGCCGCTGGAGGAGGGCTGCGACTGCTACACCTGCCAGCACTTCTCCCGGGGCTACCTGCACCACCTGGATCGCTGCGGCGAGATGCTTGGCTCGATGCTCAACCCCATCCACAACCTGCGCCACTATCAGCGCCTGATGGCCGGTTTGCGCGGTGCCATCGAAGCGGGTACATTGGCGAACTTCGTGGAAGGCTTCTATGCGCGGCGCGGCCTGCCGGTGCCTCCCACTCCGAATTGATAACGGTCGGCAACGCTCCCCCAAGGGGCGCTGCCGGCCACCACTGCCCCGCCTTGGCACGGCAGTCAACCTTACCCACCCCCATAAGGAGACACCAACCCATGCTGGACTTCTTTATCTCTCCGGCCTACGCCCAGGATGCCGCTGCCGGCAGCGGCATGGCCCAGATCGTCATGCTGGTCGGCTTCGTTGCCATCTTCTACTTCCTGCTGTGGCGCCCCCAGGCCAAGCGTGCCAAGCAGCACAAGCAGCTGATCGGCGGGCTCTCCAAGGGCGACGAGATCGTCATCGGTGGCGGCGTGCTGGGTCGCATCACCAAGGTGAGCGACGAGAGCGAGTTCCTGACCATGGAGATCGCCGAGGGCACCCAGATCAGCGTGCAGAAGAACGCCGTGGCGGCGGTACTGCCCAAGGGCACCATCAAGGCCATCTGAAACGTGTCCTTCCGGCCCCGCCCCTCGGCGGGGCCGTCCTTGATCGCCGCGGCAACCCCGTGGCGATCATGACATTTAGAAGACGTCATCTTCCTAACGTCCGCAACGCACGTTGTCAGCAAACGTTGTCAGCAACCTGAGGGCAGGGCTCGCATGCTCAACCGTTACCCAATGTGGAAGTATCTGCTGATACTGATCGTTCTCGCCGTCGGCGTGGTCTACTCGCTGCCCAACCTCTATCCCGAAGACCCGGCGGTACAGATAAGTAGCGGCCGAGGCGACGCCACCCTCGATCAGCGCCAGCTCGAGCGCATTCAGGACTCGCTGCGCGAGGCAGGTATCACCATCAAGGCCGTGGAGATCAGCGAGAACAGCGTTCTGATCCGTCTCGACGACCCCGACGAGCAGCTCCAGGCCCGCGACCGCATCGCCGCCATGCTCGACGAGGACTTCGTCGTGGCACTGAATCTCGCCGAGTCCACCCCGCGCTGGCTGCAGGCGCTCTCTGCCTCGCCCATGACGCTCGGCCTCGACCTGCGCGGCGGCGTGCACTTCCTGCTGGAGGTGGACATGGATGCCGCGGTGACTCAGCGCCTGGAGGTCAACGCCAGCGCCATGCGCGAGCAGCTGCGCAGCGAACGGATCCGCTATCGCGGCACCGAGATCGAAGAGCGCACCCTGACGCTGACCTTCACCAACGAGGAGGACCGCGACGCAGCCCGACGACTGATCAGCCGCGAATTTCGCGACTTTGACTACCAAGATGTCGGTGACGGCCGAGGCGCCGCGCTGGCCATGACTCTCACCGACCAGGCGGTCAATGAGATACAGGACTACGCGGTCAACCAGAACCTCACCACCCTGCGCAACCGGGTGGACGAGCTGGGCGTCGCCGAGCCCATGGTGCAGCGCCAGGGGCCGGATCGCATCGTGGTAGAGCTGCCAGGCGTGCAGGACACCGTGGCCGCCAAGCGGGTGGTGGGCGCCACCGCCAACCTGGAGTTTCGCCTCGAGGCGCGCCCCGACACCCCGGACCTCGAGACCGAGAGCTTCCCGTTCCGCAACGACCCGGCCCGCAGCGCCGACCTGATGCGCGATGTGATCATCACCGGTGACAGCGTCTCCAGCGCCAGCCGCAGCTTCGATGAGAGCGGCCGCCCCCAGGTCAACATCAACCTGGACGGCACCGGCGGCACCCTGATGAACCGCGCCACCCGCACCAATATCGGTCGCAACATGGCGGTGCTGTTCATCGAGCACAAGACTCGCGACAGCGTGGAAGTCGTCGACGGCGAAGAGGTCATCGTCCGCGAGCCCTACACCGAGCGCGGTCTGATCAGCCTGGCCACCATCCAGAGCGCCCTGGGCAACAGCTTCCGCATCACCGGGCTCGACTCGCCGACGGAGGCCGCCGAGCTTGCCCTGCTATTACGCTCGGGCTCGCTGGCTGCCCCCATCTACTTCGTGCAGGAGCGTACCATCGGCCCGAGCCTGGGCGCGGAGAACATCAAGCGCGGCGTCATGTCGGTGCAGATCGGCCTGCTGCTGGTAGTGCTGTTCATGCTGATCCGCTACAAGGTGTTCGGCGTGATTGCCAACGTGGCGCTGGCCCTCAACCTGACGCTGCTGATGGCAGCCATGTCCATGCTAGGCGCCACCCTCACCCTGCCCGGCATCGCCGGCATCGTGCTGACGCTGGGCATGGCAGTAGACGCCAACGTATTGATATTCGAACGAATACGCGAGGAGTTGCGCGGCGGACTGTCGGTACAGCAGGCGATTCACGCCGGCTATGAGCGCGCCTTCACCTCCATCGTCGACGCCAATATCACCACCCTGCTGGTGGCGGTGATCCTGTTCTCGATCGGCACCGGGCCGGTCAAGGGCTTCGCGGTAACCCTGTCGCTGGGAATCATCACGTCGCTGTTCACCGCCCTGCTGGTGACCCGCGGGATGGTGAACCTCGTCTACGGCGGCAAGCCGGTCAAGAAGCTCTGGATATAAGAGGTGGTAATGAAAACCCTCATCAACCGACAGTTCGACTTCATGGGCAAGCGCCGGATCGCCTTCGCGATCTCGGCCGCCCTGATCCTGGTGTCGATCGTCTCGCTGCTGTTCCAGCAGCTCAACCTGGGGCTGGACTTCACCGGCGGCACCCTGGTGGAGGTCCGCTACGCCGTGGCGCCCTCTCTGGAGGCCGTGCGCCAGACCCTGGAGGCCGCCGAGTTCCGTGACGTCTCGGTTCAGACCTTCGGCGCCTCCACCGAGGTACTGATCCGACTGCAGCAGGCCTTCGACCCAGAGGTCGGTGACCAGGTGGTGCAGCTGCTTCGTTCGGGTGGTGAAAGCGTCGAGCTGATCCGCGCGGAGTTCGTCGGCGCCCAGGTGGGTGAGCAGTTGCGCGATCAGAGCGGCCTGGGCCTGCTGGTGGCGCTGGGCATCGTGATGCTCTATGTGGCGTTTCGCTTCCAGTACAAGTTCGCCATCGGCGCCCTTCTGGCATTGATGCACGACGTGATCATCGTGGTCGGCATTTTCTCGCTGTTCCAGCTGGACTTCGATCTCACCGTGCTGGCCGCCCTGCTGGCGGTGATCGGCTACTCCCTCAACGACACCATCGTGGTCTACGACCGCATCCGCGAGACGATTCGCAAGTCGCGCATCGACGACATGCCGGCGATCTTCAACGAAGCGATCAACCTGACCCTGTCACGCACGCTGGCGACGTCCGGTACCACCCTGCTGGTACTGATGGCGCTGCTGCTGCTGGGCGGTGACATGATCCACTACTTCTCGATCGCCCTGATCATCGGCGTGGTGGCCGGCACCTTCTCCTCCATCTACGTGGCCGCGGCCCTGCTGATCGCCGTCAAGCTGCAGCGTGTGGACCTGATGCCGCCCAAGAAGGAGGATGCCGAGGCCGAGGAGGAGCTGCCTTAACAGCAGCTGGAAGCTGGATAGCAGCCTGCAAACGAAACCGCCCCCGCAGCAAGGCTGCGGGGGCGGTTTTTCTTCCAGCTTCAGGCTTCGCGCTTTCCGCTTAGAAGTGCGGCTTGAGCTGCTGCACCAGGGCCTTGTAGAGGCGCGGGCCGGCGGCCATCAGCTGCCCCTCCGCCTCGACCTTGGGCTGACCGTCGGGGGTACCCATGAGCGCACCGGCTTCCTTCAACAGCAGGCTGCCGACATGCATATCCTGCTCCTCCAGGCCCAGCACGAAGGCGGCATCGGCACGACCGGCGGCCAGCTCTGCCAGGTCCAGCAGGCCGCTACCCGTGGCGCGCTGCACCTCGATGACCGGGCCGAGCTGCTGAACCAGCGTCAGGTAGGACGGCAGGTGGCGAGTGCGCAGCCAGGTCTCGGGCAGCCCCATGGCGATGCGCGCCCCCTCCACCACCAGGGTCTTGGGCACGCGAATGCGTTTGCCATTGTGCTGGGCACCCCGGCCTCGGCTGGCCAGGTACTCATCATCGCTGAAGGGGCAGATCACCACCGCATGCTCCGGACGCCCCTTGACCAGGCAGACCACCGACAGGGCAAAGCCCGATGCGGCCACGCCGAGGTTGGAGTAGCCATGGAAGGGTTCGATCTTCCAGAGAGTATCGGCGCCTTCACCCTCTCCGGCACGATGGGGAGTGAAGCGGCCGGCGACGCCGTGATGGGGGTAGCCGCGCGCGAGCTGACGAACAATTAGGGTCTCGGCATTGCGGGCGGCGTCATCGAGCAGACCGTCGAGGCTGCTCTCTTCGTGGGCATTCTCGATACGTTCGCGAATGCGCAGAAATTGTTCGCCGGCGCTGCGCGCGGCACGCAGCGCATATTGGACCATCGGATGCATGATCGGGCCTTGAGGAGTCGGTGGTGTTAAAGAACGGGGGTGTTCACGGAAACTGTTCAATGAAACTGTCGGCGCGAATCCTATCAGACCCTGTCCGATTGCGCCACGCCGGCGCAAGGCTGACCCGGGGCAGGCCCTCATCAACATGCTAGACTTCTCGGCCCAAATTCATCGGCCCAGATTCATCGGCCCGTATTATTTCGCCTCGATTTGTTCCGCCCCAGGAAGCCCACCATGCTCGACCGCATCCGTTTCGTCCTGATCGGCACCAGCCATCCCGGCAATATCGGCGCCGCCGCCCGCGCCATGCACAACATGGGGGCTTCCGACCTGGCCCTGGTAGCACCACGCTGTACCGCCGTTACCGCCGACAGCATCTCCCGGGCCTCAGGCGCCGATCATCTGGTCAACGGCGCCCAGGTCGTGGAGACCCTGGAGCAGGCGGTGGCCGACTGCACCCTGGTGGTGGGCGCGAGCGCTCGCTCGCGCACCCTGCCCTGGCCGATGATCACGCCCCGAGACCTGGGGGCTCGCCTGCCAGGTGAACTGGCCGACCGCGAAGCGCGGGTGGCGCTGGTCTTCGGGCGCGAGGACAGCGGCCTGACCAACGCCGAGCTGCAGCGCTGCCATGCCCACGTGCATATCCCCACCAATCCGGACTTCAGCTCCCTGAACCTGGCAGCCGCGGTGCAGGTGCTGGCCTACGAGTGCCGCCTGGCCTGGCTGGCCGGACAGGAGTCGCAACGCGAGGAGCCCGCGCAACCGCTGGCCAATCATGCGGAGCTGGAACACTATTTCACCCACCTGGAGCGCACCCTGGTCACCATCGGCTTCCATGACCCGGCCATGCCGCGTCAGCTGATGGCACGCCTGCGCCGATTCACGCTCAGGGCACGCCCGGAGCGCATGGAACTCAACATCCTGCGCGGCATCCTCTCCGATACCGAGAAGCTCGCCGCGGAGCGCAGCGGCAACAAGGTCCGGCATCGCGAAGAATAACCAGGGGGCGGGCCATGTCCTGGCCGGTTAACGGCGACGCCGCGCCTTGAAGGCGGCACTTCCCGCCCCCAATAATGAAGGATATCCCGGCGACCGACGGCCTAAGGCTCCGCTCTCCCTCCCACCACCTCAGCCAAGGACCGCTGCATGTTTCAACGCCTGCGCGAGGACATCAACAGCGTTTTCGACCGCGATCCCGCGGCCCGCAACTTCCTGGAAGTGTTGACCAACTACCCCGGTCTCCACGCCCTGCTGATTCACCGGCTCAGCCACTGGCTGTGGCGAAAGAACCTCAAGTGGCTGGCTCGTACCATCTCCAGCTTCTCGCGCTGGCTGACCGGAGTGGAGATACACCCCGGGGCCAGCATCGGTCGGCGATTCTTCATCGATCACGGCATGGGGGTGGTGATCGGAGAGACTGCCGAAGTGTGGGACGACGTCACCCTCTACCAGGGAGTGACTCTGGGCGGCACCAGCTGGAACAAGGGCAAGCGCCACCCCACTCTGGAGGATGGCGTGATCGTCGGCGCCGGGGCCAAGATCCTCGGCCCCTTCAGCGTCGGGGCCGGCGCCAAGATCGGCTCCAATGCCGTGGTCACCAAGGAGGTACCCGCCGGCGCCACCGTGGTCGGCATCCCCGGAAAGATCGTCAAGCGCACCGAGCCCGACGACGCCGAAGTGCTGGAGGTAGACCCCGAGCGTCGCGAGGCCATGCGGCGTAAGTTCGGCTTCGACGCCTATGGCATCAGCGAGGACATGCCCGATCCGGTGGCGCGCTCCATTCAGGCGATACTCGATCACATGCACGCCGTGGACGAGCGCATCGAGCGCATGTGCCAGACACTGCGCAAGGTCGACGCCAGCTACCGTGACGGTCGGCTGCCGGAGCTGCGCGACGAGGACTTCGCCGATATCCTCGACGATGGCGACCCCTGCGCCACGCCGGAGAAGGCACCTGCGCCAAAAACCGCACCTGCCACAGAAAACGGTGACGACAGTCGCGGGCCTAATGGTTGACCATCACGCTAGGTCTTTACCATAATGCCTCTCCGATCGCACTTCCCTGCGGAGTGCCCGTTCACCGACCGCCGCTCGGCGCCGAGGTTGCAATGCGCCTGACCACCAAGGGACGCTATGCCGTCACCGCCATGCTCGATCTGGCCATGCATGCCCAGTCGGGGCCGATCTGCCTGGCCGACATCTCGAAGCGCCAGGAGATCTCGCTCTCCTATCTGGAGCAGCTCTTCGCGCGACTGCGCCGAGCCGAACTGGTGGAGAGCGTACGCGGCCCCGGCGGTGGCTACCTGCTGGCGTGTGCGCCCGACACCATCTCGGTGGCTCGGGTGATCGATGCGGTGGACGAGTCGGTGGATGCGACCCGCTGTGGCGGCCTCTCGGATTGCCAGCAGGGAGATACCTGCCTGACCCACCATCTGTGGTGCGAGCTCTCCGAACAGATCCACGGCTTTCTGGAAGGCATCACCCTGGGGCAGCTGGCCGATCGCCAGCAGGTCCAGCAGATCGCCAGCCGCCAGCGCGACCGCCTGGACGGCAACGACGTTTTTGCCTCGGCGCCCTGATGGCGCCCCACCGAGCGACACGACACCCGAGTCCATGACCACACCCGTCTATCTCGATTATGCCGCCACCACGCCCGTCGACCCCCGCGTCGCCGAGCTGATGAGCCGCCATCTGACCCTCGACGGCATCTTCGCCAACCCGGCGTCGCGCAGCCATATGCCGGGCTGGCAGGCCGAGCAGGCGGTGGAGAACGCCCGTCGCCAGGTCGCCGATCTGATCAATGCCGACCCCCGCGAGATCGTCTGGACCAGCGGGGCCACCGAGGCCGACAACCTGGCGCTGATCGGCTATCTTCGCGCCAACCGCCACCGTGGTCGCCATCTGATCACCTCAATCGTCGAGCACAAGGCGGTGGTAGACACCGCCAAGGCGCTGGAGACGGAGGGCTTCGAGGTGACCTGGCTCGCACCGGGGCGCAACGGATGTATAGCGCCGCAGCAGCTGCACGAGGCGATGCGCGCGGACACCGTACTGGTGTCGCTGATGGCGGTGAACAACGAGCTGGGGGTGATCCAGGACATGGCAGCGCTTGCCGAGGTGGCCCACGCCGGCGGTGCGCTGTTCCACGTCGACGCCGCCCAGGCGGTGGGCCGCCTGGACCTGGACGTGAAGCGTCTGGGCATCGACCTGATGTCGCTTTCCGGTCACAAGGCCTACGGCCCCAAGGGCATCGGGGCGCTCTACGTGAAGCGCCACCCTGACATCCGGCTCGAGGCGCTGATTCACGGCGGCGGTCATGAGCGTGGCATGCGTTCAGGCACTTTGGCCACTCACCAGATCGTCGGCATGGGCGAGGCCTTCGCCCTGGCTGGCGACGAGGGCGAGGCCGACCAGGTGCGCATCGCGTCGCTGCGTGACCGGCTGCTCGACGGCCTGACAGATTTCGAAGGCATCCATCGCAATACCGCCATCGACGTGGCGGTGCCCAACATCCTCAACCTCGCCTTCGAAGGGGTTGACGGCGAATCGCTGCTGATGGCGCTGCGCGACGTGGCGCTCTCCACCGGTTCCGCCTGCAACTCGGCGAGCGTTGAGCCATCCTATGTATTGAAGGCCATCGGTCTGCCGCGCGAGCTCGCGCTCGCCTCGCTGCGTTTCAGCTTCGGGCGCTTCACCACCGACGCCGATATCGACACGGCACTTTCCGCCCTGCGCCACGCCCTGACCGGGCTGCGCCGCCAGGCGATCTGAGCCAGCGCGTCCCAACCACCGATTCCAGGCCCATTCACCGAATCAAGGAGAGACCCATGGCGCACCTGACCATCACCACCGCCGCCGCCGACCAGATCCGCCGGGTGCTTGACGAGCGCGGAGAGGGCCTCGGCCTGCGCGTCTCGGTCAAGCCCAGCGGCTGCTCCGGATACAGCTATGTGCTCGACTTTGCCGACACGGCCGCCGACGACGACGTCCGCTTCGAGGAGCACGGGGTGCAGGTGTTTGTTGCCCCCGAAGCGCTGGAGATGCTCGACGGCAGCGAGGTGGACTACGTCAACGAGGGGCTCAACCGCTTCTTTCGTTTCAACAACCCCAACGTCAAGGATGAGTGCGGCTGCGGCGAGAGCTTCACCGTCTGATGCCCTCGCATGGCAAGTAGCTTCGCCCCTGGCTCGGCGACGATTGTTCAACGCGGCCCCGGAGCGGTATAATCCGCGCCCATGTGGAGGCAGCCGAACCTCCGAACCGTTTTATCCGCACCACCGCGCCGCCCTCGCTTCCGACTCGGGAGCCAAGGGCGGCGCGGCGCTATCCATTTACACCCGTCACCCCTACTGGAGACATATCCATGGCTACCCAGCGCACCCTGTCCATCATCAAGCCCGACGCCGTCGCCAAGAATGCCATCGGCGATATCATCGCGCGCTTCGAGAAGGCCGGCCTCCAGATCGTCGCCGCCAAGATGCTCAAGCTCGACGACGACAAGGCCGGCGGCTTCTATGCCGAGCACAAGGAGCGCCCCTTCTTCAAGGACCTGGTCGGCTTCATGACCTCCGGACCGGTGGTTGTACAGGTGCTGGAGGGCGAGGACGCCATCGCCAAGAACCGTGAGCTGATGGGCGCCACCAACCCCAAGGAAGCCGCGCCGGGCACCATCCGCGCCGACTTCGCCGAGACCATCGACGCCAACGCCGTGCATGGCTCCGACTCCCCCGAGTCCGCCGAGCGCGAGATCGCGTACTTCTTTGGCGCCGACGAGATCTGCTCACGCTGATCGTGCCGTCTCCTGGCGGGGAACGCCCCGCCTCCTGCTCCTCCCTTTCCAGACCCGCTGACCGCCATGACCGCTGATATCGCACCCCAGAAGACCAACCTGCTCGGCATGTCCCGCGAGGAGATGGAAACCTTCTTCCTCTCCGTCGGCGAGAAGAAGTTCCGCGCCGCCCAGGTGATGAAGTGGATCCACCACGAGGGCTGTGACGACTTAGCGGCCATGACCAATATTTCCAAGGCCCTGCGTACCAAGCTGGCCGAATTGGCCGAGATTCGCGGCCCCGGCGTGATCTACGAGGGCACTTCCAGCGACGGCACCCGCAAATGGGTCCTCGAAGTGGAGGACGGCAGCTACGTCGAGACGGTGCTGATCCCCGCCGACAACGGCAAGCGCCGCACCCTGTGTGTCTCCTCCCAGGTGGGCTGCTCGCTGGACTGCAGCTTCTGCTCCACCGGCAAACAGGGCTTCCAGCGCAACCTCACTGCCGCCGAGATCATCGGCCAGGTGTGGGTCGCTCAGCGCAGCGTGGGGCCGCGCAAGGACACCGCCAACCGACCGGTCACCAACGTGGTGATGATGGGCATGGGCGAACCACTGCTCAATTACGACAGCGTCGTGCCGGCCATGAAGTTGATGCTCGATGACGACGGCTACGGACTCTCCAAACGCCGCGTCACCCTCTCCACCTCCGGGGTGGTGCCGATGATCGACAGACTCGGTGACGACATCGACGTGAGCCTGGCCATCTCCCTGCATGCCGCCAATGACGAGTTGCGCAGCACGCTGGTGCCGCTCAATCGCAAGTACAACATTCGCAGCCTGCTGGATGCCTGTCACCGCTACCTGGCCAAGTGCAATGACACTCGCATGATCACCATCGAATACACGGTGATCAAGGACATCAACGACCAGCAGGTACATGCCCAGGAGCTCGCCGAACTGCTGCGCGAGCTGCCGTGCAAGATCAACCTGATTCCCTTCAATCCCTTCCCCCACTCCGGCTATGAGAAACCCTCTCGCAACCAGGTGGTGCGCTTCCAGCAGTGGCTCTATGAACTGGGATATACGGCGCCGATCCGCACCACCCGCGGTGATGACATCGATGCCGCCTGCGGGCAGCTCGTGGGAAGGGTCAAGGATCGTACCAAGCGAAACGAGCGTTATATCCAGTCGATCCAGATCGACGCCGACTGAGCGGGCGAGCCGCCTTGACTTCAACTTGGCACGACGCTTTGATGGGTCAGGCTCTTGAACACCCCGTCCCGCCTGCCAGCGGCAAGCCGCGGGGGCTTCGTGACGACTGTGGGGAGAACACCATGACGCGCCGTATAAGCCAGCCCGGCAAATCGCGACTGCCCACCCTGGCCCTGCTGCTTGGCAGCCTGTGGCTTGCCGGCTGCGCCTCCCAGCCCCAGGGCCTCGGCAGCGGAGAGCGCGAGCGAGCCGCAAGCCCGGCAGACGCTCATACCCAGTTGGGGATGGCTTATCTGGAGCGCAACAACCTGCAACGCGCCATGGGCGCCCTGGACCGAGCGCTGTCGATAGACCCCAACGATCCCGAGGCGCTGCAGGCCATGGCCATGGTCTACCAGCGTCAGGGCGAGCGCGCACTGGCCGATGATGCCTTCCAACGCGCCCTCTCGGCGGATCGCCACTTCACACGGGGACGCAACAACTATGCGGCCTTCCTCTACGACCAGGGGCGTATTCGTGAAGCCTGCGAGCAGCTCGAACTGGCCTCCGGCGATGCCCAGTACCCGGCCCGATCCCAGCTTTTCGCCAACCTTGGGCAGTGTCAGCGTGAACTGGGCGACCTTGCGGCAGCCCGACGGAGCCTCGAGCGGGCCCAGAACATCGACCCGCGCAATCCGCGCAGCTACTTCGCCCGGGCCGAACTGGAGCATGCCGCCGGCAACCACGATCTTGCCCAGCAGCAGGTCGACACCTTCATTCGCCTGGCCGGCACCAGCCCCGAGGCGCTCCGTCTGGCCCGGCAAATCGCCGAGGCGCGGGGAGACCGGGCCACCGCGGCCTTCTATTCCGAACAGCTGGACGGCCGTTCCGGCACGCCCTGATCCAAGACTCTTGACGAAGGATGCTCAGCCATGAGCGACACCCATACACCGGATCCCGCAGATACCGACTTCTCGGCCTCTCCGGGAGAGCAGCTCAAAAGTGAGCGGGAGTCCCAGGGCCTCTCGATCACCGAGGTGGCCGGTGGGCTCAACTTGCGCCCGGCGGTGATTCGCGGGCTCGAAGAAGACAGCTACGAGGAGGTGCCGGTCGCTGCCTATCGGCGCGGGTATCTGCGCGCCTATGCCCATCTGCTGGGCATCGAGGACAAGCCGGTTCTTGACGCCTATCGCGCCCGCTTCGGTGGCGAGGAGGCCGAACGCCGCGTCACTCCCGTGCAGATCGCCCGTCCGCCGTCGCGCCTTGGTGCCTGGCTGTTCCGACTGGTCACCCTGATGGTGATCGCCGGCCTGATTGGCCTGACCCTGATGTGGTGGCAGAGCCGCGGCGGCAACGAGCCCCCCGGCGTCGGTGACAGCAGCCCGGTGGCCGTGGACGGCCTGGACGGCACCACCACCACCATCGCAGAACCCGAGGCCCCCGCGGTGAGCCAGCCCCCCACCGAAAGCCTGCCCCCACTGCCCGAAGAGAGTGAGAGCCTGGGCCTGGTGGAAGACCCCGACGCCCTGGCCGATGAGCCCGCCGAGATCGACACCGGCAGCGCCCTGGTGCTGGCCGATAGCGAGCCCGAGATGGCCGACGAAGCCGCCAGCGAGCAAGCCGCAGGCGAGGAGGAAGTCGCTGCGACCTCCGCCGACCGACGCCAGCTTCAGTTGACCTTCAACGAGCAGTCCTGGACCGAGATCTTCGATGCCAACAATCAGCGCATCTTCGTCGGCCTGCAGGAACCCGGCACCACGGCCAGCGTCGAAGGTGAACCCCCTTTTCGCCTGACCGTAGGCAACGCCACTGGCGTGGAGCTGGTGTGGGCAGGCGACAGCGTCGACCTTCGTGCCCGTGCCGGCGCCAACAACGTCGCTCGCTTCACCCTGGGAGATTGATCCGACATCATGCACGCTCCATCCCCAATCATTCGTCGCAAGTCACGCCAGATCCACGTTGGCCAGGTGCCGGTCGGGGGCGACGCCCCCATCTCCGTGCAGAGCATGACCAACACCAACACCCTGGACGTGGCCGCCACCGTGGCCCAGATCCGACAGCTCGAGACCGCTGGCGCCGACATCGTGCGTGTCTCGGTGCCCGACATGGACGCCGCCGAGGCCTTTGGCAAGATCAAGCGTGAGGTGACCGTTCCGCTGGTAGCGGACATTCACTTCGACTACAAGATTGCCCTGCGCGTTGCCGAACTCGGCGTCGACTGCCTGCGCATCAACCCCGGCAACATCGGGCGCGAGGAGCGGGTCCGTGCCGTGGTCTCGGCTGCCCGCGACAACGGCATACCGATCCGCATCGGCGTCAACGCCGGCTCTCTGGAGAAGGACCTGCAGAAGAAGTATGGCGAGCCTACTCCGGACGCCCTGGTCGAGTCCGCCATGCGCCATATCGACCATCTCGACCGCCTCGACTTCCAGGAGTACAAGGTCAGCGTCAAGGCCTCCGATGTCTTCATGGCGGTGGCCGCCTACCGCAAGCTGGCCGGCTTGATCGAGCAGCCTCTGCACCTTGGGATCACCGAGGCGGGCGGGTTGCGCTCGGGCACCGTCAAATCGTCTATCGGGCTGGGCCTGCTGCTGATGGACGGCATCGGCGACACCATTCGCGTCTCGCTGGCCGCAGATCCCGTGGAGGAGATCAAGGTTGGCTTCGACATGCTCAAGAGCCTGCGCTTGCGCGCCAAGGGCATCAATTTCATTGCCTGTCCCAGCTGCTCGCGCCAGAACTTCGATGTCATCGGCACCATGAACGCTCTGGAGGAGCGCCTCGAGGACATCATGACACCGCTCGACGTCTCGGTGATCGGCTGCGTGGTCAACGGTCCCGGCGAGGCCAAGGAGAGCGACATCGGCCTCACCGGCGGCACGCCGGCCAACCTCGTCTACATCGACGGAAAGCCGGCTACCAAACTGCGCAACGACCACCTGGTCGATGACCTGGAGCGGCTCATTCGCGACAAGGTGCGCGAGAAGGAACAGGCCGAACAGAGCGTGATCGCCCGCGGGGTCTGAGCCCCTGAATAGCCCCTGGCGATTCATCAAGGAGCAAGCGTTGAGCAAGAAGAAGATCCAGGCCATTCGTGGCATGAACGACCTGCTGCCGGAGCACTCCCCTCTCTGGCAGTACTTCGAGGGCAAGATGCGCGGGCTGCTGGCCCGCTACGGCTATGCCGAGATCCGCACTCCCATCGTCGAGCAGACCGCGCTGTTCAAGCGCTCCATCGGCGAAGTGACCGATATCGTCGAGAAGGAGATGTACACCTTCGAGGACCGCAACGGTGACAGCCTCACCCTGCGCCCGGAAGGCACCGCCAGCTGCGTGCGCGCCGCCATGGAGCACGGCCTGCTGCACAACCAGACCCAGCGGCTCTGGTACCAGGGGCCGATGTTCCGCCATGAGCGCCCCCAGAAGGGCCGCTATCGCCAGTTTCATCAGGTGGGCGTGGAGGCCTTCGGCCTGGAGGGCCCGGACATCGACGCCGAGGTGATCCTGCTCTCCGCCAGGCTGTGGCGTGAGCTCGGCCTGATGGAGCACGTCACCCTGGAGCTCAATTCGCTGGGCTCCTCCGAGGCCCGCGCCGCCTATCGCGATACCCTGGTGGCCTACTTCGACCAGCATCATGACCGGCTCGACGAGGATTCCCGTCGGCGCCTCTCCAGCAACCCGCTACGCATCCTGGATTCCAAGAATCCCGAGATGGCTGCAATGCTTGCCGAGGCGCCGAGACTGATCGACCATCTGGACGACGAGTCCCGCGAGCATTTCGAGACGCTCTGCGCCATGCTCGATGCCGCCGGCATCGCCTACGTGATCAACTCACGGCTGGTGCGCGGCCTGGACTACTACGGCCGCACCGTCTTCGAATGGACCACCACGGCGCTGGGCAGCCAGGGCACGGTATGTGCCGGCGGCCGCTATGACGGCCTGGTGGAACAGCTGGGCGGCAAGCCGACACCGGCGGTGGGCTTCGCCATGGGCATCGAACGGCTGATCCTGCTGCTCGACACCCTTGCCCTGGTGCCGGATGCCGCTCGTGGCGAACTGGATCTCTACCTTCTGCCCTTGGATGATGCCGCCACCGCCAGCGCTCTGCTGCTCGGCGAGCGCCTGCGCAGTGAGGTGCCCGGCCTGCGCGCCCAGCTGCACTGCGGCGGGGGCAGCTTCAAGAGCCGCATCAAGAAGGCCGACAGGAGCGGCGCCCGCCTGGCCCTGCTGCTGGGCGAGGATGAGCTGGCCAACGGCACGGCCACGCTGAAGTTCCTGCGCGAGGAGCGCGAACAGCAGAGCCTCACCGAGGGCGCCCTGGCCGAGACCCTCACCGGATTGCTGGCTGAGCAGGACACCTGATCATCGGGACAGCCGGCCGTTTGCCGGCACCCACACGAACACAAGGAGACTGCCCATGGCTGAGCTGAGAACCGAGGAAGAGCAGCTTGACGCGCTCAAGCGCTGGTGGAAGGAGAACGGCGTCTCGCTGATCGCCGGGGTGGCCATCGCCGCTGCCGGCGTCTTCGGGTGGAACGCCTGGCAGAACTATCAGGAGAATCAGGCCAGCGCCGCCTCGGCCCGCTATCAGTACCTGATCAACCTGACCGCCGGCAGCCAGGTCGACGACGCCAGCCTGAGTGAGGCCCGTGAGCTGGTGATCGAGATCGTCGATAACCACGGCAAGACCCTCTACGCCGACCTGGCCAGGCTGATCGATGCCCGGCTTGCGGTGGCCCAGGGGAATCCGGCCGAGGCTCGCGCCGCCCTGGAAGCGGTGATCGACGCCAGCGGCCGCGACTACGTCAAGGGCCTGTCGCGCCTGCGTCTGGCACGGCTGCAGGTCGCCGACGGCGATGCCGAGGCAGCACTCGCCACCCTCGATGCCGGCGTTCCCGACGCCCTGGCCGCCCAGCGCGCCGAGGTGCGCGGCGACGCCCATCATGCCCTGGGCCGCGAAAGCGAAGCCGGCATGGCCTGGCGCGAGGCGCTGGACCTGGCCGAGGCCCGTGACCAGCCGCTTTACGGCGTGCAGCTCAAGCTCGACAACCTAGGTCTTGACCACTCAGGCCTGGACCAACAGGGACTGGACTCATGAAACCGACCTTACTGATCGCCGCCGTGGCCGGGCTGGCACTGCTGGCCGGCTGCGCCGGCAACAGGGTAGAGCCGCAGTATCCGCCCAAGGAGCTCAGCGGCTTCGAGGAGCGCGCCGAACTCTCCAGCGTCTGGGGCCAGCGGGTCGGACGCGGCCTGGGTCGCGCCGGCTACCCGATCGCGCCCTCTCGCGACGGCAACACCCTCTTTGCCGCCGACGAGCGCGGCCGACTGGCCGCCTTCGACGCCGATGACGGCGATCGCCAGTGGCAGGTGGACCTCGAGGTGCCCGTCTCCAGCGCCCTGACCGCCGTGGCCGGTGACATCTACCTGGGAACCCGCAACGGCGAGGTGCTGGCCCTGAGCCAGCGCGACGGCAGCGTGCGCTGGCGCGCTCGCGTGCCCAGTGAAATCCTGGCCGCCCCGCAGCCCAACCAGCAACTGCTGGTGGTGCAGAGCGTCGACGGCAGCGTGACCGCCCTGGATCGCACCAGCGGCGAGGAACGCTGGAGCTACAGCGCCAGCCGTCCGTCGCTGACCCTGCGCGGCACAGGCACCCCCACGGTGATCGAACCGGTGACCTTCGCCGGCTTCGCCAACGGTCGCCTGGTGACACTGGACAACAGCAACGGCCTGCCGCTGTGGGAGCGGCGTATCGCCGTGGCCCAGGGCCGCAGCGACATCGACCGCCTGGTAGACCTGGCCGCTCAGCCAGTCCTGACACCGGATGGCCGCCTGTTCGTCACCAGCTTCAATGGCCGCCTGGCCGCCCTGGAAGCCACCCGTGGCGAGCCTCTGTGGGCCATCGACTTCTCCAGCTACCATACCCCGGTGCTGGTCGGCGACTTCCTGTTCGCCGTCAACGAGGCGGGTCATATCCACGCGCTGGACGCCAACAACGGCAGCGAGATCTGGCGCAATACCGCCCTCGAAGGACGCAGCATCACCTCCCCGGCCTTCGCCGACGGCAACCTGGTGTTCGGCGACTTCGAGGGTTATCTGCATCTGATCGACGCTCGCAGCGGCGAGATCGTCGGCCGGGAGCGTGTCGACCGCTCCGGCATCAGCGTGCGCCCGATCACCGAGGGCCGCCGCATACATGTGCTTGCCGACGACGGCAGCCTAGAGACCCTGGATATCCAATGACACCCGTGATCGCCCTGGTCGGACGCCCCAATGTGGGCAAGTCAACCCTGTTCAACCGCCTGACCCGCTCCCGTGACGCTCTGGTGGCCGACTTTCCGGGTCTGACCCGCGACCGCAAGTACGGCAATGGCCTGCTCGGCGACAAGACCTATACGGTGATCGACACCGGCGGCATCAGCGGCGACGAGGACGGCATCGACGCGGCCATGGCCGAGCAATCTCTGGCCGCCATCGACGAGGCCGACATTGTGCTGTTCCTGGTAGACGCCCGGGACGGACTCAGCCCGGCCGACCAGGCCATCGCCAACCACCTGCGGGTCAACCAGAAGAAGACCTGGCTGGTGGTCAACAAGACCGACGGCCTGGACGAGGCCACCGCCACCGCGGAGTTCTGGGAGCTGGGCCTGGGCGAGCCGCGGCCCATCGCCGCCGCCCATGGCCGAAACGTCACCTCGCTGATCGACGAAGTGCTTGCTCCCTTCCCCGAACGCGACGAGAGCATCCCGGCGGATACCGGGACCAAGGGTATCCGCATCGGCGTGATCGGTCGTCCCAACGTGGGAAAGTCGACCCTGGTCAACCGGTTGCTGGGTGAGGAACGAGTGGTCGTCTTCGACGAGGCGGGCACCACCCGCGACGCCATCGAGATCCCCTTCGAGCGCCGCGGCAAGCCCTACGTGCTGATCGATACTGCCGGGGTCAGGCGACGCAAGAATGTCCACGAGATCGCCGAGAAGTTCTCGATCATCAAGACCCTGGAGGCGATCAAGGAGTGCCATGTCGCCATCGTGGTGCTGGATGGCCGTTCGGGCCTGGTGGAACAGGATCTTCACCTGCTCGACTACGTGCTGACCACTGGCCGTGCCCTGGTGCTGGCGATCAACAAGTGGGACGGGCTGGAGCACGAGGCCAAGGAGAAGATGCGGGCGGAGATCAAGCGCCGCCTGGGCTTCACCGACTATGCCGACCTGCATTTCATCTCGGCGCTGCACGGCACCGGCGTGGGTGATCTCTACCCCTCGCTGGAGCGAGCCTTCGCTTCGGCCAATGCCCACTGGTCCACCAACCGGCTGACTACCATCCTCCAGGACGCGGTGGAGTCCCACCAGCCGCCCCTGGTGCATGGCCGGCGAATCAAGCTGCGCATGGCGCACCAGGGTGGCGCCAACCCGCCGATCATCGTGGTCCATGGCAATCAGACCGAGTCGCTGCCAGAGGCCTACCGCCGCTACCTGACCAATACCTTCCGCAAGGTGCTCAAGGTGCGCGGCACGCCGATGCGCTTCGAGTTCCGGTCAGGCAAGAACCCCTTCGACCCGATGGCCGATGCCAGCGATCGCGAGAAGGCCAAGAAGCGCGAACTGGGCCGCACCCAGGAGGCGCGCAACAGCCGCCGCCGCTGAGCCCATCCCGCCAGACCGACAGCGCCCGACCCGTCCCTGGAATGACCAGAGGGACGAGTCGGGCGCTGTTGCTCTTCGGCCACTTCCCCGGCCGTGGCGAATCCCGCAGACCCGCTCGGCACAATCCTCTTGACATCGAGGCCCGCCGGCCCTCAAATACGCTGCTTTTTGCACTGCAGCATAGCCGCCATCGGCCCTGCCCTTCCCTGTGCGTTTCCGAAGGAGACACCCTTGCTCATGTTTCGTCCTGTTCCTGTCCGGCGCTGGCGCCTGCTCGCACCGCTGTGTCTCTCCGCCCTGCTTGCGGGCTGTCTGGCCCTGCCGCAGACCGGCCTGTTCGCTTTCCGCCTGGCGGTGACCTCGCTGGGGGTGGAAGAGGTACGCATCGGCCCATACGCCGTGGATGCGCGGCTGGACACCAGCGACATCATGTCCCTGGCGATGTCGAGCCTCGGCGCCGGCAGCCTGCCGGTGCAGGCGACACTGGCCATGGGCCTGGGGCTGCCGATGGGCATGCCGCCGGTGGAGATGTCGGGCTTTCGATGGTCGCTGGACATGCCGGGCGTCGACCCGGTCAGCGGCAACTACGAGCAGGACGTGACCCTGACCTCGGGTGACGATGCCAACCTGCGCCTACCGGTGGCCTTCGACCTGCTGGGTGGCGGCCGCGAGCAATTGGCCCCGATGGTGGAGCTGGCCAGCCAGCTGGCCCGCCAGGGCGAGCTGCCCGCCGGCAGCGAATTGGCCATCACCCCCGGCGACCTGCGCGGCCTGGGCATGACCCTGCCCGCCGGCCTGCTCACCCCGACCATCCGCCTGAGCGTGGGCGAGGACGGCAGGCTGATTCCGCGGGGGTAATGCTGGTAGTAGTCTCGGGGCTGTTCCGGCGACAGGCCTGTTCGGGAGCGCTGTGAACCCCTCCTTGGGCGCTACCGATGCCATCCCTGGCATAGGACCCCCTCCAGGCCTGTCCCCGGCGCCCCTTGTCTCGCCGCGTTACCCTACTTTCCGTGCAGGCGCCGGCGGCCCACCCACTGGGTGGCAAACTGCCAGGCGCCGCGGCCGCTGCGCCCGCCGCGCAGGGTGGCGAAGCGGACGGCCTCGGCGCGGGCTTCGGCGTTCCAGTCCTCGCGGCTGCCCAGCTGGGTGACCCAGTGGCAGCAGGCCTCCAGGGAGACATCCTGGTTGAAGGGGTGAAAGCCAAGCCACAGGCCGAAACGGTCGGAGAGCGAGATCTTCTCCTCTACGGCGTCTCCGTGGTGGAGCTCGTCCCCCACCAGCCGCGAGCCCTCGTTGTCGCTCATCGACTCCGGCAGCAGATGGCGGCGGTTGGAGGTGGCGTACAGCAGCACGTTGGGGGGCGGGCCGGTCAGGGCGCCGTCCAGCACGCTCTTCAGTGCCTTGTAGGCGTCGTCATGACCCTCGAAGGAGAGGTCGTCGCAGTAGACCACGAAGCGCTGGTCATGGTGGCGCAACTGCTCCACCAGCATCGGCAGACCGGCGAGGTCGTGACGATCCACCTGCACCAGCCGCAGCCCGTCCGGGGCCAGGGAGTTGAGCAGTGCGCGGATCAGCGACGACTTGCCGCTGCCCCGGGACCCCCACAGCAGGGCATGGTTGGCCGGCAGCCCCTGCAGGAAAGCGCGGGTGTTGTCGACCAGCGCCAGCTTCTGGCGCTCGATACCCAGCAGGTCGTCCAGGCTCAGGGCGTCGCGGGGCGGCACCGGCAGTAACCGGCCGCCCAGGCTGTGGCGCTGCCACAGGGCCGCCACGTCGCGGTGCCAGTCCACCTCCTGGGGAGGCGGCGGCAACCAGTGCTCCACGTGGTCCAGCAGATTCATCAGTCGGCGTGTCAGCTCGGCGTCCATGGGGGCTCCTTCTCCGTGTCGAGCGGTTGACCTTGCAGGCATTCAGGGTATCTTGTGGCGAACCTTGTCGTGCCGTCCAGCGTCATACCGCACTGAGATGAACAAGACCGGTCACAGGAGACCCCCATGCGCTGGTTCCCATTGCTCGCCGTCGGCGTGCTGAGCCTTACCCTTACCGCCTGCGCGACCTCGCCCACCGGACGACAGCAGCTCACCCTGGTGTCCGATGCCCAGCTCAACGAGATGGGTGCCCAGGCCTTCGAGCAGTATCAGCAGGACCTGCCTCAGGCCGATGCCGCCTCACAGCGCTACGCCCAGTGCGTGGCCGACGCCATCATCGGCGCGCTGCCGGCGGAACAGCAGCGTGCCCAGGACTGGCAGATTCGTGTCTTTGAATCGGAGCAGGCCAATGCCTTTGCCCTGCCGGGCGGCTACATGGGGGTCAACACGGGACTCCTGCGCATCGCCGAGACCCAGGAACAGCTCGCGGCGGTGGTCGGACACGAGATCGGCCACGTGCTGGCCCGACACGCCAACGAGCGGGTCTCTACCCAGACCGCCACCCAGCTCGGCCTCTCCGTGCTCTCCTCGGTCTCCGGCATGCAGGGACCGGGGGGGCAGCAGATGATGGGGGCGCTGGGTCTCGGCGCCCAGTACGGCGTGCTGTTGCCCTTCTCTCGCCGACACGAGAGCGAAGCCGACGTGATCGGCCTGCGGCTGATGGCCGATGCCGGCTTCGACCCGCGCGCCAGCGTCACGCTCTGGCAGAACATGGAGGCCGCCGGCGGCGCTCGCCCCCCGGCCTGGATGTCCACCCACCCCAGCCAGGGCCAGCGCATGGCCGGGCTCCAGGCCAACATGCCCGAGGCGATAGAGCGATTCGAACGGGCCCGCCAGGCGGGACGCACCCCCAACTGCCCGCGTCCGTAACGAACACCCTCTGCCGATGGAAACCGAATGCTGAAACTTGGATTGCTGCTGCTGATCGCCCCCATTCTGCTGCTGCTGGGGCTCTACTTCTGGGAGATGTCGGACGTGCGGGAATGCACCTATGCCGGCGGCTACTGGGATTACATGGAGGGAGTGTGCCGCGACACGCCCCAACCTTTCGTTTCCTTGCTGGAGCGCTATCCGCTGCTGGTCAACGGCGGCATGCTGCTGTCGGTGGCAGGCACGGTAATGTGCGCGGCCGGGATGTACATCGGCAAACGCTGAAGCAGCCGGTTCGAGGCTATTCCCTTCCCGACTGTGAGGTTACCTATAGCGCCTGCCGTAGCCTCTCCAGCACCGGGGCTGTGTCGGGGTGCTTACCCCGCCACTGGAAGAACGATTCCGCCGCCTGCTCCACCAGCATGCCGAGGCCGTCCTCCGGTCGCGCGCCATGCTCGGCGGCCCAGCGCAGAAAGACCGTGGGCTCGGCGCCGTACATCATGTCGTAGGCCGTCGCCCCCGGGGCGAAGAGGTCCTCTGGCAGCGGCGGCAGATCGCCGGCGAGGCTCGCGCTGGTGCCGTTGATCACCACCTGGAACTGACCCACCACGGCGTCGAAGCCGCCGCCGGTGATCTCGCCCAGCTCGGAGAAGTCGGCGGCCAGAGACTCGGCCTTGGCCGCGGTACGGTTGGCCACCCGCACGCTCGCCGGCCCCTCGGCCAGCAGCGGCTCCAGCACCCCGCGTACCGCCCCGCCAGCGCCCAGCACCAGCACCCGGGCAGCGGCCAGGGTCACGCCGTGGCGCTTGAGGTCACGCACCAGCCCCACCCCGTCGGTGGTATCGCCATAGACCTTGAGTTCGTTGCTCAGGCCGTTGCCACCGAGGATCAGGGTGTTCACCGCCCCGGCTCGCCTGGCACGCTGGCTGAGGGTATCGCAGAGGCGGAAGGCCTCTTCCTTGAAGGGCACCGTGACGTTGGCGCCGCGCCCGCCCTCGGCCACGAAGCGTCGCCAGGCGCCGGCAAAGTCGTCCAGCGGCGCCGCGATGGCGGTGTACTCGATGGCCTCTCCCGTCTGCTCGGCAAAGGCGGCGTGGATGGCCGGCGACTTCGAATGGGCAACAGGATTGCCGAAGACACAGTAGCGATCGGTCATGAGCGGGCCTCCTCTTCGCCCAGCCAGTCTCGGGGGTGCAGATACGCCTCATAGAGCACCGCTTCGGGACTGCCGGCCTCGGGCGCCCAGTCATATTCCCAGCGGGCCAGGGGCGGCATCGACATCAGGATCGACTCGGTGCGCCCACCGCTCTGAAGCCCGAACAGTGTGCCGCGGTCCCACACCAGATTGAACTCCACGTAGCGGCCACGGCGATAGAGCTGAAAGTCTCGCTCGCGCTCGCCCCAGGGGGTCTCGCGGCGGCGCCGCACGATGGGCAGGTAGGCTGTCAGGAAGGCATCCCCCACGGCGCGCTGGAAGGCAAAGCACGTCTCGAAGCCGCCCTCGTTGAGGTCGTCGAAGAAGAGCCCTCCCACGCCTCGGGTCTCGTCGCGGTGCTTGAGATGGAAGTAGTCGTCACACCACGCCTTGTAGCGCGGATAGACGTCGCCACCGAAGGGGGCACAGGCGTCCCGCGCCACTCGATGCCAGTGCACCACGTCCTCGCGCACCGGGTAATAGGGGGTGAGGTCGAAGCCACCACCGAACCACCAGACGGGCTCCTCGCCGGGTTTCTCGGCAATGAAGAAGCGGACGTTTCCGTGGCTGGTGGGCACATGAGGGTTCTCCGGATGCAGCACCCAGGAGACACCCACCGCATGAAAACTGCGCCCGGCCAGCTCCGGGCGGGCCGCGGTGGCCGACGGGGGCAGGCGTTCGCCGTAGACGTGGGAGAAGTTCACCCCGCCCTTCTCGAACACCCGACCGTTTTCGATCACCCGTGAGCGACCGCCGCCACCCTCGGGGCGCTCCCAGGCGTCCTCGCGGAAGTCGCCGCCGTCGTCCTCGGCGGCCAGGCCCGCACAGAGGCGCTCCTGAAGATCGAGCAGGTAGGTCTTTACGTCGTCGAGTCGGGGATGGGCCAAGGCGATCTCCTCGAAGCCAGGCGAGTGAATATCCGAAATCAGGCGCGCATCACCTGGCCAGAAGCCAGATCGCGAATGGTGCTGGGACGCTCGAGGCCGCCGAGTTCGCCCTCGACGATGACATCGAGCTCATTGTCGAAGATGCAGCGAACCTGATCGGCGCTCACGGCCGGCGGCTCGCTGGCCTTGTTGGCCGAGGTGGAGACGATGGGGCCGCCGAAGGCGTCGCACAGCGCCGCTACCAGCGGATGGGCGCTGACCCGCAGCGCCACCCTGGTATGGCCGCCGCGTACCAGGGCGTGGCTGCGGCCGTTGTCGGGCACCAGCCAGGTATGTGGCCCCGGCCAGCTGGCCGCCAGGGGGGCATGCAGCTCGAGGGGCAGCCCCGCAAGCCAGGGCTCGAATTGACCGATGCTGCCGGCCACCAGGATCACCCCCTTGGCCGGGTCGCGCTGCTTTAGGCGCAGCAGCCGAGTCAGGGCCTCGTCGTTGTCGGGATCGCAGCCGAGCCCCCACACCGCTTCGGTGGGATAGGCGATCACTTCCCCACGGCGCAGGGCGGCAACGGCGTGGGCAATCTGGCTGGCCTGACTCATGGGGTCTCCTCGGCGATGGGCACGGCTGGATTCATGGACGGTCGGAAATTCTATCACGCCCCCGTGAGCCGCACCCAGCCGCCTGCGGCATGGGCCACACGCCCCTCCAGCTCCAGTTCCAGCAGGCGTCGCTGGCACTCGGCGATCCCCAGACCCGAGAGCCCCACCAGGGTATCCACCGGTGTCGGATTGCCACTCAGCCACCGCAGCAGGGGGTCGCCGGGCGAGGCATCGCCCCCCGCGGGGAGCTGGCTGGGGAGTGCCATGGGGCTCGACGCGGGCAGCCATTGGGTCAGCTCGGCGACGATATCGTCGACATCGCGCACCAGCACGGCCCCGTCACGTATCAGCTGCAGGCAGCCCCGGGCCTGTGGGTTGTGGATGGAACCGGGCAGTGAAAACACCTCGCGCCCCTGCTCTGCGGCCAGACGGGCGCTGACCAGGGAGCCACTGCGCTCGGCCGCCTCTACCACCAGCACACCGAAGGAGAGGCCGGTGACGATGCGGTTGCGCCGGGGGAAGAAGGCCGGCCGTGCCGGCGTGCCGGGCGGGTGCTCCGCGAGCAGCAGGCCACCAGGCTGGCGCAGTCGCCCGTGCAGCCGGTGGTGACGCGGCGGGTAGACTACATCGACGCCGCAGCCGAGCACGGCGACGCTGGCACCACCCGCATCCAGCGCCGCCTGCTGGGCGGCGGCGTCGATGCCCAACGCCATTCCGCTGACCACGCACCAGCCGCGACCTGCCAGTTCGCGGGAAAGGGTCGCCGCGTTGGTCAGCCCCTCACGGGTGGCGCGCCGCGCGCCCACCACGGCCAGACGGGGCGCCGCGAGCGCAGAGAGATCACCCCAGGCCCACAGCAGCGGCGGTGGGTCGGGGATCTCGGTGAGCAGGGTCGGCCAGTGAGGGTGGCCGGGGTGAAGCAGGTGGCGGTCGGGTGCTTCGGCGAGCCACGCCTCGGCCCGGGCGATCTCGTCACTCAGCGGACTGCGACCGGGGTGGTCCAGCCACAGCCGCAGCGACGTGGCGGCCTCCCGGGGCAGCAGCGCCAGCCAGCCGTCGGGCCATGCCTTGACCGTAGCGGCCAGTTCGGCCAGCCGCGCCGCCCCCAGGCCCGGCAGACGGGAGAGGACCAGCCACTCCCGGGCACCGAGCCGCCGAGCGGTCATGGCATGACCTCAGCGCAGGGCGGCGCCCAGGGCGCGCTCAGGGGTATGCACGCGGTCGCCAACCGAGAGCGAACGGCTGGCCTTCATCACCAGGCCATAGCTCATCTTCTCGTAGGGCTGGAAGACCATCACCAGGCCGGCCTCCTCGCCGGGCAGACGCAGGGATTCGCCGGTGCGCGGGTCGCTGACCAGTTCGCCACGCTGCTCGACCATCAGCACATGCCCCGGCTCCAGACCGTCACGGCGGCCGCGATCCAGGGCCACCACCTGCAGGCGACCGATGAACTGCACGCCCCCCGGCACCGCCAGGATAGTCCCCTGCACCTCGCGCTCCGGGGCGCGTGGGTAGAACTCCGTGACCAGATCGCGGACCTCCAACGGCAGCACGATGTCGTCATTGCGCACCTCCTGGCGAGAGGAGGTCACCTCGAGCACCACGATCTCGTCTTCCTGGCGCTCGCGGCGCGCCTGGCCGACGCTCTCCAGCTCCAGGCCCAGCAGCTCGCCGCTGGCCGGATCCAGGAAGCGCTCGCCGACCCGATAGAAACCGACCCGGCCGCTGCCTTCCACCTCGCCGCGGGCGTAGAGACGGTCGCCCACGCCGCTCATCAGGCGACGGTCGTCGCCGCCGACCACATAGGCCAGCTCGTCCAGGGACTCAGGGTCGTCGACGATGCGGTGATCGCGCAGGAAGTGGCGGACCGCCTCAAGGGGGATCGGCTCGATCGCCTCGCGATGGGGAATGGTGCGCATCTCCGGAGAGAGCCGCACCTGGCCCTGGCCCCGCTCCAGCCCCAGGCAGGGTCGGCCGTTGCAGTCATAGAGGTAGACGATGTCGCCCGGATAGATCAGGTGCGGGTTACGGATCTGGGGATTGACCTGCCACACCTCGGGCCACTGCCAGGGGTGACTCAGGAAACGACCGGAGATGTCCCACAGAGTATCACCGCGCACCACCGTATAGCGGTCCGGGGCATCGCCGCGCAGGCCATCATTCCAGCTGAGCCCCTGGGCCAGGGCCCCACCCGCCATACCGCCCAGGGCCATCACCAGGCCCAGCAGAAGCGCCCCTCTGGCTGGCCAGCGGCGCTGCACGTTGCCCTCGTTCGTCTGCTTCATCCCTGCTCTCCCCCGCGTCGTTTCGCCTTGCCTTGAGCGCTCTCATCGAACCTGGCTGGCGTGCTATAGTCTGAGGTTATGGACGTGATGCGCGTTCGACGGTATCTCTGCCGACGCCGCCCCTCTAGAATAGTGTCATTCTGTAAATGACAGCATAACGGTGAAACCAACGCCATGGCCAAATTACCGATCCTCGAATTCCCCGACGAGCGGCTGCGCACTCGGGCAGCTCCGGTGGACGCGGTCGACGACGAGGTCCGCCAGCTGGTCGATAACATGCTCGAGACCATGTATGACGCCCGCGGCATCGGGCTGGCCGCCACCCAGGTGGACGTTCATCGCCGCGTCATCGTGATGGACGTCAGCGACGACCAGTCCCGCCCGCTGGTGCTGATCAACCCCGCTTACACCCCCCTCGGAGACGAGCGTGACCTCATGTCAGAGGGCTGCCTGTCGATCCCCGAGTATTATGCCGAGGTGCCTCGCTCGCTCAGGGTCCATCTCAAGGCACTGGATCGTGATGGAAAACCCTACGAACTCGAGGCAGACGGGCTGCTGGCACACTGTATCCAGCACGAGCATGATCACCTTGAAGGCGTGCTGTTCGTCGACTATCTTTCACCGCTCAAGCGCGACCGCATCTTGAAGAAGATGCAGAAACGCCACAAGCTGATGCAACCGGCCTGACCCAGCCTCGCCCCAGCATGAAGGCCGACGCCATGACGTCGGCCTTCGTCGTTTCCGGCCGGCTCCGTTATCATTGACGTCATCCACTCCCCGGCCAGGCCTGAACCATGCCCCGACCCCTCAACGTCATCTTCGCCGGCACCCCCGACTTCGCCGCCGAGAGCCTGCAGGCGCTGCTGGACAGCCGCCACCGCGTCATCGCGGTCTATACTCAGCCGGACCGCCCCGCGGGCCGCGGCCGCAAGCTGACGCCGAGCCCGGTGAAGCGCCTCGCCCTAGCGCATGAGCTGCCGGTCCTTCAGCCGGAGACGCTCAAGGCGGTCGAGCCCCAGGCCGAACTCGCCGCCCTGGACGCCGACATCATGGTGGTGGTGGCCTACGGGCTGATCCTGCCGAAGGCGGTGCTGAAAACCCCTCGGCTGGGCTGCCTCAATGTCCACGCCTCGCTGCTGCCGCGCTGGCGGGGGGCCGCGCCCATCCAGCGCGCCATCGAGGCCAGGGATACCGAGAGCGGGGTCACCATCATGCAGATGGATGAAGGGCTCGACACCGGCGACATGCTGCTGGTCCGTCGCACCCCGATCACCGCCACCACCACCGGCGGCGAACTCCATGACAGCCTGGCCGCCCTGGGCGGCCAGGCCCTCGTCGAGGCCCTGGATGCCCTCTCCGACGAGGGCCTGGCCGCCATGCCTCAGCCCGAGGGCGGCGTCACCTATGCCGCCAAGCTCTCCAAGGCCGAGGCCGAGTTGGACTTTCGCCGGTCCGCTGCCGAGCTGGCGGCTCGCATTCGCGCCTTCAACCCCTGGCCGGTCGCCTGGTGTACCTTCGACGGCGAGCGCCTGCGTCTGCTGATGGCCGATGAGAGCGAACTAACCGCCGGCGAGACCAAGGCTCCCCCCGGCACCCTGCTCGACCAGGACGGTGAGGCGCTGCGAATCGCCTGCGGTCCGGAGGGCCGCGAGGTGCTCCGGGTGACTCAAGCTCAGTTGCCCGGCGGCAAGGTGCTCCCGGTGAGTGCCCTGTTGCACGCCCGGGCCGAGCGCTTCACGCCTGGCCTGCGCCTGGGCCGCTACAACGAGGAGGCCTCCGCATGAGCCAGCGACCCGACCATCAGCCCAGCGAACCGCGCCAACGCAAGCGAGGCCTGGAGAACGACGGAGGCCTGGCGGTCCGCGCCGCCGCAGCCCGCGCCCTGGTCCCGGTGATCACCGGCAAGGGCTCGCTCACCGGCCTCGATGACCACCAGGTGGTGGCCCGCGACCGCGCCCTGTTCAAGGCGCTCTGCTATGGCGCCTGCCGTACGCTGCCGCGCCTCGAGGCGCTGGCAGCGAAGCTGTTGATCAAGCCTTTCAAGGCCCGCGACGCCGACATCCAGGCACTGCTGCTGCTGGGCATCCACCAGCTCCTCTACCTGCGCATTCCGGCCCATGCCGCGGTGGGCGAGACCGCCGGCGCGGCCCGCCTGCTCGGCAAGGAGTGGGCCACCCGCGTGCTCAACGGCTGCCTGCGCCGGCTCCAGAGGGAAGCCGCCGAGCTGCAGGCCGAGGTGGACCAGGACCCGGCAGTGGCCCTGCTGCACCCCAAATGGCTGCTCAGGACGCTGCAAGAGGCCTGGCCCGATGACTGGCACGCCATCTGTGAGGCCAACAACACCCCCGGTCCCATGACCCTGCGCGTCAACCGTCGCCACGGCGACCGCGAGGCCTACCTGGACCGGCTGGCCGCGGCCGGCATCCAGGCGAGGCTCTGCCTGCATGCCCCGGACGGTGTCACCCTGGAGACCCCCTGCGACGTCCAGCTGCTGCCCGGCTTCGCCAACGGCGACGTCAGCGTCCAGGACGAGGCCGCCCAGCTGACCAGCGTGCTGCTCGGCCCTACCCTGGCACCGCGCCCCGGCGCACGGGTGCTGGACGCCTGCTGCGCCCCCGGCGGCAAGACCGGTCACCTGCTGGAGCTTTTCGACATCGAGGTGCATGCGGTGGACAGCGACGCCGAGCGCCTGGCCCGGGTCGAGGACGCCCTGGGACGACTCGGACTGGCGGCGCGCCTGGCCCACGGCGACGCCACCGCCCGGGACTGGTGGGACGGCGCCCCCTATGACGCCATCCTGCTCGATGCCCCCTGCTCCGGCAGCGGGGTAATCCGTCGCCACCCCGACATCAAGCGCCTGCGCCGCCCCAGTGACATTCCGGCCCTTGCCTCCCTGCAGACGCGCCTGCTCGACAACCTCTGGTCGCTGCTGCGCCCCGGAGGTACCCTGCTGTACGCCACCTGCTCGGTGCTCCCGGAGGAGAACAGCGACCAGATCGCCGCCTTCATGTCGCGCACCCCGGACGCCGAGAACACCACCCCCGGTGACGTGGCATGGGGGCGGCAGGCGGGCCCCGGCCGTCAGCTGCTGCCCGAGATCGACAGCCACGATGGCTTCTTCTATGCCAGACTGAAGAAGCGGGCGGGCTGAGCCATCGGTCCAACCGCGATCATCTACCGCGAGCGACAGGAGTCCTCATGAGCAACCATACCTACAAGCATATCGAGCTGACCGGCTCCTCCGAGGAGAGCATCGAAGCGGCCATCCAGAGTGCCATCACCAAGGCCAGCGAGAGCCTGCACGGCATGCGCTGGTTCGAGGTGACCGACACCCGCGGCCACCTGGAGCATGGCCGCGTGGCCCACTGGCAGGTCACCATCAAGGTCGGCTTCACCCTGGACTGATGGCGCGCTGTTCTTCTCCCCGCGGCTGGTTTAGGCTTGCCGCCACCCTGTTGCGGCGCACAAGTTGCGCCGCGCTCGCTGACAGCGGACACCGACATTCATGAAGATCATCATTCTCGGCGCCGGCCAGGTCGGCGGCACCCTGGCCGAACACCTGGCCCGGGAGGAGAACGACATCACGGTGGTGGACACCAACGGCGACAAGCTGCGCGAACTGCACACCAAGCTCGACATCCGCACCGTGGTGGGGCCCGGCTCCTACCCCATGGTGCTGCGCCAGGCGGGCTGCGAGGATGCCGACATGCTGATCGCGGTGACCAGCCAGGACGAGGTCAACATGATCGCCTGCCAGGTCGCCCACACCCTGTTCCGCACCCCCACCAAGATCGCCCGGGTGCGCGCCACCGCCTACCTGACCCGCAAGGGGCTGTTCGCCCACGAGGCGGTGCCCATCGACGTGCTGATCAGCCCCGAGCAGGTGGTCACCGACCACATCCGCCGGCTGATCGAGCATCCCGGCGCCCTGCAGGTGCTGGAATTCGCCGGCGGCCTGGTACAGCTGGTGGCCGTCAAGGCGGTCTACGGCGGCCCGCTGGTGGGCCAGGACCTGGCCTTCCTGCGCCGCCACATGCCCAGCGTGGACACCCGGGTCGCCGCCATCTACCGCCGCGACCGGCCGATCATCCCGCGGGGCGACACCGTGATCGAGGCCGACGACGAGGTGTTCTTCATCGCCGCTCGCCGCGACATCCGCGCGGTGATGAGCGAACTGCGCCGCCTCGACCGCAACTTCCGCCGGGTGGTGATCGCCGGCGGCGGCAACATCGGCGAGCGCCTCGCCGAGCACCTGGAGCACAGCCACCAGGTGAAGATCATCGAGCACAACCTGGAGCGCTGCACGGTGCTCTCCGAACGTCTCGATCGCACCGTGGTGCTCCACGGCAGCGCCACCAGCAAGCGGCTGCTGGAGGAGGAGAACATCGAGGAGTGCGACATCTTCTGCGCGCTGACCAACGACGACGAGGTCAACATCATGTCGTCGATGCTGGCCAAGCGCATGGGCGCCAAGAAGGTGCTGACGCTGATCAACAACGCCGCCTACGTGGACCTGGTGCAGGGGGGCGAGATCGACATCGCCATCTCGCCCCAGCAGGCCACCATCGGCAGCCTGCTGACCCACGTGCGGCGCGGCGATATCGTCAACGTGCACTCGCTGCGCCGCGGCGCGGCGGAGGCCATCGAGGCGATCGCCCACGGTGATACCCAGTCATCGAAGGTGGTGGGTCGTGCCATCGGTGAGATCGACCTGCCGCGGGGCACCACCATCGGCGCCATCGTGCGCGGCAAGGAGGTGCTGATCGCCCACGACGACGTCATGGTGGAGTCCGGCGACCACGTCATCCTGTTCGTGATCGACAAGCGCCGCCTGCGCGACGTGGAGCGGCTGTTCCAGGTCGGCCTGAC
>PWEV01000115.1 GCA_003553625.1 Halomonas sp.
CCACGACGAACACGGCACCCCCCTCGCCGCGATCTCGGTCTCCGGCCCGGTGGCGCGCATCCCCGAGGCGCGCCTGCTGGAACTGGGCGCGCTGGTGCGCGACACCGCCAGCGAGATCACCACTCGGCTGGGGGGCAAGCCGCCCGCGCCCTGGTGACACTGCGCTACGGCCCCCGTGAACCCGGCGCCGGGGCGGAGTACACTGGCGCCCGTCTATCCTTCCGCCAGCCGAGGCCGCGCCGATGAGTTCCCACCTGCTCTCCGTCGATTCCCTGAACCGTGACCACGTTGACCACCTGATGCGGGTCGCCGCCCGCATGGAGCCCATCGCTCAGCGGCGTCAGGTCACTCGAGTGCTGGAGGGCGCCGTGCTGGGCAATCTCTTCTTCGAAGCCAGCACTCGCACTCGGGTCAGTTTCAACGCGGCCTTCTGTCGACTGGGCGGAAGCGTCTGCGACACCACCGGCTTCACCTTCTCCTCCATGGCCAAGGGTGAGTCGCTCTACGACACCAGCCGGGTGATGAGCGGTTACTGCGACGCCATCGTGATGCGCCATCCCGAGCTGGGTTCGGTAGCGGAGTTCGCCGCTGCCACCAACGTGCCCGTGATCAACGGCGGGGATGGCCCCGGGGAACATCCCAGCCAGGCGCTGCTCGACTTCTACACCATCGACAAGGAGTTCACCCGGCTCGGCAAGTCGCTCTCCGGCGCTCATGTGCTGATGACCGGCGACCTGAAGTTCGGCCGTACCGTTCACTCGCTGATCAAGCTGCTCTCGCTCTACGAGCCGCTGCGCATCACCCTGGTGGCCCCGCCGGGACTGGAGATGCCGAGCCATCTGATCGACCTGGTGACCTCCCGCGGCCACCGTGTGATGCAGCACGACAGCCTGGCCAACGACTTCAGCGACGTGGACGTGGTCTATACCACCCGCATCCAGAAGGAGCGCTTCACCGCCGAGATGAGCGAAGGCTTCAGCCTGTCGCGGGACTTCACCGTGGACCGCGCCTTCCTGGACCGGCGCTGCGGTCGCGACACCCTCGTCATGCATCCGCTACCCCGGGACAGCCGCCCGGATGCCAACGACCTGGATGTGGACCTCAACGGTGATCCGCGCCTGGCGATCTTTCGCCAGACCGACAACGGCATCCCGGTGCGCATGGCGATCTTCGCCACTCTTCTCGAGGTGGACGAACTGATCGAGCAGGACCTGCGCCCCGTGCGCTGGTTCGTGCCGTCGCGCGTGGGCGTTGACGATCGAGAGCGCTAACGGGAGGCGCTTCGGCGCACTTCGCCTATGATGATGTCTGACGTCAGCCCGTGAGGAGAGATCCATGAACCTGCAACGCGCCTACCGCCTGCTGGCGGTGTTCTATACCTTGCTGCTGCTGATCGGGGTGATTGCCCTGCTGGCCGGCGGCGGCACCGCCCTGGCCATGGTGCATCTCGTGGTGGGAGGCCTGGCGGTGGTGGGGCTGTGGGGTTACATCCTGGGGCGTGGCTTCATGGGCCCGAGAATGTGGCGCCCGCTGGCCGGCATACTCGCCGTGGGCGCAGCGGTGCAGCTCATGGCGCTGCTGTCGATCTCCCTGGACGGCATCACGCTGACCTGGATGCTGACCAGTGCTGTCTTCGCGGTGCTGCTGGCGGTGCTTCTCTACTACTACGGTGATCGCGACCAGGCACTCTGGGCCACGCCCGAAGAGCTCGAAGCCGGCCTGCGGCTGGAGACACTGCTGGAGGGGCAGACGCGGCTCGAGGCACGCAAGCGCGAGGACGGCCGTGAGGCCAGCGCTCGGATCGTGAAGACGGGCAGCGAGTATCGGGCCAGCGTGACGCGCCGTCATGACGGGCAGCAGGAGAGCTTCGAGGAGCGCTTCCACCACCCGGCCACCCTGGTCTTCTTCCTGGAGAAGTTTACCGGCCTCTCGGTCGAGGACTTCAACCGAGCCGACCCGGCCTGAGACCGACGCTCAGCGCCCGGGCAGCCCCTCCCGGGCGGCGAACCAGCGTTCGACGATCAGCACCGCGCTGATACCGTCGACGCTCTCCTCCCGGTAGTTGCCGCGATGACCCAGTTCCCGGGCGATCACCTTGGCCTCACCGGTGGACCCTCGCTCGTCGACCATCTCGCAGGGCACCCCGAAGCGCCCGAACAGGCGCTTGCCGAACTTGCGGGCACGAGTGCTCATCAGCTGCTCCTCGCCCGCCGCGGTCAGCGGCAGTCCCACCACGAAGAGATCGGGCTGCCACTCCTCTACCAGCCGGGTCACCCGGACCCAGTCGGGGATACCGTCGCGGGCCGTGAGGGGCTCGAGCTCCCGGGCACTGGCCAGCAGCTCGTTGCCCACCGCCACGCCGATACGCCGGGTGCCGAAGTCGAAACCCAGCACTAACCGCTCGCCTGCGCTTGCCATCAGCTTCGCCCCGACATCAGCCTCATGGGCATCAGGAGTGCCCCGCCTCGCGGGTCATCAGGTTGAGGTCGACGCCGAGAATACCGGCAGCCGCCCCCAGGCGTTGCTCCGGCGGCACCTCGAAGAGGATATCGCTGCGCCCTTCCACGTTGAGCCAGGCGTTGTCGAGGATCTCCTGCTCCAGCTGGCCGGCCTCCCAGCCGGCGCAGCCCAGGCAGACCAGGAAGTCCTCGGGCCCCTCGCCCACGGCCAGGGCCTGGAGCATGTCCATGGACGTGGTCAGAGCCAGCTCCTCGGTGACCTGAATGCTGGAGTCCCAGCGGGTGCTGGCGCCGCGATGCAGAATGAAGCCGCGGTCCTTGTGCACCGGCCCGCCGTAGTAGACCGGCGCGTTGCGATGGGGGCTCTCCTCGCCGCCAAGCTCCAGCTGCTCGAAGAGCGCCTCCAGGGTCAGCTCCAGAGGCCGGTTCACGATGACCCCCATGGTGCCGTTCTCGTCATGGTCGCAGAGGTAGCTGAGGCTACCCGTGAAGTTGGGGTCTTCCAGATGCGGCATCGCCAGCAGGAAGTGGTCCTTTAAACCGAAATGTTGCATGAGACTCCCCGGCGGGTCCTATCGCACGCCGTAGTGATTGCCTTGGCCGAACCGCCAGACGCGGGTGATGGAGAGACTGTCCAGATTGCCCATGCCCGCATCGAAGGGGCGATAGGGTGAGGCCCCGCGCACGGTATCCAGCGCGGCCTGGTCGAGTTCGGCATGTCCCGAGGATTGTACCACCTCCGCCTGGCGAAGCCCGCCGTCACGGCCGATCACCACGCGGATCCGCAGCTGTCCCTGGAGGTGGCGCGGCGCCGGATGCACGCGGTTGCCGTAGTCCTCCACCCGACGGGTCCAGTCGTCGATATAGCGGGCCTCGGCGGCACGCTGTGCGGCCAGCTGCGGGCCGTCGCCGGCGGGGCCCGCCGCCTCAGGGCTGAGGCCCTGCTCGCGGATGCTGCGGGTAGCTTGAGCCAGCAGGTCGCGGCCCGACGCCGAGGGGGCCGTGGCGCTGGGCGGGGCGGCGGCATCCGCCGCCTGGGGGGCACTCTCGCGGGGCTCGGGGGGCGTCTCGAGCTCCTGCTCGCTGTCGGCGGCGGGCGGAGCCTGTTCGTCGGGGCGCGCCTCGGGTTCGACTCGCGCCTGTTCCGGCTCGGCCGGCGTGGCCGGATCCACGTCGCTGACGCTCTCCTGCACCGGCGGCAGCTCCTCCATGGGCGCCGCGCGAGACTCCGCCGGCGCCTCCTCCTGCGGCTCGCCGGCAGCCTGCTGGTCGGCCTCGGCGATGGCGTCGGCCGTCACCGGCGCTTCGCTGGGGCGGGTGACCAGCACCACGTCGAGGCTCGAGCGCGGTGCGGGGGGGGCGGCGAACTGCCAGCTGGCCACCACCCCGATCACCGCCAGATGCAGCAGCAGCGCCAGCGACCAGGCCAGCCAGCGGCGATAGGGCCGGGTCACCGGCGCATACTGGATGGGATCGCTGACGTAGGCGCTCATGAGCGGTCTCCCGGCCCCTTAGGTGGTGCCCTTGGCCCGCTGCCCGGCGAGCCGCCGCTCGATGGCGTCGAGCAGCAGCCCGGCGATATCGGTGCCGCGCTGATCATCGATCTCGCGCACGCAGGTGGGGCTCGTCACGTTGATCTCGGTGATGTAGTCGCCGATCACGTCGAGGCCGACGAACATCAGCCCCTTGTCGCGGATCATCGGCTGCACCTGGCCGATCAGCCAGTGGTCGCGCTCGGTGAGCTCGCGGCTCACCCCGGTGCCGCCGGCGGCCAGGTTGCCGCGGGTCTC
>PWEV01000067.1 GCA_003553625.1 Halomonas sp.
CGAGGGCGAGGTGACCCTCAACCGCGCCGAGGAGCGGCTGGTGGAGATGAGCAACGGCTGCATCTGCTGCACCCTGCGCGAAGACCTGCTGATCGAGGTGCGTCGGCTCGCCGAGGAGGGGCGCTTCGATACCCTGGTCATCGAATCCACCGGAATCTCCGAACCGCTGCCGGTGGCCGAGACCTTCACCTTCGCCGACGAACAGGGCCGCAGCCTCTCGGATATCGCCCGGCTCGACACCATGGTCACCGTGGTCGACGGCGCCAACTTCCTCACCCAGTACGAGGAGGCGCAGTCCCTGGCCGAGGCGGGCGAGAGCCTGGGCGAAGAGGACGAGCGCAACGTCGCCGACCTGCTGGTGGACCAGATCGAATTCTGTGATGTGCTGCTGATCAGCAAGACCGACCTTCTCTCCTCTGTCCAGCTCGATGAGCTCACCGCGGTGCTGCGCTCGCTCAATCCCGAGGCCGAGCTCATTCCCATCAGCCACGGCGAGGTGGCACTGGAGAAGGTGCTCGAGACCGGCCGCTTCAGCTTCGAGCGCGCCCAGCAGGCGCCGGGCTGGCTCAAGGAGCTGCGTGGCGAGCACCTGCCGGAAACCGAGGAGTACGGCATCGGCAGCTTCGCCTACCACGCCCGGCGCCCATTTCACCCGCAGAAGTTCTATGATCAGCTGCATGGCGACTGGGGCGGCGGCAAGCTGCTGCGCTCCAAGGGTTTTTTCTGGCTGGCCACGCGGCCGCAGTTTGCCGGCCAGTGGAGCCAGGCCGGCGGCATCGCCCACTACGGCTTTGCCGGCATGTTCTGGAAGGCCGTTCCCGAGTCCAACTGGCCGGAGGACCCCGACTACCGCGCCGCCATCGTGGACAAGTGGCAGGAGCCCTTCGGCGACATGCGCCAGGAACTGGTCTTCATCGGCCAGAACCTCGATGAGGCGCGCATCCGCCAGGCCCTGGACGCCTGCCTGCTCAGCGAGGAGGAGTTACTGGCCGGCAAGGAGGCCTGGCAGTCACTGCCCGACCCCTTCCCCGCCTGGGAGTAAGCCATGCGCGACGCAGACCTCATGCCGGTCACGGTGCTGACCGGCTTTCTCGGCAGCGGCAAGACCACTCTGCTCAACCGGCTGGTGCGCCAGCCCGCCATGCGCGATGCGCTGGTGGTGATCAACGAGTTCGGTGACATCGGGCTCGACCACCGGCTGGTCGCCGAGGGCGACGAGCACAGCGTGGTGGAGATGAGCAGCGGCTGTCTCTGCTGCACCATTCGCGGCGACCTGAGCCGGAGCGTCCAGCAGGCCTGGGAGGCGCTCGAGCGTGACGGGGGCCGGCCGATCTCGCGGATGATCATCGAGACCACCGGCCTGGCCGACCCGGCGCCCATCCTTCAGACGCTGATGACCGACCATTGGCTTGCCCACCGTTTCCGCCTGGACGGCGTGGTCTGCCTGGTGGATGCGGCCAACGGTCTCTCGACCCTCAACGCCCATCGGGAATCCCAGCGCCAGGCCGCCATCGCCGACTGCCTGCTGATCACCAAGGCCGACCTGGCGGACGACACTCGCCTGGCCCGGCTCCGTGAGCAGCTGAGCACGGTCAACCCCGCGGCCGAGCAGCTGGACGTGCAGCACGGCGAGATCGACGCCGATCGACTGACCGCCAGGCGCCTGCCCACCCCGGGCAAGGCGGGACAGCAGGCCGAGGGCTGGCTCAACGCCGCCTCCTACACCCAGGTCTCGCTCGAGCCTGGGCTGGCACCGACGCCCGCCGAGGCCTCCGCTCCGCTGCTTTCGCCCGCGACGGCCGCCCCGCTAAGCCGCCACGGTGAGCAGATCCGCTCCTTCTGCTTCAGCGTGGAGGCGCCCATCGCCCCCGAGGTGCTAGAGGACTGGCTGGACCTGCTGATGAGCCTGCTCGGCGACAAGATGCTGCGCATCAAGGCCATCGTGAACGTGGCGGGGCAGGCGCAGCCGCTGGCCTTGCACGGCGTTCAGCATATCTTCCACCCGCCGGTGGAACTGCCCGCCACGGCATGTCCGGACGGCATCTCGCGCTTCGTGTTCATCACCAGCGGCGTGGCACCCGAGGCGGTTACCCAGCTGTTCGACTATTTCCAGGCGCCAGAGGCTAACCGGCCGTCATAGGCCCGGCGTCCAGGTTGCGGTTTTGGCGAGCGGCAGCGCCTGCCCGAGAGGCCTCTCGGCCAGGGCAGGCAACCGCTGCCTCAGGAGAGCAGCGGCAGCCCGCTTACCGGTGTGCTGCCGGCCTGCCAGGCCAGCGAGGCCCCGAGCCACAGGATCGCCAGACCGCCTCCCATGGCCAGCCAGCCGCTCAGCCGCCCCAGGCGCGCCGCGCCACCGCCGCCGGCGAACCGGCCGTAGTGGCGAATGACCCAGTCCCGGGCCAGCACGCTGGCCAGCGCCAGCGCCGAAACGGTCATCGCTGTGCCCAGCGCCATCACCATGACCGCCGCGGCCCCCAGGGCCGCATGGCCCAGCAGGCTGGCCGCCCCCATCATCAGCACCGCGCCGGTGCAGGGGCGCAGGCCGATCACCACCACGGTGGCCAGCGCCGTGCGCCAGTTGCCGACCTCCTCCGGGGCGATATGGTGGCGCGACCCGCAGCCGCAGCCATCGTGCCGGTGGTCGGAAGCGTGCCCATTAGCGTGGGCGCGGCTGTGGTCATGGGTATGGCTGTGAGCGTGCGCATGACTGTGGTCGGGGTCTGGCCCCTGAGCGTGCAGATGGCCATGGACCCGCTGGTGGCCGTGGTCGTGGTGATGGGCGTGGTGGTGATCATAATGGCCGTGATCGCCGCCGGCCTGCGTGCGCCGTAGCAGCCGCCAGGCCCTCAGGCAGAGCCAGGCCCCCAGCAGCGCCACCATCAGAAAGCTCGCCATCTCGAGGCTTGCCACGCTGCCCATGGCCCGGCGCGTCAGCCAGCCCAGGCCCTGAACCAGCACCAGCACCATGGCGATGGCCATGGCACCCTGCAGCAGGGCGGCGCTGAACGAGAGCCCCAGGGCGCGCTTGAGGCCACCGCCCTGGGAGACCAGGTAGGTGGAGAGCACCGCCTTGCCGTGGCCGGGGCCGGCGGCATGGAAGACCCCGTAGCCGAAGCTCAGCGCCAGCAGCCAGCCGGCGGTGGCCCAGCTGGGCGTCTCGGACCAGCCGCTCACCGCCAGGGTGAGCGCCCGGTGAAGATCGCGCTGCCAGGCCAGGATCTGCAGGCTCAGGCCGCGCATCACGCCCAGCTGCATCAGCAGCGCAGCCACGATGACCAGCAGCGCCAGGCCGCCCAGCCGCCATCGGTGGCGTGTCAGGAAACTTCTCAGCCGGTGGAAACCGCCGGCCGGGTCGGTAGACGAAGGGAGCGAGCTGGCGTGACGCGACATGGTGTACCTCTTGTAAAAGGCCTCTCGAGAAAGCCCTTGCTGGTGATCGGTCGACGCAAAATGTTATGTTATAACATTTGCAGCTGCAATCACCGAATGAGCCCTTCATGAACAAGCAACCCCTGGAAGATATCGCGGCCTCGCCCTCCGCCCGCCTCGGCACCCTGAGCTGGGTAGGCATGGAGGGCATCGTCCTGCCGCTCAAGGTGGCCGGCCAGGCCATCGCCGGCCGCGCTTCGGCGGGCGTCAGCCTCGACGACCCCACCGCCCGCGGCATCCACATGTCACGCCTCTACCTGGCGCTGGCCGCTCTCGAACAGCAGGAGCTCTCGCTGCCCCGGGTGGCCGCGGTACTCGACGCCTTTCTGGAGAGCCACGAGGGGCTCGCCAAGCGCGCCTTTCTCGACCTGGAGGGGGAAGCGCTGCTGCGCCGCCCGGCGCTGATCAGCCCCCTGTCGGGCTGGAAGACCTACCCCTTCACCCTCTGCTGCCGCCGTGATGCCCAGGGCCTGTACGCCATCCTCGAGCTGAGCGTGGGCTACTCCTCCACCTGTCCCTGCTCGGCGGCCCTGGCCCGCCAGCTGATCCAGCAGGCCTTCGACGAGGACTTCACCGAGATGCCGGTGACCCGCGAGGCGGTTAGGGCCTGGCTGGGCAGCGACCAGGGGGTGCTGGCCACGCCCCACAGCCAGCGCAGCCAGGCGCACCTGGCCGTGCGCCTCGACGCCGGCCAGGCGGCGCTGCCGCTGCTGGCGCTGGTTGACCTCGTGGAGCGGGCGCTGGGCACCGCCCTGCAGACCGCCGTGAAGCGCGTGGACGAGCAGGCCTTCGCCCTGGCCAACGGCCAGAAC
>PWEV01000178.1 GCA_003553625.1 Halomonas sp.
AACAGAGCCTCACACGATGAACACCTGGCGCAAAGCCCTGGCCCTGCTCAGCCGCAAGGAAAAACGCCGCGGCGGCCTCGTGCTGGGCATGGTCATCGTCATGGCCGTGCTGGAGACCGTGGGCGTCGCCTCGGTCATGCCGTTTCTGAGCGTGCTGGGCAACCCCGAAGTGGTGCAGACCAACCCGGTACTCAACACCGTGTACGAAGGCCTCGGCTTTACCTCGGTGGATGCCTTCATCCTCGCGCTGGGCGCGGCTGCTTTCGGGCTTATCCTGTTCTCCGCCTTCTTCCGCTCGCTCACGCACTACGCGATGAACCGCTTCGTCGCGATGCGCCGCCACAGCATCGGCAAGCGGGTGCTGGAGATGGCTACGGGGCAGCCTCATGGAGCCGTGCTCAGCGGTAGCCAGGCTCCTGCTCATCTCGAGTCCACCGCCTGGTTCAGTCGGCGACAGCGAATGCCCGGCAGGGGGTCACGTTAGAAAGTGATGTCCACTCTCGGGGCAATAGCCGCGCCGTATCGGCGGCTTCAGAAGTACCTCAACAACTCCTTCTGGATCATGGGGGAGAAGGTGCTGGGGATGGGGCTGGCCTTTGTCGCCACCGTCGTCGTGGCCCGTTACCTTGGGCCGGAGGACTTCGGATCGCTGGCCTATGCGCTTTCTCTTGCCGCGCTGTTCGCCGCAGCCGGTCATATGGGTCTATCCGGGCTGGTCGTTCGCGAGATCGTCAAGAACGAAGCGGATCGCGGCGAAACGCTGGGAACGGTGGCCCTCCTCAAGCTACTCGGAATGGGGGCTGGCTATGTCGTGCTGCTGATCTACGCAGCTACCTATGAAGGGCTGGGCAGCACCGAGTTCTACCTGATTGCGTTCGCGGGTGGCGCGCTGCTGTTCCGGCCGATGGACGTGATCGACTTCTGGTTCCAGGCGTTTGTGCAGGCTCGGTACACCGCCATCGCGCGGATCTCCTCGCATCTTGCCACCACTGCGTTCAAGCTGGCACTGGTGTTTGCGGGCTCGAGCCTGGTGTATTTCGCCACTGCCCAAATTCTGCAGGCCGCGCTGGCTGCCCTGTTGCTGCTTGTGTTTTTCTGGCTCAAGGCAGAGCTGCGTATTGTGCATTGGCGTTTCAGCTGGGTCCGCGCAAAGGAGCTCCTCAGCCAGGGGTGGTTGATCTACCTTGGTACGATCTTCGCGGTGATCTATCTGAAGGTGGACCAGGTCATGCTCCGCTGGCTGGCCGACACACAGGAAGTCGGCCAGTATGCCGTTGCGGCCCAGATTTCCGAAGCCTGGTATTTCGTTCCCACGGCAATCGTCGCCTCTTTCTTCCCGAAGCTCATCAAGCTGCGAGAGGAAAACGAGGCCTTGTTCAAGTATCGCCTGCAGCAGCTTTTCGACGCACTGCTCCTGATGGGCCTGGCTGTGGCGGTAGTGATGACGATGGCCGCCCCCTGGATCATCAGTATCTTCTTTGGCGCCGATTATGCCGCCAGTGCATCGATTCTGGTGATCCATATCTGGGCGGCGATATTCATCTTCATGCGCGCTGCCTTCTCGAAATGGATACTCATCGAGAATGTGCTGGTATTCTCGTTGATTACGCAGGGCCTGGGTGCGCTGGCCAACGTATTGCTGAACCTTGCTCTGATCCCCGCGCACGGCGGCATTGGTGCGGCATACGCAACCCTGCTGTCCTATGCAACGGCTTCTTTCCTGGCCCTTTTCTTCTACCGACGGACCCGCCCGGTGTTCTGGCAAATGGCGTGGGCTTTGCTTTCGCCCATGCGCTACCCGGTACGTCTGGCCCGCATGCGATAGACAACGACCCATGATCTCCACACTCCGCAAAGCCCTTCCGGCCCCGGCCAAGCGTACGGTGCGCCGCGCGCTCGATGCGATGGCCGCGGCCAGCCCTCGAATCTTTTCCGCAAACCGCTGGCTGGCCAATCTGTATTACTTCCTGTTCAGCCGGCGTTTCGACCGGGAGCACCTTGCTGTGCTGAAGGGGCGCGCGGCCTATCACCGGGCCCTGCGAAGCATGGACGACACCTCTCCATTGCTGCGGCGCAATGTCCATCGGCTGGAGAAGGGGCTGATCATGCAGCCGCGGCGAAACGTATTCGCCGAAGCGTTCATCCAGGAGACCGTGCGTTGCTACAACCGCGCGAAGGCGCGACCGGGCTACTCGGAGGACGAGCTTCGCTGGGCCACCGACGTGCTGGACGAGTATTTCAGCGTGGTCGAGGACACGCCGCCCATTCGGAAGGCCCGGAAAGAGTATGGGTGGACAGGGGTGGGGCGCGAACCGGCGAGCAACGCCGAAGCCCGCACATTCAAGCCCTATCCGCTATCCGACTGTCCCGAGGCTGACGTTTCGTTCGCCCAGCTCGCCACGCTGTTCCTCCGCCGGCGCTCCGTGCGGTGGTACAAGCAACAGTCCGTTCCCTCGGACCTGATCCAGCAGGCCATCAATGCCGCGGCCCTGGCGCCATCGGCATGCAACCGCCAGCCGTATCGGTTCATCGTCGCGGACGATCCCGATCGCGCCACCGAAATTGCCGAATGTGCCGGGGGCACAACCGGCTTTGCTCACCAAATACCGGCGATCATCGTGGTGGTGGGGGATCTTTCTGCGTACCCCAAGGAGCGGGACCGGCACCTGATCTATATCGATGCCTCGCTGGCCTCCATGCAGCTTATGCTCGCCGCCGAAACACTGGGGCTTTCCACCTGCCCGATCAACTGGCCCGATGTGGACTGGTCGGAGCGCAAACTGCAGGGCATTCTCGGCCTGCCGGAATACGAGCGGGTCGTGATGCTGGTCTCCATCGGCTATGGAGACCCGGCCAGCGGCATCCCCTACTCGCAGAAAAAGCAGAATTCACTGATTACGCAGGAGTGTGCGCCAGAATGATCATCGAGATCCGAAAGGCCGGGTTCGTGAACAAGGGTGCGGAACTGATGTTGCGCGCCATAATGGAGAAGGTTCAAGCGGCGTATCCCGAAGCCCTGTTGACCATGGCGCCGACCCACAGCGGGGCGTCAATGCCGTTCCGGAAAGTCGTTGATCATGGCTTCTACCCCAAGGCATCGCTTTATCGGTACGGGTTCCAGTTGGGAGATCTGGCCCGGCTCGCACCCAGGAAGCTACGGGAGATGTATGGCCTCGTTCTGGATCGGGATGTCGATGTCGTCATCGACGCAGCCGGTTTCTCCTACAGCGATCAGTGGGGTGACCGGAGCTCCCGGGAGCTGGCGCACTCGGCCGCGCGCTGGCGCAAGCAGGGTACGAAGGTGATCCTGATGCCGCAGGCATTCGGGCCCTACACGGGCAAGCGTATTCGCAAAGCGATCCTGCGGGCGGTCGATAACATCGATCTCGTCATGCCGCGGGAGCAAACGTCTTACGACTACCTCACCGATGTGACGGGCGAGCGCGAGAATATCCACCAGTACCCGGATTTCACCAATCTGGTTGAAGGGGTCGTGCCGGAATACCTCGACCGTGACCGGCATGGGGTGTGCCTGGTGCCGAACTACCGCATGGTCGACAAGACGGATGGTTCGCGGAGCAGCGCGTACCTCCCGTTCATGGTGCGTTGTGCTCAGCAGCTTCGGGAGAAAGGCGCAAAGCCCTTCATCCTGGTGCACGAGGGTGCGAATGACCGTTGGCTTGCGGACCAGATCTCGGAAGGTGCCGGCGGCCTTCCAGTCCTTGTCGAGGATGATCCGCTGAAGATCAAGGGTATCCTTGGCGCAAGTTTTGCCACCATCGGTAGCCGGTTCCACGGACTGGTCAGTGCACTCAGCCAGGGTGTTCCATCCCTCGCCACCGGATGGAGCCATAAATATCAGGAGCTGTTCCGTGACTACGGCTTCCCCGAGGGGGTCGTGTCTGTCGAGGACGGCGACAAGCAATTGGCTGAAAAAATTGATCGACTGGTGGACGAGCGGGCGAACCGCGAACTTTCCGACTCGCTGAAAAAGGAATCTGCCCGTCTCAAGTCGCGTTCCAAGGCGATGTGGGACGACGTGTTTGCCGTTATAGATCAGTCCAGATGAACCAGAAAACCGAAGACCGGGACGGGAAACGCGCGAGGGCGGAGAAAACGGGGACAGATTTATTTTCCGCTGTATGGACGTGGCGGTCGTAGTGAGTGACCAGAGAGGGAAGGTATGCCAAGGATGGCGCGAGTGGTATTGCCGCATATGCCGCAC
>PWEV01000080.1 GCA_003553625.1 Halomonas sp.
AGTTCCAGAGTGTCATCTGTCAGTCATAAAGCAAAAGTCGCACATAGAAAAACTAACCATAGCCCTAACCAAGGAGCTGCCCCATGCGCAAGACCCTCCCCACCCTGCTCGCCGCCGGCCTGGCCGCTGCCGCCTTCACCACCAGCACCCAGGCCCTGGCCTATGGCGCAGGCGACTTCTTTACCCGTCTGGGCGTGGCCAAGGTGGCCCCCAAGAGCGATAACGGTTCTTTAGCCCAAGGCGCCGTAGCAGTGGACGTTCAGGACGATACCCGCTTCGCCTTTACCCTGGGTTATCGCTTCCATGACAAGATCGGCGTGGAACTCTTGGCCGCCGAACAGTTCGAACACGACATCGAGCTCAGCATAGGTGGCGATGTCGTAGACGTTGCATCTACCAAGCATCTGCCGCCGACCCTGACCCTGCAGTACTACCCGCTGGGCGGCACCGAGGCCCGGGTTCAACCCTACGTGGGGGTGGGCGTCAACTACACCCGGTTCTCAAGCGAGAGCAGTGAGTTAGGCGATCTGAACCTCTCAAGCTCTTGGGGCGCCGCCGGCCAGGTCGGTGTGGACCTGCTGATCAACGACAACTGGGCGCTCAACGCCGCCGCCTGGTATATCGATATCGACACCGATGCTAGTCTCGACGGCGCCAAAATCGGTACGGTAGAGATCGACCCGCTGGTGGTAATGGGCGGCATCAGCTATCGCTTCTGATTCTCCCGGCGCAGCAGACGCAGAGGGCCCGCCAATGGCGGGCCCTCTGCGTTCTCGGCCGGCGGAGGGCGTCAGTTTTCGGTGACCACACGGTCGATCGCCTTCACGGCCCGGATCAGCATCTGTCCCTCAACGCCCCTCACCCCGGACTGGGCCAGCCAGGCCTCCACCGCGGGGGCGACCTCGCACACCGCCGGCATCGGCGCTTTGGCATCCACCAGGGCCTCCAGGCGTACGATGAACACGAAGCGCAGCCACTGGGGCAGCGCCATGGTATCGGCGCAGAAGGGCTCGATGCTCTCGAAGGCGGTGGGGGCAGGCTGTACCATTCTCCACTGATCGGTGGCGCGCATGGTGGCCTCCAGCTCGCGCAGGGCGGCCGCCAGTTCCTGGTGAGCGCTCATTATTGTGACGTCCTCGCATGCATGGGGGATCCCATTATCCCTGCCCGCCCCTTCCCCGGCCACCCCACCGACTTTCCGGCAGGGGTGTGCTCACAAGGGCTATTATCTACGGGGCTTATACACCGAGTTCTCCACATCGGGTGCGGCATGACGGCATCGCGATGCACAGTGCACAGTTTTCCTGCATGGGGCTGTGGATAAACTCTGGAAAGGATGCTCCAGGCCCCGCCTCATGGGCCTCTTGGTCCGGCGCTCAAGAATTGACCAGGCACAGGCTTCGTGCACCCGTAAGCTGCTGACATCGGCGCGATGCCAAGGTAGAGTGCACGGTTCGCAGACGGGAGAGAGCATGCAGCCCATCAACACCCTACATGGCTTCTTCGTGCGCAGCGGCGCCACGGTGAGCCTCTACCACCTGGGACGCCGGGTCGAGCCCTGCGAGATGTCCACCCTGGCGGCCTTCGAGGCCGGCGAGCTGGCCTGGCCGACTCCCTGGCAGGGTCAGGCACGCCTGGGCCTGGTGTTCCGCCTCGGCGAGATGCACGACCCGCTGATCTGGTTTCTGGCCCTGCCGCTGGACGAGCAGGGCCAGCTGGTACCGGCCCCCCGTGACGCCTTCCTGCAGCGTCTGATGGAGACCCTGGGGCGCAGCGTCGGACGCGAAGACGGCCAGGCGGTGGACAACCTGATGAAGGACAACCCCCTGGTCTTCACTCCCTCGCTGCCCTTCCAGGCTCTGCTTCACGCCCGTGCCAGTCATGATCTGGGGATGTCGGCCAGCCAGCATCTGGAGCCGGTGGAAGCCTACCTGAGCGGCCAGCAGGAGATCGACTGGCGGGCCCTCGGCCTGCAGGGGCTGGCCGACTTCGTCGTGCGCATGGGCGCCGACGACCAGGCCCGACTGGCCAGCCGGCTGCCGGCGCTGCCTGGCGAAGCGCTTACCTCGCTGTGCTACTGTCTGGAGAATGTGGCCATCGGCGCCGACCTGGCCCGGGCGCTGCAAGACCGTGGCGAAGCCGCGGCAAGCACCGGCGACATCGAGACATTCTCCGCCTGCGTTCGCGCCGTGGCAGGCGCCGACAGCGACCTCGCCGGTCCCTGGTATGACGCATTGCTGGCCGATGCCGACGCCTGCGGACCCGACCTGCTGGCGGCGATGGCCGGGCGCGGCTGGCACCACCTGGAAGACGCCGAACGGCTGCCGAACTTCCTGACCCGCCTGGCGGGTCGCGAGGATGCCGACTTCGTGAGCGTGGCGCGCGACCTGGCGCTGGTGCCGCGCCTGCGGCTACCGGTGCTGATGACCCTGCGCGAGGCCGCCCCTGAGAGCCCCATCGGCAGGCGTCTGGCCGCACTGAATCGCTGAAAGGTCTGGAAGGATTCCCATGAGCATGAAAGAACTGCCCTACACCCCCAAGGCGGTGATCGGCCGTCGTGAGATGGTCGAACTGCCGGAAATGCACCTGACCCTTTGCGCCAAGGTAGACACCGGGGCGCGAACCTCGGCGCTTCACGCCGAGGATATCGAATCCTACGAGGAGGATGGCCACCTCTGGGTCAGCTTCACCACCCGCGGCGGCGGCCCGAACACTCCGCCCCATGTGTTCCGCATGCACCTGCATGATCGCCGCAAGGTGCGTAGCTCCAATGGGCAGGAGGAGTGGCGCTACATCATTCGCACCTCCCTGAGCCTGGGCGACCTGGAGTTCCCCGTGGAGCTGAGCCTGACCGACCGTCGCAACATGCGGCACCCCATGCTGCTTGGCCGCCGCGCTCTGCGCCGCCTGCTGGTGGCGCCCGGCAGCGCCTTCCTGCACGGCGAACCCTGAACCACCCGACACTGGAGCCCCCTCGATGCATATCGCGCTGCTGTCACGCAACCGCAATCTCTACTCCACGCGTCGTCTGGTGGAGGCCGCCGAACAGCGTGGCCACAGCGCCCGGGTGGTCGACACCCTGCGCTGCTACATGAGCATCGCCTCCCATCACCCCTCGATTCACCTCAAGGGAGAGGAGCTCGAGCCCTTCGACGCGGTGATCCCGCGCATCGGCGCCTCGGTGACCTTCTACGGCTGTGCGGTATTGCGCCAGTTCGAGATGATGGGCCCCTATGTCATCAACGACAACGTGTCCATCACCCGCTCTCGCGACAAGCTGCGCTCGCTGCAGCTGCTCTCCCGCAAGGGTCTCGGGCTGCCGATCACCGGCTTCGCTCACTCCCCGGACGACATTCCCGACCTGATCACCATGGTCAAGGGAGCCCCGCTGGTCATCAAGCTGCTGGAGGGCACCCAGGGCATCGGCGTGGTACTCGCCGAGACCAACCAGGCCGCCGAGAGCGTGATCCAGGCCTTCATGGGCATGAAGGCCAATATCATGGTGCAGGAGTACATCAAGGAGGCGAAGGGCGCCGACATCCGCTGCTTCGTGATCGGCGACAAGGTAGTGGCCTCGATGAAGCGCCAGGCAGCCGAGGGTGAGTTCCGCTCCAACCTGCACCGCGGGGGAACCGCCAGCGTGATTCGCATCACCCCGGAGGAGCGCTCCACGGCGATCCGTGCGGCCAAGGCCATGGGCCTGCGAGTCGCGGGCGTCGATCTGCTGCGCTCCAACCACGGACCGGTGATCATGGAGGTCAACTCCTCTCCCGGCCTGCAGGGCATCGAGGCGGCCACCGGCAAGGACATCGCCGGGCTGATCATCGAGCATATCGAGAAGAATGCCGCGCCGAACCGCAAGGCGCCGCCTAAGCCCAAGGGGTAATTGCCAGAACGGCACCGATCAGGCCCAATGCGCGGACATTTATTATTGTCCGAGGGTAGTAAAACAGTGTTTCCCCGGCCACAATCTGCGTCACCGGAGGAGGTGACCGCTCATGTTTCTTGATAATCGCCAAGTGGCGATGGACAGCGCCCTTGAGGCGCTGGCCGACAGCATCGACTATTTCCAGGACAATCTGGAGCGCCTGCGTCCCACCCTGCGTGACGCCCTGAAGCCCCACTACGAGGCCAGGAACCGGTCGATGAGCAAGCTTCAGGAGCTGGCCCGTCAGCATCTCAACATGCTGCCACGCGACGCCGACGTCGAGCGCGATGACTACATGTGGCTGTGGAGCCGACTGAAGAGTTTCGTCGGCAACGAGAGCCAGGTGGTGATCGGCGAGCTCCTCGAGCAGGAGCGGGTGCTGATGCAGGCCCTGTCCACCCTCTACACCCACCCCCTTCCCGACGCCATCGAGCCGGTGATCGAGGATTGCCTCAAGGGCTGCCGGGCCCTCATACGCGAGCTCTACGAGCTGCAGAAGCAACGTCAGCGGAGCTGAACTCGTCTCCCTCGCCTGCCGACGCCCCGGCGCTTTTCTAGCCCTCGCTGTCAGACGCAGCCCAGGGCACTGAATCGCCCTTCGTCGGGTAGAGCCAGGTCTCCCAGGTGCGCGGCGCGATCTCCAGCGGTTCCAGCGGACCCAGAAAATAGGGCTCACGTCCCCACAGATACAGATCTCCCAGGGTAGCCACTCGCGCCACCCACTCCCGCGCCTGAAGCCGCCACTCCCCGCTCACCTTGCGCGACGGAGATGGCACCGCGCAGCCCGTGGCTTCCAGCCCGAGGGCGTCGGCGATGAACAGCGCCCGCGGCAGGTGCCAGGCCTGGGTGATCAGCAGCGCCCGCTCCACGTCAAACACTTCCCGCGCCCGGGACAGGGTATCGAAGGTGCTGAAACCGGCATAATCGAGGGTCATGTCGGCATCGGCCACCTGGCGGCCACGCAGATCACGCCACATGGTGATGGGTTCGTTGTAGAAGCGGGTGCGATTGTCACCGGAGAGCAGCAGATGATCGACACGCCCCAGGCGCAGCAGGCGCGCCGAGGCGCTCATGCGCGCATCGAAGTAGGGATTTCTCACGCCGCTGCGGGTCCAGTGGGAGGTGCCGAAGACCACGCCCACCCGCTCGCCTGAGCACAGCGGCACTTCATGCTCGATGCGAGAGTGGGTCTGTCCCAGCACCCACAGGTTGGCCACGACGAACAGCAGGGCCGCCAGCAGCGCGGAGGCCCCGAGGGACATCAGCAGGCCCCGAAAGACCTTCCCAACCGCCTGCTTCATGGCAGCCCCCAAGACTAGAACATGCCGAGTTCGAGCTTGGCCTCGTCGCTCAGCATATCGCGGCTCCACGGCGGATCGAAGACGATCTCGGTGTGCACCTTGCTGATCTGCGGCGCGCCGAGGATCTTGTTGCGAGCGTCGGCGGCGATCACATCACCCATGCCGCAGCCCGGCGCGGTGAGTGTCATGCGGATGGTGACGATGCGCTCGCCGGTGATCAGCCGCTCGATGCGGCAGCCGTAGACCAGGCCCAGGTCGACGATATTGACCGGAATCTCCGGGTCGAAGCAGGTTCGCAGCTGGTCCCAGACGAACTGCTCGATCTCGTCCTCGGAGGCGTCTTCGGCGAGGGTCGGCCGCGGCAGGGCCTCGAGCCCCAGGGCGTCGAGGTTGGCCCCTTCGATCAGGTAGAGCCGCCCCTCGTAGCCCACGCTGACCGTACTGCCCTTCGCCTGCACCACACTGACGATGCTGTCCTCGGCCAGGGTCACTGTCTTGCCGAAGGGGATGGAGATCGCCTCCACATCTCGCTGCAGCGGCAGGCTCTGCCCCTTCTCGAGGCTAGCTATCTGCTCGATATCGCTCATGGGCGTCCTTATCTCACCATGCCGATGACGCGAGTGAGCGACTCGGCAAAGACATCGATCTCTTCCAGGGTGTTGTAGGCGGCAAACGACGCCCGGCAGGTGGCGTCCACGCCGAACTGGGCCAGCAGCGGCTGGGCGCAGTGGTGGCCGGTGCGAATCGCCACACCGAGCTGATCGATCAGCAGGCCGATATCCTGAGCGTGGGCGCCATCCACCACGAACGAGAGCACGGCGGCCTTGTCCGGGGCGGTGCCCAGCACACGCAGGCCGTCGATACGCGACACCGCGGCGGTGGCCCGTTCCAGCAGGATATTTTCCCAGCCACCGATGGCGTCGAGGCCCACGCCTGTGACCCACCTGAGCGCCTCGCCCAGGGCGATCACCTCGGCGATGGCAGGCGTTCCGGCCTCGAACTTGTGGGGGATCTCGGCGAAGGTGGTGCCGGCCTCGAAGGAGACCGTATTGATCATCTCCCCACCGCCCTGCCAGGGCGGCATGGCCTCAAGCAGCACCGCCTTGCCGTAGAGCACGCCGACACCGGTGGGGCCGTAGACCTTGTGTCCGGAAAAGGTATAGAAGTCGGCGTCGATATCGCGCACGTCCACCGTCTGATGGGGAGCGGCCTGGCAGCCGTCCACCAGGATCAGAGCGCCATGGGCGTGGGCAGTCGCCGCCATCTCCTTGACCGGGTTGACGGTGCCGAAGGCATTGGAGATGTGGTTCACCGCCACCAGCCGGGTGCGTTCGGTGAACAGCGAACCATAGGCGGTCATATCGAGCACGCCGCGCTCGTCTACCGGGATCACCTTGATCACGAACCCCAGCTCGCTGGCCAGGAGCTGCCAGGGCACGATGTTGGAGTGGTGCTCCAGGCGTGAAATCAGCACCTCGTCACCGGCCTTCAGGTTGGCTCGCCCCCAGGCATTGGCCACCAGATTGATCGCCTCGGTGGCGCCGCGGGTGAAGATGATCTCACGATGCTCGGCGGCGTTGAGAAAGCCGCGGACCGTCTCACGAGTGCCTTCGAAGGCCGCCGTGGCCTCATCAGCCAGGGTATGCAGCCCACGATGGATGTTGGCGTTGTAGCCGCTATAGTAGGCGTCGAATGCCTCTATTACCTGGCGAGGTGTCTGGCTGGTGGCCGCGTTGTCGAGATAGACCAGCGGCCGGCCGTGTACCTGTCGGGTCAGTATGGGAAACTCCGCGCGAATTGCCATCACGTCCAGCGTGGGCGCCTCAGGGCGGCGGGTAGCCAGTTCGGTCATGGCGTGCTCCTCTTCAAAGGCGCTCTCACTCATCGTCCAGGGCCACGGCGGCTTCCACCAGCCCTGCCAGGTTGAAGCGCTCCGGCAGCTTGCCGGCTACCGCCAGTTCAACGCGCTCGGAGATGGTGTCGACATCGACCTCTTCCAGCACCTCGCCGGCGAAGGCCAGGGTCAGCAGCCCACGGGCGGTCTGGCGGTCGATGCCGCGGGTACGCAGGGCGAAGATTGCCTCCTCGTCGAGCTGGCCGGTCGTGGAGCCGTGAGAACACTTGACGTCGTCGGCGTAGATCTCGAGCTCGGGCTTGGCATCGATCTCGGCGCGGTCGGAGAGCAGCAGGTTGGCGTTGCTCTGGTAGCCCTCGATCTTCTGGCTATCGCGCTTGACCACCACCTTGCCGTTGAACACGCCATGGGCGCGATCATCGAGAATGCCCTTGTAGTTCTCGTTGGAGTAGGTGTGCGGCGCATTGTGGTTGGCCAGGGTGTGGCTATCCACATGCTGGCGACCCTGACCGTAGAACAGGCCATAGAAATTGGCGGTAGCGCCCTGACCGTTGAGCTCGCTGATCAGGTCGGTGCGCACCAGGCTCCCCCCCAGGTTCAGGTTGAACGAGGTATAGGTGCTGTCGCGGCCCTGCTCCACATGGATGCTGGCCACGTGCAGATCCGCAAGCGGAGCCTCCTGAAGCTTGTAGTGGGTCAGGATCGCCCCGCGGTCGAGCATGACCTCTTCCACCAGATTGGTGAAATTGGCCGCCGCCTCCTCGCCGATATGATGCTCGATCACGGTGGCCTGGCTGCGCCCGGCCGCCTCGATCAGGATGCGCGGGTGGCTCATTACCGGCTGGTCACCGGCCCGGGAGAGGAACTGCAGCACGATAGGCTTTTCCACCACGGTGCCGGGCGCCAGTCGCACCACGGCACCCTCTTCAGTGAACGCGGTGTTGAGCGCGGAAAAGGGCGAGAACTCCACGCCGGTGAGTCGACCGAGGGGGCCACCCACCGCTTCATGGTTCTCCTCGAGCGCCCGGGAGAGTGGCAGCAGTGCCACCCCGGATGGCAGGCCGTCGAGCTGCGATAGCGACGCCGAGAACACCCCGTCGACGAAGGTCAGCCGGTGGGCGTCGATGGGCAGGGTCAGTGCCGCGGCGGTGGCGGGGGAAAACTCGGCGTCGTCGGCAAGGGCGAAGTCGCCCCGGGCAATCGCACGTACGTCGGTGTACTTCCAGGCCTCATCGCGGCGTGTCGGGAAGCCGAGCGCCTCGAAGCGCGCCGCCCCGGCCTGGCGCCGGGCGGCGATCCAGGTCGGCTCGCGCCCGCGCTGGGCGTTTCGCTCGGCCAGGCGGTCGAGAAAAGTCTGAACATCGCTCATGCCGCGGACCCCTCCTCTACCCAGTCGTAACCGTGCGCTTCGAGTTTCTTCGCCAGTTCGGCATCACCGCTCTTGACGATGCGACCGTCGACCAGCACATGGACCCTGTCCGGTACGATATAGTCGAGCAGGCGCTGGTAGTGGGTCACCAGCAGAATCGCGCGCTCGGCGTCACGCAGGCTGTTGACGCCGTCGGCTACCACCTTCATGGCATCGATATCCAGGCCAGAATCGATCTCGTCCAGCATGGCGAGCCTGGGCTGCAACACCAGCATCTGGAGGATCTCGTTGCGCTTCTTCTCACCGCCGGAGAAGCCCTCGTTGACGGAGCGCTGCAGGAAGCTGGCGTCCATCTTCATCTCGGCGATCTTCTCCTTGATCAGCTTCATGAACTCCGGCGCCGGGATGTCCTCCTGACCGTTCGCGGAACGCTTGGCGTTGAGGGCCGCCTTGAGCAGGTAGATGTTCTTCACTCCCGGTATCTCCACCGGGTACTGGAAGCCGAGCAGCATGCCGGCCAGGGCCCGCTCCTCGACCTCCATCTCCAGCACGTCCTGTCCCTCGAAGGTGATCGAGCCCGAGGTGACCTCATAGCCGTCCTTCCCGGCGATGACCGCAGAGAGGGTCGACTTGCCGGCCCCGTTGGGGCCCATGATGGCGTGGACTTCACCGGCGTTGATGGTCAGGGTGAGGCCCTTGAGGATTTCATTACCCTCGACGGTGACGTACAGATCCTTGACTTCGAGCATCTTCATTACCTTTTCGATTCGGGCGAGTCGCCGCGGCGACCCGAAACACGTTGTCTTGACCGGACCGGCGCCTGGGCGCCTTAACCCACGGCTCCTTCGAGGGTCACGCTCAGCAGCGCCTCGGCCTCGACGGCGAATTCCATCGGCAGCTCCTGGAAGACGTCCTTGCAGAAACCGTTGACGATCATGCTAACCGCGTCCTCCTCGGAGATACCCCGGCTCTGGCAGTAGAAGAGCTGGTCCTCGCCGATCTTGGAGGTGGTGGCCTCGTGTTCGACGGTGGCGGTACTGTTGCCGATCTCCTGATAGGGGAAGGTGTGAGCGCCGCAGGTATCGCCGATCAGCAGGGAATCGCATTGGGTGAAGTTGCGCGCTCCCTTGGCCCGCGGGCCGATCTTGACCAGGCCGCGATAGGACTGGTTGCTGCGGCCGGCGGAGATGCCCTTGGAGATGATGCTGGAGCGGGTGCCCTCTCCGATATGGATCATCTTGGTGCCGGTGTCGGCCTGCTGTCGGCCGTTGGTCACCGCCACGGAGTAGAACTCGCCGATGCTATCCTTGCCGCGCAGCACGCAGGAGGGATACTTCCAGGTAATCGCAGAGCCGGTCTCGACCTGGGTCCAGCTGATGCGTGAACGGTCCCCGCGACAGTCGCCCCGTTTGGTGACGAAGTTGTAGATGCCGCCCTTGCCATCCTCATCACCGGGATACCAGTTCTGCACCGTGGAGTACTTGATGTAGGCGTCATCCAGGGTTACCAGCTCGACCACCGCGGCGTGGAGCTGGTTCTCGTCGCGCATCGGAGCGGTACAACCTTCCAGATAGGAGACCTGGGCGCCCTCCTCGCAGATGATCAGGGTGCGCTCGAACTGGCCGGTGTTGGCGGCATTGATGCGGAAGTAGGTGGAGAGCTCCATGGGGCAGGTCACGCCCTTGGGGACGAAGACGAAGGAGCCATCGGTGAACACCGCCGAGTTCAGCGCCGCAAAATAGTTGTCGGTGACCGGCACCACGGTGCCCAGGTACTGCTTGATCAGCTCCGGGTACTCGCGAATCGCCTCGGAGATGGAGCAGAAGATCACCCCCGCCTCGCCGAGCGTCTCCTTGAAGGTCGTGGCCACGGAAACGGAGTCGAACACCGCATCTACCGCCACGCCGGCCAGGGCCGCGCGCTCGTGCAGCGGAATGCCCAGCTTCTCGTAGGTCTCGAGCAGCTTGGGGTCCACCTCGTCGAGGCTCTGGGGCTTGTCCTCGTCACGCTTGGGGGCGCTGAAGTAGGAGATCGACTGATAGTCGATGGGCGGATAATCGAGATGAGCCCAGGAGGGCGGCGTCATCTTCAGCCATTTCCGATAGGCTTCCAGGCGCCACTCCAGCATCCACGCAGGCTCTCCCTTCTTGTTCGAGATGAACGCAATGACGTCCTCGTCGAGTCCGGGCGGCAGCGTATCGCTCTCGATGTCTGTCACGAAGCCTTCTTTGTAATCGCGACGGACAAGCTCTTCCATTTCCTGACTTGCCATGATGTCACCCCTCCCCGGGCGGTTGGGCCGACGAGCCAAGCTCGCCGCGTTGAAATCGGTAAGGCGACTCAGGCCGTATCGGCGGCCAGGGTCACGCTCTGGATGGGCAGCTGCACCGGCAGCTTGATCGGTGTGGTATCCGCCAGATGGGCCAGGGTCACGCTATCGAGAAGCCCGCGCACGGCCAGTGACACCCGCTGCCAGTTGTCGGCGACGCCACAGGTAGCGGCCAGATCGCACTCGCCCTCGGCGAGACTGCACTCGGTCATGGCCACCGGCCCCTCGATGGCGGTGATGATATCGATGGCCGTGATTCTCGAGGCGGGCCGCGCCAGGGAGTAGCCTCCCAGGGCACCGCGCCGAGACTCCAATAGACCCGCCTTGACAAGCATCTTGAGGGTCTTGGAGACCGTGGGATGCGGGAGCTGTACCGCCTCGGCCAGCTCCCCTGCCGCATGGGAATGCTCAGGGTGGCGAGCGATCTGGGCCATCACCACGGCGGCATAGTCGGTCAGCCGCGAAAGCTTGAGCATGCTGCCCTCCTCGGTAGCGCGCGGTCCGACAGGGCCACGCCTCTATTGGGGACCATTTTAGTCCTGTATAAGTTCGATGTGAAGCCCTCGAGGAGGTTTCCTGCCTGCAGTCGGCAGGATGTCGGCACGATCGGCACCGATATCATCAATAACGACAATCGTTCTCATTGACTCGGGGCATTGCCCCAGCCTTACCAACAGCCACCCGCGGCGGCCCGCCGCACATGACGCTCCGCGCCGAGCCTGGCAGGATAGTCATATTCCCGATGATTAAGGACGCGCCATGCACGATGCCCCTACCACGGTATTCGGCGGCACCGGCTTTCTGGGCAGCGCCATCGTGCGCGAACTGGTGGAGGCCGGGCGTGCGGTGCGCATTGCGGCCAGGCGCCCTAGCCTGCCCGACTGGCTCGAACCGGGCGACCGTGTCGAGGCCGTGGCCTGCGACCTGCGGGATGAGCAGGAGGTCGCCAAGGTCCTTGAGGGCAGCGGCGCGGTGATCAACGCGGTGAGCCTCTACGTGGAACAGCGACGGTCGGGGTTAAGCTTTGAAGAGATCCACGTGACCGGCGCCGGGCGATTGGCAAGACTGGCTCGGGAAGCCGGCGTGACCCGGCTGGTTCATGTCTCCGGTATCGGCACCAGCGATGCCTCACCCTCCGCTTATATAAGCGCACGGTTCGCCGGTGAGCACGCCGTGATCGACGCGCTGCCCAAGGCGGTCATCCTGCGGCCCAGCGTCCTGTTCGGCCCTCGAGACGCCTTCCTGGCCGCACTGATGCGCCTCGCTCGGCTGCCTGTGATGCCCCTTTTCGGACGCGGAGAGACCCGGCTTCAGCCGGTCCACGTGGCCGACGTGGCGAGGGCCGCAGCATGCTTGAGCGACACGCGCCCGCTGGAGCGTCGGCTGTTCGAGCTCGGCGGCCCCGAGGTACTTCAGTACCGACAGGTGGTCGAGCAGGTGCTGGCCCATCTGGAATGCCGCCGCCCCCTGCTGCCGGTTCCCTTTCCGATATGGCACCTGCTGGCCGCCCTGCTCGCGCCTCTGCCCTCCCCACCCCTGACACGGGACCAGGTGATCCTGATGCAGCAGGACACCATCGTCGGCGAAGGCGTAGGCACCTTTGATGACCTCGGCATCGTTCCCCGCACCCTGCACGACAGCCTGCCGACCTGCCTGGCAGCACGCTGAGTCCGACTTTCCCCATGCTAGGATGACCTATCGCCTCTCGCCTCGGAGCCACCCGATGACCCTGCCGCTGGCCATCCTCGACATCGCACTCTCGGCCGCTCCCTGGCTGCTGGTGGGTCTGGCCATGGCCGGGCTGATCAAGGGGGTCATCTCCGAGGCTCAGCTGACGCGCTGGGTCGGCGGACGCGGCCTGGGCAGCGTGGCCCGCGCCGCGGTGATCGGTGCCCCGCTGCCGCTCTGCTCCTGTGGGGCCATCCCCACCGCGCTGGCGCTGCATCGGGGAGGCGCCGACCGCGGCCCCACTACCGCCTTCCTGATCGGAACACCGGGGATCGGCATCGACTCACTGAGCATCACCTACGCGCTGCTTGGCCCCTTCATGGCCGTGGCTCGCGGGGTGAGCGCGGTGCTGACCGCTATCGTTACCGGCCTGCTGGTGGGGCGCACCCGTGGCGCGGATGCACCCGCCTCCGCGCCGGCATCACGCTGCGGGGGAGGCTGCAGCAGCGGCTGCGCCGAGCAGGGCTCATCGAGCAGGGCCCCGGCAGACCTTGGCAACCGGCTGACAAATGGGCTTCGCTACGCCTTTACCGATATTCTCGACGACATCAGTCCCTGGCTGCTGGCCGGCCTGCTGGTCGCCGGCGCACTCATTGCCCTGGTGCCGCCTCAGCAGCTTGCCGAACTCGGCAGCGGATTGGGTGCCATGCTGCTGATGGCGGTCATCGGCATCCCCATGTACCTGTGCGCCACCGCCGCCACGCCGATCGCCGCAGGTCTGCTGCTGGCCGGTGTCTCGCCGGGCACGGTGCTGGTCTTCCTTATCGCCGCGCCGGTGACCAGCCTGGCGACCCTCGGGGTGTTCCGCCGTGAACTGGGCAGCCGAGCCCTGCTCGCCTATCTGACCGGGATCATGATCAGCGCCGTGACCTTGGGTCTTGGTGTCGACGCCCTGGCCGGTTGGTGGCAGCTCGATATTTCTCGCCAGGTCGAACAGGTGCAGGAGTTGCTGCCCGCCTGGCTCGAGGCGCTGGCGCTTATCATGCTGATAGTGCTGGCCGTGAGGCCGCTGCGCCGTCACCTATCCGCCGCACTATCCCGTACAACCTCGCCGCAGGAGCTTCCATGACCCAGCCACGTATCGCCCTCGACGTCTTCAGCGACTATGTGTGTCCCTTCTGCTACCTGGAAATGCCGGAGCTCGACGCCCTGGCCGAGCGCTTCGACGGTCGAGTGACGATCCGATGGCGCGCCTTCGAGCTGCGCCCCGACCCCGAGCCGACCCTGGACCCGGACGGAGACTACCTGCATGACGTATGGGGACGTGCCGTCTACCCCATGGCCGCCGAACGCGGCATGACACTGCGGCTGCCGCGGATACAGCCGCGCTCAAGGTTGGCCCATGAGGCCGCCGCCTGGGCCGAGACCCAGGCAACCCAACATCCTGGCGCCGGCGATACCATGCGCACGGCACTGTTTCGGGGCTTCTTCGAGGAGAGCCTGGACCTGTCCGACCCGCAAGCCCTCTCCGGGCTCGCCGGTGCGCTGTCGCTGGATGGCGGCGCACTTCACCGCGCACTGGAACAGGGCGATCATCGTCAGACGGTGCTGGACGACCAGCGAGCCGCCCGCGAACTCGGCATCCAGGGTGTACCGGCGCTACGCTTCTGCATGGATGGCGAACACGCCGGCGTGCTCGAAGGTGCACAGCCGCGCCGCCAGCTGTTCCTGGCCGTGGAGCGGCTGCTCGACGCCCTGGGCTAGCTAACCGGCTATGCTGGAGGCGTACCCATCTAGAGGGGACGTCAACAAACAGGGAGTCTGACACGTGAGCAACCAGAACAGTGTGATCGCCTTCTACGACGAGCGCATGCTGGCCCATGAACCGGACATCGAGGTGCCGTTCCTTCCGGGGCGGATGGATAAGCGCATTCGCTCGCTGCTCTCGGGGCTGGGCGTGCCCTGGCACTATCCGGAACACCCCGCCAGGCTGACCGCCATTCGCCACCTCCTGGAGCTTGAACCGGTACCGGGCGTGACCTTCGAGGCCGGCATGGCCGCAACACGCGAGCAGCTGGCACGGGTCCACACCCTTACCTATCTCGACCACATCTCCCAGCTACGCGGAGAGAGCGCCTGGCTGGACGAAGACACCACGGCGGTGTCACCCGGCAGCGTCGATGCCGCCGAGGTGGCAGCCGGCACGGCAATCGCCGCGGTGGAAGCGGTCATCCAGGGGCGGGCGGAGAGCAGCTTCGCGCTGGTGAGGCCGCCTGGCCACCACGCCGAGCCGGTGCGCGCCCGAGGCTTCTGCCTGTTCAATAACGTGGCGGTGGCCGCCGCCCATGCCCGACTGGCGCTGGGCTGCGAGAGGGTGATGATCGTCGACTGGGACGTTCACCATGGCAACGGCACCCAGGACATCTTCTGGGCCGACCCGGATGTGCTGTGCTTCGATATCCACCGCGCCGCCCCCTTCTATCCCGGCACGGGGACCCTCGAGGAGATAGGGGTAGGCCTGGGAGAGGGCACCAATATCAATGTCCCGCTGCCTGCCGATGCCGGTGACGTCGCCTACCTCAAGGCATTCCGCGAGATCCTGGTACCGGCGGCGGAGTGGTTCAAACCCGACCTGATCCTGGTTTCGGCGGGGTTCGACCCCCATACGCATGATCTGGCAATGAATGTCTCCTATGACGGCTTTGCCGCCATGACCGGCATCCTGCAGGAACTGGCCCGACAGCAGTGCGGAGGGCGACTGGTCTTCGTGCTGGAAGGCGGCTACAACCTCATTTCCCTGTCACGCGGCGTTAGGACCGTGCTGAAAGTGCTTGCCGGCAACACACCGCCGACCCCCGGCCTTCGCGGGCTATCCGAGGTAGAGGCGGCCACCGCATTCCACCGCAGTGCCTTCGTCACCGAATCGGAAGATCTGGCAGCCCCGCCCGACGCCGGTCAGGAGAGGCAATGACGCCACTCCCGACCACGACTTCCCTCGGCCAGCAACAGGAACCTATCGGTCAACCGGTCCGTACCGGCCATCTCACTCTGCTTTTCTGTAGCGCCGAAGGCCCCCCGTTACTTGACCTCGACTTTGCGACGGTTCGCCTTCTTGTGTTTCGGCAGGGTCAGCTCGAGGACGCCGTTCTTGAAGCTGGCTGACGCCTTGTCGGCATCGATCTCACCGGGCAGCGCCACTGTCCGGGTAAAAGAGCCGCGGGAGATCTCGGAATGGAAGTACTCTCCCTCCTCCGCCTTGCTCTCCTCGCGATGATCACCCTTGATGGTCACCGCCCCGTCGGTCACCGATACGTCGAGTTCCTCCCGCTCGAAGCCCGGGACCTCGGCGCGCACCACCACCTCGGCATCGCGGTCGATGACATCGACCTTCGGCATGCCCTTCTCGAAGGCGGCAAAGCGCTGCCAGAGGGGGTGGTCCCAGCGCGACGGCATACCGCCACGATCGAAGAAGGTATCGAGCAGACGATCGAACTCCCGAAACGGGCTCAACGCCCGAGACTCGGCCTGCGGTGCAGACTTGCCGGTCGAGACCGGGACCTCCTCGTTCTCCTTGGACACTTTTTTGGCCATGATGATGCCTCCTCGAAGATAGTTCACTAACGGCAAGACCCATGGAAACCCGACATGTCTGAGCCTGGAAACACCGACCGTCGTGTTCCGGGCAGGTCCGCCTCATCATCAAGGTAGTCCAGCCCTGCTCGGCCCACTTGACACAGATCAGTATGATTCTCGTCATGCCTTCATGCCACTCGACGATGCCCTCGTGCCTCGGCTCTGGCGAGTCGGCAATCAAGCCCTCCATCCACTCGGACAAGGACGATTACATCCCCACTCCGAACAGCGCCTGCGCCAGATGGCCGGTGAGGAAGGCCAGTCCCGCCGCGGCCCCTCCGATCAACAGGGTCCGCAGTCCCGACTTCAGCACCGGCTGGTGGTAGACGAGGCTCTTGCCCATGCCAATCAGGAAGAACATCAGCCCCGCTATGGCGAGGCTGGAAAAGAACTGCTGCGTGACGCCCAACCCCGGCATGGCATAAGGCAGCAGCGGCATGACACCCACCACCAGAAAGGCCGTGAAGGTCACCAGGGCCGAGCGCAGCGGACTCAGCCCCTCGGTCTGTAGGCCATGCTCCTCAGAGACCATGGTCTCCACCCATAACTTGCGGTCACTGCAGATGGTCTCCACCACCCGCTCCAGAGTCTCGCCCGTGAACCCCTTGCGCTGGAAGATCTGGCGGATCTCCTCGCGCTCGCCCTCCGGGACCACGTCGATATGGTGATTCTCGCTACAACGCACCCCGTCGATATGCTCTCGCTGGGCCTTGATCGCTTCAAAGTTGCTGATCGCCATGCTGAAGCCATCGGCCAGCAGGTTGGCGACCCCCAGCACCAGGGCGACGGACGCAGAGAAGCCCGCCCCGAAGGCCCCGGAGATCACCGCGAAAGTGGTCACGCAACCGTCGATGCCGCCGAGGATGGCATCGGGCAGGTTGCGGACTCGGGAAGGAGCTCGCAGCCGCTGCTCGATCACTTCGGGGCGATGCTCGTACTCCAACGCTTCGCGCCGCCGGTCATTCATGGGCCACCTCGCTGTGTCTTTCATCCTGCTTCCAGCTTGGCACAGCCCGACCGTGACAGGTGAAGCCCGGCACCGACGTCGCCTTTCCGAAGGATGCGCCATACTGACAGGCCAGCAAGGCTCGACGACACGTGTGATGCCCAAAGCGAGGAGCATGCAATGGACGTAGCACTCAAGGAGGTCACCCGCGAGAACTTCGAGGCCGTGATTGCGCTGGAGGTGGCGACATCGCAGCGTGACTATGTCGCCGACAACATTTACTCCCTCGCCGAATCGAGCTTCCATCCGACCTATCGGCCCCGCGCCATCTATTGCGACGGAGAAGTGGTCGGCTTTCTCATGTACGAATCCTTCGACCACCAGAGTCTGCCGCCTGCCTACAACATCTTCCGGCTGATGGTCGACCGACATCATCAGGGAAGGGGCATCGGGCACCGGGCCATGCAATGCGTGCTGGACGAGATTCGGGCACAGGGACCCTTCGAGAGGATCGCGATCTGCTATGTGCCCACCAACCGGGTCGCCCGGGATTTCTATGCCAGCCTCGGCTTCCAGGAGACGGGGCTGAGCGAGGAGACCGGCGAGGTCATTGCCGAGATCCGGG
>PWEV01000054.1 GCA_003553625.1 Halomonas sp.
AGCAGAACCTGGTGGGCGCCTTCGGCTACAACACCCTGTGCATTCCCATCGCCGCCGGGGTGCTCTACCCCTTCACCGGCATGCTGCTCTCACCGATGATCGCGGGTGCGGCCATGTCGCTCTCCTCCATCACGGTGGTGAGCAACGCCAACCGCCTGCGGCTGTTCAAGCCCCATAGCGAAAAAGGCCCTGCAGAGCAGAGCCAGGAGGAGGTGACATCATGAGCTGGATCGTGAATTTGGCTGGAATAGGGCTGATCGGGCTGATCGTATGGTGGTTCTGGGTGGCGAAAGCCTAGCCGCGCCCCCTCCCACAACGCCAGCGGCCGGCATGTCTGCCGGCCGCTGGGTGTTGCGTCAGGCTATGGAAAACGAGGGTCTAACCATCATTGACCCACTCGACGAGCCTACCGATCAGCCCTTCGATTTCTGATCGTTTGAGGGCTGTTGGTAAGGCTGCTCAGGGGCATCCTCACCAACCAGTACCGGCTTGCCGTCCTGCCAGATGACGGCATAGTGGCCAAGACGACGCTTGCGCTCGAGGGTCTCGGCCACAGCGGCACGCAGGCTATCCAACATTGTCTGAGTATCAGGGGAGAGTTGATTCATAGTCGGGACTCCTTGGAAAGCATCTCGTGGTAAAGGAGGGTCTGTCCCTGATTAATCACATGGGCCAACAGGATAATGCTCATCCTCGTACTTCTCGACCAGGATAGAAAGCACTTCGAGTTCATCGGCCTGCTGGGTTCCGTCTTCAACGGCCCACAGCTCTTCAATGCGGGAAAAGGCCCGGTCGAGGTCCGCGTCGTTATGGATGGGTTGAATATTCATCAGATTGTCTCCGCATCTACCATGTCGTACTTCGCATGGGTTGCAACGAAGGGCAGCCAAGCGATCTGTGTACCGTCTCCCAGCTCCCAGAACTCTCTCAATGTGCGCTTGGCGATGACTCTCACTGGATTCTCCCGTTGCGACAGAAACTAGCACCTCCCATAACGGGAGTCGAGGAAGGAGAATTGGCAACGCCAGCGGCCGGCATAGCTGCCGACCGCTCAGTGGTTGTGCCGCTTCAGGCTAGGTGAAAAATGGGGAAATGGGGGTCTATCCCCGATTAGCCCCAATCTCAACGTAGCCAGCCAGGAAGGGCTCGGTGTTGCTGGCTTTGGCTTCTGGGGTTATAATAACTCCCAAGGATGAGAGGAGCAGGCCCATGAAGAGTGGCGACCTGATAAAGGAACTGGAAGCCGATGGCTGGGTGCTGGACAGGGTCAAGGGCAGTCATCATCACTTCCGGCATTCTCTAAAGCCGGGGACCATAACCGTTCCCCATCCGAAGAAGGACCTGAAAAAGGGCTTGATACAAGCCATACGAAAGCAGGCTGGCCTAAGGTGAGGCACCCAGTACCTGGTGCCAAAGAGGAGTCACACAATGCACTTTCCCATTGCCATTGAGGTCGGGGATCACACTCACGCCTATGGCGTAGTCGTACCGGATCTTCCGGGATGCTTTTCGGCTGGCGATACCTTCGACGAGGCGATTGACAATGCCCGAGAAGCGATCGAGGGCCATTTGGAAAGTTTGGCTGAGCATGGCGACCCGATACCGGTGGCCACAGCGATCCAGCGGCATCTGGACGATCCAGACCTTGCTGGCTGGGTCTGGGCCGCGGTCGAGATCGACATGACGCCCTACTTGGGCAAGAGTCACAAGATCAACGTCACACTCCCCGATCTGCTGATCAAGCGGATCGATAGCACCGTGGCCAAGCATGGGGATTACAAGAGTCGCTCCGGGTTCCTGGCTCGTGCCGCGCTACATGAACTCGAGCGTCATAGCTGAGACTGCGACTCATCGGGGATAGCCCCCCATTTTCCTTCTCCCGTGTCACCCCCCTAACCCTGGAGAACGATCAAGCCACCCGCCGCTCGAACACCTCCCGCGCCATGCGCATGCCCCTTAGATGCCGCGCCTGGCGGGCGGCGCAGCAGGCGCTGAGGCTGGCCGGCGTGCCCACGGCGCTGCCGAAGCGCTTGAGCAGCGTGGTGGAGGCAGTGATGAAGGCTTCGGGGTCGATATTCAGACGGTCGAGTAGCCGCGGCACCCGCCCCTCGATCAGCCCGCGCTTATCCGCTCGCTGGCAGCGGCCAGTGGTTTCGACCAGCTCGAGATACTCCTCGAAGCCGAACGGGATGGCATTGACCAGCTGCGCCGTGGCATCGAAAGGCATCAGCGGCGAAAGCGGCAAGGTATCGCACCAGGCCGGTACGCCTGGCGCAGCGGTTGGCGCCGCTGCACCCTCTCCCGCCGACATGGGTTCACTCTCGCTCTCTGGCATCAGCCCGGCAAGGCGCTCTGCCACCGAGGTATGCGCAGAGGCTTCCGGCGTCTCGGCGATGCCGGCGCGGATGGGGTTCAAATCGACATAGGCCATGGCGCTGAGAATCGCTGCCTCGTCGAGCAACGCCTGGCTCTTGAAACGCCCTTCCCAGAAGCGCCCCTTCGCGTCGTCTTCGGCGTTGGCCTGACGAGCGATGGACTCGTTGAGCACGCGCATGAACCAGGAAATATCGGCCAGCCGCTCGCGGTATGTGGCTGCCAGCTTCGTCACCGCCGCCCTCTCGGCCGGCAGCTGTTCCGCTCCGGCACGATAGCGCTGCACCAACAGCGGCCCGGTGAACAGCGCTGTCCAGCGCCGCAGCACCTCGTCATCAGACCACTCCGCCGCCCGCAGCGCATCCACCCGCACCACCAAGTGGTAGTGATTGCTCATCACCGCATAGGCGGCCACGTCGATGGCGAATACCCCGGCCAACTGATGCAGGCGGTCGGCGATCCAGCCGCGCCGATGCTCATAGCACTGGCCGCTGACGGAATCGGTGCCACACAGGAAGGCCCGGCGCACACAGCGGTTAACGAGGTGATACCAGGGCGTGGCATCCAGCGAGACGAGCGCGGCACGGGACTGGGTCATGGCTGTGTCCGATGGGCGGGGTGTTATCTCAACGTAGCCAGCCAGGAAGGGCTGTCAAATAAGTGGGTGTCCTATATTTTCGCTATATTTTCGATATTTCCGCTGGCGTCCCAGCGCTGTCAGGCCAAGGCGTTGGCCATTGAGCAACGCATGGACTGCTGCCAGCAGCACTTCAAGGCGGTGAGCGTGAACGGCAGAGGCTGAAGTGGCCAGGATCTTGTGCAAGAATCGAGTCGTCTGCATGGGCTCCTCGGCATATTGTTGGTTTGGCGATTAACAACATGCCAGCCCATGCAGACCTTGTTCAATCCTAATATACTGATTTTCTTGTTCTATTCCTGGGGATCCCTCAGGGTCTGTCCCCGATTAGCCCGTTCGATTACCGCAGATCCCTCAGCGCCTCGGGGTGCTTTTCCGCCACTCGCAGCAAGGTACGAGCCGTACCGGTGGGCTCTCGCCGCCCCTGCTCCCAACCACGCAATGTGCCGGGGCTAACGTCCAACAACTCGGCAAACTCCTTTTGTGATAGCCCCAGCCGATGGCGAATCTGAGCCGCCATGGGAACTTCGACCCTGGTGACCCGAGACACCTCACCGCGTTTCATCTGACGCACGGATTCCAGCAGATCACGGCCAAACTGTTCCATCTCTTCATCCATGGTCCAGTTCCTCTTTCAGTTGAGCCAAAAGCGATGCGGGCAGGTTGTCGAACTTTGACTTTGCGTACACGATCAACAGCCATACTTGGCCATCATCGAGGGTGTTGTAGTAAATCACACGCACACCGCCTCGCTTGCCACTTCCTTGGCGCCGCCACCGCACCTTGCGTACACCGCCCGTACCGGGGATGACATCACCTACCAGTGGGTCAAATGCCAGCCAGGCAATGAAGGCCTCTCGCTCATCATCCCGCCACACCTGCTCGGCATAGCGCCGAAACATCGCGGTTTCGATAATCGTGTACATAGTAACCACTATACGTCATTGACGCACAACCAGCAAGAACGGATGGCAAGGGGCAAGGGGCAAGGGGCAAGCAGTGGATCGCAAAAAAACCAGCTGCCGGCATCTCAGCCGACCGCTGGTGGTACTGCTTCAGGCTAGGTGGGAAATGGGGGTCTGTCCCCGATTATTCGCTCTGGCAGCCCACTGCCCTCGCTGCAGGCAGTCTACCTGTTCGGCAGCCAGGCCACGGGGGAAGCGACGGAGGAGAG
>PWEV01000149.1 GCA_003553625.1 Halomonas sp.
CGGCGCTGCCAGATCCCCGCCTCGTCGGCGGTGAGGGGGGTGTGAGGCAGGCTGGCGACCAGCAGAGCCGGTGGGCCGCCCTCGGGAGGGTGCGCGGCGGCGTCCACCGGTCGGGCACCCCAGCGGGTGAAGAGATGATGAAGGGCCCGGCGAGTGGCGGGATGGGGTTCCTCGATCAGCACCGTCTGGCCGGCGAGGCGCAGCTCGGCTGGCCGCTCGGGGGTCTCGCTGCCCTCCAGGGGGAGGGTAAAGGCGAAGGTGGTGCCCTGGCCGGGCTCGCTCTCCACGCCGATCTCTCCGCCCATCTGCTCTACCAGCTGGCGGCAGATGGTCAGTCCCAATCCCGTGCCCCCGAACTCCCGGGCGTGGCTGGGTTCGGTCTGCTGGTAGGCCCGGAAGAGAAGGCGCTGGCGCTCCGTGGTAAGGCCGATGCCGGTGTCGGTGACGCTGATCCGCAGCGTTACCCTGCCGGGCTCGGCCTGCTCCATCATGACCCGAACAACGACCTCGCCCTGCCGGGTGAACTTCACGGCGTTGTGCACCAGGTTGGTGAGGACCTGCTGGATGCGCATCGGGTCGCCGTTGAGCACGCTGGGCACGTCGTCATACACCAGGCCCAGCAGCTGCAGTTCCTTCTGGTGGGCCAGCGGCGCCTGCAGGCCGAGTACCTCATCCACCAGGGCGACCATGTCCAGCGGGAGACGCTCCAGTTCCAGGTGACCGGCTTCCAGCTTGGAGAAATCGAGTACGTCGTTGACCAGCACCAGCAGGTTGCCGGAGGCGCGCTGGACGTGCTCGAGCCACTCCCGCTGGCGCGGTTCCAGTCGCGAACGATCGAGCAGGCGGCAGAAACCGATGATGCCGTTCAGCGGGGTACGGATCTCATGGCTCATGTTGGCCAGGAATTCCGATTTTATGCGGTTGGCTTCCACGGCGCGGCGGTGGGCGATGTCCAGTTCGATGTTCTGGACCTCGATGGTCTCCATGGACTCCTCGAGCTCGGCGGTGGCCTGTTCGATCTGGCGCTGCGTCTCCAGCCTGCCCTGGGCCAGATGCTCGCTCAAGGCGTTGACCCGCTCGCTCAGGCCGGCGAGCTCGCTCGGTGACGAGGGCAGGTCGGGAGGGCTCTCGCTCCTGGCCAGCCGGGAGAGGGCATCGTCCACGGCGGCCAGAGGGGGGCGCAGGCGCCGGTAAGTGGTATAGGTCAGGCCGCCCAGCAGCAGGGCGGCAGCCGCCAGCAACAGCGCGTTGAGGCCGATCTGCCGGTAGTGGTCCAGCACCAGGGGGCTGGCGTCCACCTCGAGCACCAGCCAGGCCGATTCGGGCCCCGCCAGCGGCGCCTGCAGCCGCCATTCGGCACCCTCTTGATCGAGTTGCCGACCCGCTCCGCCGGGGGCGGCGGGCGGCGAGCGAAGCCGACCCAGCTGCACCAGCATCTCGCCCCGGGTATCGATGATGCCCAGGGCGCGGACCTCCTCGAGCTCCAGCAGGCGTGCCGCCGTGGCCTCCCGCTGCTCGGCATCGCGGGCATCGTTCAGCAGAGGCATGAGAAGGTCGACGGCCTGCTCCAGGCGGGACTGAAGCTGTTCGGCGTGGTCCGAGCGTTGCAGCGACAGGGTCGTCACGGCGAGCAGCAGCATCAGCAGCCAGGGCACGATCAGGCCAATCAGCATCAGGCGGAACTTCAACGACATCGGCAGGCTCTCTGCAGGTGGCAGCCCCCAGTATGGCACAGCAGATGGGCATACCTGTCCCCCCCGCGGCGGCAGGGATATAATGACTGAAAACCCGTTTCCACAAGGAAGGTTGCATGCATTTTCCCACCCTCGAGGATGTCGTCGGCAACACGCCGTTGGTCCGCCTCAAGCGTATCAACGCCGGCCGCAACAACGTCCTGCTGGCCAAGCTGGAGGGCAACAACCCCGCCGGTTCCGTGAAGGATCGCCCGGCCCTCTCCATGCTCGTGCAGGCCGAGGCGCGGGGCGAGATCACCCCCGGCGATACGCTGGTGGAGGCGACCTCGGGCAATACCGGTATTGCCCTGGCCATGGCGGCGGCCATCAGAGGCTATCGCATGGTGCTGATCATGCCCGAAAACGCCTCCGAGGAGCGCAAGCAGGCCATGGCCGCCTTCGGCGCCGAACTGATTACCGTGAGCAAGGAGGGCGGCATGGAGCAGGCCCGGGATGTGGCCGAAGCCATGCTGGCCCGCGGCGAGGGCAAGCGCCTGGACCAGTTCGCCAACCCCGATAATCCCCTGGCCCACTACCGGGGTACCGGTCCCGAGATCTGGGAGCAGACCGCCGGCCGGGTGACGCACTTCATCAGTTCCATGGGCACCACGGGCACCATCATGGGCGTCTCGAAGGCACTGAAGGAGCGCAATTCCGAGATACAGATCATCGGCCTGCAGCCGGAGGACGGTGCCAGCATTGCCGGCATTCGCCGCTGGCCACCGGAATACCTGCCCGGCATCTTCGATGCCAGCCGGGTCGATCGGGTGATCGATATCGGCCAGCGTGAGGCCGAGGAGCACATGCGGCGGCTGGCCCGTGAGGAGGGGATCCTCGCCGGGGTGTCGTCGGGCGGGTGCCTGGCCGGTGCTCTGCGCGTGGCCGAGGAGGTCGAGAACGCGGTCATCGCGTTCATCGTCTGCGACCGCGGCGACCGCTACCTTTCCACCGGCCTGTTCGCCCCGGAGGCTTGAGATGGCAATGCTGGGCAAGCGGCGTCCGCGCCGCGAACGTTCGGGGGTGTCCGGGCTGCAGGGGCGTCAGGCTCCCCAGGGGGCGCCAGGCGCCGCTGACGCAGGAGACGATGTTGTCCGTGACGATGTTGTCCGTGACGGTGACGCCGGCGACGACAAGCCCCGGGGTGTCACCATCGAGCGCCTGGCCCACGATGGCCGCGGCCTGGCCCACGACGCGGCCGGCAAGACGCTGTTCGTGGAGGGCGCGCTCCCCGGGGAGCGGGTCGAGGCGGCGGTGCATCTCACCCGCAAGCGCTTCGACGAGGCCCATGTCCGCGACCTCATCGAGGCCTCCCCCGAGCGGGTCACGCCTCCCTGCGCCTACTACGGACGCTGCGGCGGCTGCGACCTTCAGCACCTGGCCGTGCCCGCCCAGCGCCGCCACAAGCTGACGGTACTGATCGACCTGCTGGCCCGCCAGGGCGTCGAGGCACCTGACGAGCCGCAGCTGCTGGCCGGGGCCGACCACGGTTATCGTCGTCGTGCCCGGCTGGGGGTCAAGGTGGGCGCAGAGGGGCGGATACATCTCGGCTTCCGGGCTCACCACAGCCATCGCCTGGTGGACATCGAGCGCTGCATCATTCTGGTGCCGGCACTCGATGTCCTGCTGGCGCCGCTGCACCACCAGGTGGCATCCCTCGATGCGCCTCGGCAGGTGGGACACCTGGAGCTGCTCGACAGCGATCAGGGCGCGGTATTGCTGGTGCGCCAGCTCAAGGAGCACGCCGCCGACCGCGCACGCTGGCTGGCCTTTGCCACCCAGCACGGTCTTCACCTGGCCTGGCTGGCGGGGCGCGAGTCGCCGACGCTCGAATGGCTGACCCCGACGCCGGCGCTGAGCGTTCGAGTGCCATCGGCCCCCGGCGCATCGGGCGCCGCCGCGGAACTGACGCTGGGCTTCGCCCCGGGCGACTTCCTGCAGGCCAATGCCGAGGTCAATCGACAGATGGTGGCCACCGCCCTGACCTGGCTCGATGACCTGGAGGGCGCGGCACTGCTGGACCTGTTCGCCGGGGTGGGCAACTTCAGCCTACCCCTGGCGTCCGCCGGTGCCAGAGTGACGGCGGTGGAGGGCAGCCCGACCATGATCGCCCGTCTGGCCGAGAACGCCCGCGACAATTCACGAGGACAGCGGCTGACGGTGACGGCCCGGCAGGCCGACCTGAACGATGCCCGGGTGGTGAAGGCCCTGTTGACCGAGGTCGCGCCGGATGTCCTGCTGCTCGATCCGCCCCGGGATGGCGCCGATGCCGTCTGCTCGGCGCTGGCGGCATCGCCGGTGCCCAGGGTGCTGTATGTCTCCTGCGACCCGGCCACCCTGGCGCGGGATGCGGCACGCCTTGTGCATGGGGGTTATCGGCTGACGCGCATCGCCGTGGCCGACATGTTCGTGCATACCTCACACCTGGAGTCGA
>PWEV01000265.1 GCA_003553625.1 Halomonas sp.
ACCGGGCAGGCAGCGAGATCCTGACGCTCGACCAGGAGATCCACGATCTCGCCTATATCCGAAGCGGCGCGGTGGAGGTTCATCGGCGCAATGGCGCTCTGTACAATCGCCTGGTTGAGGGCGATATCTTCGGCCAGTTCAGCCTGCTGGGGAATCACCGGGTGCGTTTTCCTGCCCAGGCGCTGGAAGATACCCTGATCTACTTCCTGCCGGATGCGCTCTTCCAGCGACTCTGCACAGAGGATGAGCACTTCGCCGACTTCGTGGAACTGGAGCGGCCGCGCCTCGAATCCGCCGTTGAACACCACAAGAAGCAGAACAGCATGATGATCACCCGGGTGCGCAAGCTGCTCACCCGCTACCCGGTGATGGTGGAGGCGAGTACCACGGTGCAGGAGGCCGCGCGACAGGTGGGTGATTCCGGCGCCTCTGCGGTACTGGTGCTGGATACCCCCGGCGACAACCCTCGCTATACCCTCCGCGACAGCGAGGAGCGCGCCTGGCAGGTACGGGGCATTCTCACCGACAGCGACTTCCGCCGCTTGGTGGCCGAGGGCCGAGCGCCCGAGACCCCGGTGGGTGAGATTGTGGGCGATCGGCTGGTGGCGATCCAGTCCGATGAATCGGTGCACGAAGCGATGCTCACCATGCTGCGCAACAACATCCATCACCTGCCGGTGATGTACCGCCGACATCCGGTGGGCATCGTGCACCTCTCCGATATCATTCGCCATGAGACCCACTCTAGCCTCTACCTGGTCAGCAATATCTTCAATCAGTCCTCGGCCGAGGGCCTGGCCAAGCTGGCCCCGGACGTGCGCGCCGCCTTCGTGCGCATGGTGGAAGATGGCGCCGACTCGCGAATGATCGGCAGCGCGCTCTCCACCATCGGGCGCAGCTTCACCCGCCGGCTGCTGGAGCTGGCCGAGGAGGCGCTGGGCCCGCCGCCGGTCCCCTACTGTTTCATGGCCATGGGTTCCATGGCGCGCAACGAGCAGAGCCTGGTCACCGACCAGGACAATGCCCTGGTGCTCGATGATGCCTTCGACCCAAAGGCCCATGACGCCTACTTCCTCGAGATGGCGAAGATCGTCAGTGACGGCCTGCACACCTGCGGCTACACCTACTGCACCGGTGACATCATGGCCACCAACCCGCGCTGGCGGCAGCCGTTGTCGGTGTGGAAGGGCTACTTTCGGGATTGGATTCGCGACCCGACCCCTGAGCGACTGCTCCACAGCTCGATCTTCTTCGACCTCGACGCCGTCTACGGCGAAAACGTCTTCGTCGAGCAGCTCCAGGATCTGGTGGCCGAGCAGGCCCCGAAGAGTGCACTGTTCCTGGCGGCCATGGCCCGCAACGCCCTCAATCGCACACCTCCGCTGGGGTTCTTCCGCACCTTCGTGATGGAAAAGGACGGCAAGCAGAACAACTCCATCAACCTCAAGCGCCGCGGGACCGCGCCCCTCACCGACCTGATCCGGGTCCACGCCCTGGCGTGCGGCTCCCGGGCCCAGAACAGCTTCGCTCGCCTGGATGACATCGACCGCACCCAGCTGCTGGCACAGGGGGTCAGCGACAAGCTTCGCTATGCCCTGGAATTTCTCTCCATGGCGCGTATCCACCACCAGGTGATCGATCTGCAGCACGAGCGCACCCCGGACAACAATATCGAGCCGGAGAACGTCAGCGACACCGAGCGCCACACCCTCAAGGACGCCTTCCAGGTGCTCAGCAATGCCCAGAAATTTCTCAAGTTTCGCTATCCGATCCCGGCCAGCGGGGCGCGCCGTTCCCCGGGGCCCCAATGATTCGGCTGCTCGGCAAGATGCGGCAACAGGCTCCTGGCTGGCCCGAATACCTGGCCGACCGTGCCGTCAGGGTTCAGCATCCCCTGCTCAAGGATTTTTTCGCCGCCGGCTGCCCCGATTCGGCCACTCCCATTAGCGATGTCCCGATGGCGGCGCTGGATATCGAGACCACCGGACTGGACCCCCGCCGACACGCCATCGTCAGTGTGGGCGTGGTGCCCTTCAGCCTGGCGCGCATTCCGCTGCGCGAGCGGCGCTACTGGGTGCTCAAGCCTGCCAGGGTGCTCACCGAACAATCGGTGACCCTGCATCGCATCACCCATACCGAAGTGGAGAACGCGCCCGATCTTGCCGAGATCCTGCCCGAGCTGCTCGAGCTGCTGAAGGGGCGGGTCACGGTAGTGCATTATCGCCACATCGAGCGGCCCTTTCTGGACAGTGGCATCGAGGCTCGGCTGGGCGAGGGGATACGTTTCCCGATGATCGACACCATGTCGCTTGAGGCCCGACTGCATCGCCAGTCGCTGTGGGCGCGCTTTCGGCGTTGGCTGGGCCGCCCGCCGATCTCGATTCGTCTGCACAATAGCCGGGAGCGCTACGGACTGCCTGCCTATCAGGGTCACCATGCCCTCGTGGATGCCCTGGCCACCGCCGAACTGCTTCAGGCCCAGGTGGCCAGCCACTACGCCCCCGAGACTCCGGTAAGCGAGCTGTGGAGCTGATCGCGGTGGTCATCCCTCGGCGAGGGGAAGTTCCTCCAGGGGTACCGGACGACCGAAGTGGTAGCCCTGGAAGGTCTGGCAGCCATGGGAGGCGAGCCAGTCGAGCTGCGAGGTCTTCTCCACTCCCTCGGCAACCACCTCCATCCCCAGGCTTGCCGCCAGGGTCAGGGTGGTCGCCACGATGGCGGTATCCGACGCGTCGTCGGGCACGCCCATCACGAAGCTACGGTCGACCTTCAGCTCGTCCAGAGGCAGACGCTTGAGGTAGTTGAGCGATGAGTAGCCGGTGCCGAAGTCGTCCAGCGCCAGGCGAATGCCCAGCTTTCGCAGCTCGCCCAGGGCCACGCGCACCCGCTCCGGGTCCTCCATCAGCAGCGACTCGGTCACCTCCAGGGTGAGCCGCTCGGCGGGTGCCCCGGTTTCGTCGAGCAGCGCCTTGACCTGCTCGATGAAGCCAGGCTCATGGAACTGAACGGCGCTGACGTTGACCGCGACTCGCAGGCCGCCCCTCGAAGAGCCCCTCCAACTGGCCAGCAGGCGGCAGGCACTGTGCAACACCCAGTGACCGATGGGCAGGATCAGCCGGGTCTGCTCTGCCAGGGGAATGAAGTCAGCCGGGGGGATCATGCCGCGCTGCGGGTGTTGCCAACGCAGCAGCGCCTCGACGCCGAGGTAGCGCCCGTCGGCCGATACCTGAGGCTGGTAATGCAGCACCAGCTCGTCGGGCTCGATGGCCTGCTGAAGTTTCTGCTCCATGCGAACCCGCGTCATCACCTTGAGGTGAATCTCCTCAGTGAAGAAGCGCAGGGTGTTGCCGCCCGCCGCCTTTGCCTGGGCTATCGCCATGTCCACCTGCTGCAGAACACTGGCAGCGTCAATGAGGCCCCGGCCGAACAGCGTCACTCCGATGCTGGCGCTGGTGGACGGCGTCGACGGTGCATCGTCGAGGGAGGCGATGGAGGAGACCACGGCCAGCAGCTTCTCGGCGATCTTCTCGACACGGTGTGCCGCCTCCTCCAGCGGCAGGTCGAGGTTGTGTATCAGCAGGGCGAATTCGTCGCTCCCCATGTGGGCCAGAAAACCGGACTCGGGGAGGGCCTGCTCCAGACCGTCGGCCACCTGCTGCAGCAGGCGGTCTCCCTCCTCATGGCTGTGCAGGTCGTTGACCAGCTTGAAGCGATCGAGGTCGATCAGCAGCAGCGCGCCGTATCGCGCCCGCCACGCATGGCGATCATGGCGATCAGGGCGGCACAGTCGGGCAATCGCCTGTTCCAGCTCTGCGACCAGGCGCCCTCGGTTGGGCAGGCCCGTGACCGGGCTGAAGTTGGCCAGGCGATGATTGCAGGCCTGGATCGCCCGGTACTCGGAGATGTAGGTATCCAGGCTGTCGAGGGTGATGGCGAGTCGCTGCTCGCTTCGGGAGAGCTGGGCGGTGCGCTGCCTGACCCGGCGGCGCAGCCGCAGGCTGGCGCCGGTGAGAAGCGTCAGCAGCAGGCCGGCAACAAACAGGCCACGCCGTGGCCGGGAGGTCTCTTGGGTCGTCACCAGAGGGGCATCCGTTCATCAGAGTCGACGCGCTTCGATCACGAGACAGTCACT
>PWEV01000280.1 GCA_003553625.1 Halomonas sp.
GCCTTCTGCCTCGGCTGCTGCTGGGCCCTGATGCTGGTGATGGTGATCGTCGGGATCGCCAACCTGGCCTGGATGGCCCCGCTGGCCGCTCTGATGCTCTACGAGAAGGTGGGGCGTCACGGGGCGCGCCTGGCGCGCCCCGTCGGAGGCTTGCTGATCCTGCTCGGACTGCTGGTGATGGTGGATCCGGCCTGGCTGCCGAGCCTGGTATCCGATCACGGCCTGCATGCGAGTCATGGGCACGGTTCGCACTGAGGCAATTTCCTTGTCGACGAGCGGCGTGGCGGGGCCTGCAACGGGTTTCGTCGCGCCGCAGACGACGCATCACCTGTCCATGCCATGGTGACCCGTTGCCAAGTTGGCCTGCTTAGGCGAAGCCGCCGAGGGGGTCTCGGGTCGATACTTGTGTCCTCTCCATTATCAAGGAGGTCACCATGCAACATCTATCCGAGGTCAAGTCAGCAGCTCGCTCCGCGTGGGCGCGGGGCGACTATGATGCGATGATGCGCGCAGAGAACCTCTACGAGGTCGGTGCCCAGCTCGTGCGCAAGCTCGATATCGGTGCCAATCAGAAGGTTGTCGACGTCGCCTGCGGCAGCGGAAACGCCGCTATTCCGGCCGCACAGGCGGGCGCCCGAGTCACTGGCGTGGATCTCACCCCAGAGATGCTGGAGACGGCGCGCGCCCGCGCGGAGGAGGCCGGGGTCACCGTCGAGTGGGTCGAAGGCGATGCCGAGGACCTGCCATTGCCCGACGCCGAAGTCGACGTCGTGCTGTCGACGTTTGGCTGCATGTTCGCCCCCCGCCACGAGGTCGTTGCCGACGAGCTTGCCAGGGTGCTCGCGCCTGGCGGTCGACTCGGGCTGTGCGCCTGGACGCCCGACGGAGTGTTTGGCAACTTTTTCCGCATCGTCGCCGGCTACCTGCCTCCCGACCCGGCGTTCGTCGACCCACCCCTGGCCTGGGGTGACGAGAAGCAGGTCCGTGAGCTCCTGGAGGGCACCGGCCTTTCGCCTGGCTTCGAACGCGCCATCTGGGAAATCACCCACTCCTCGGTCGATGCGGCCGTTGCCTGTTACACGGATAACCTGGGGCCGGTCAATCTGGCCTCCGAGCTGGCCGCGTCCGAGGGTCGATGGCCTGACCTGGAAGCCGAGCTTGCGGACCTGTTCGCGCGATACAGAGCCCCCGATGGCCGGGTCGTGCTTCCGGCCGAGTACCTCGTTATCACCGGCCAGCGCCGGTGAACGGAGCAGGTCACGGGAACGTCGCGGGCCGCCATGGCAGGCGCTCAAGGGCAGGATGACCGATGCAGCACCGCGACGATCCTCGCCTTGCCATGGTGCCTGCTAAACTGAGAGCGTCGCTTTGTGCAAGCCTGGCCGTCCCGCCCCCGTAAGCGGAACGGCCTTCCCGTCTTTGCTGAAGGGGTATTCAGGCCACAGGATCTCTCCATGACCGAGTCGTCATTGACCCAGGAGGCGGTTGCCGAAGGGTATCGCGCACTCGCTCAAGGTGGGTGGGTGAAGGCGCGGTCGTGCTTCGACTCGGTCCTGGCGCAACGCGATGATCCCGCTGCACTCGAAGGGTTGAGTTGGGTCTATTGGTGGCAGGAAGACCTTACCGCCTGCCTGGCAACGAGGGAACGTGCCTATCGCGTCTATCACGCCTCAGACGACCTCCTCGGGGCCGCCCGGATGGCGATGTGGATCGGTGATGATCACCTATGGTTCAGGGGCGTGTTCGCTGTTGCGGATGGGTGGTTCGCCCGGGCCCGGCGTCTCCTCGACGGACTGGACGAGTCTCCGGAGCATGGCTGGCAGGCGGTGTTCGATGCCTATCTGGCGCTGGGCAGCCGGCAACTCTCCGCCGCGCATTGGCTGGTGGGTGAAGCCCAGCGGATTGGCCGGGCGCACGGGGCGGTCGGGTTGCAGATGTTCGCTGTTGCCATGGAAGGGGTCGTGCTGCTGGAGCAGGGGAACATCGCTGCGGGATTGCGGTGTCTTGACGAGGCGACGGCGGCCTCGCTGGCCGGCGAGTACGAAGAGCTCGTGCCCGCGGTATGGTCGTGCTGCCTGCTGCTCTCCGCCTGCGAGGAACTGGGTGACGACGAGCGAGGCTGGCAGTGGAGCCAGCAGATCACCGCGTTCAGCAACCGACTTGGTGTGCCGTTCGTGGTCGGAAACTGCCGCTCTCACTATGGTCGGATCCTCACCCGCCGAGGCTGGTGGCGTGATGCCGAGCGGGAACTCGTCACCGCTGTCGACCGACTCCCTCATGGCCCGCGGGCTTGGTATGGCGACGCCCTGGCCCGGCTTGGAGATCTGCGCCGCCGCCAGGGGCGTCAAACCGAGGCCCGACGTGCCTTCGAGGAGGCCGGCGAGCAATGGTTCGCGCAAGCTGGGCTGGCGGCGCTTCACCTAGAGGCGGGAGACGCCGCCGGCGCAGCGAAACTCGCCGAGCGTGCACTTCGTCAACTGCCGGAAGACAGTCCGAAGCGGGCGGATGCGCTCGAGATTGGCGTACGTGCCTGGCTTGCGCTAGAGGCCCCTGACGAAGCGGCGGAACTCGCCCAAGAGTTGCGTTATCTCGCGGCGGCCATTGGCACCAGCTCCTTGGTGGCGACGGCAGGGGTATGTGAGGCGAGACTCGCGACCGCCGCCGCCGATGCCGAGCTTGCGGGACGACACTATGCCGATGCCATCGCCAGCTTCGACCGCGCCGGCATGCCTTTTGAGGCCGCGCTGGCGCGCCTCGAGCTTGCACAGGCGCTGGAATCGACCGCCTGCTCGGAACTGGCTGCGATCGAAGCACGCCGGGCATGGTCGGCGCTCGAGGAGCTGGGCGCTTCCCGCGAGGCGGGTCGGGCGACCGCCCTACTCGCTGAGCTGGCCGGGGACGATGCCAATCGAGAGCCGTGTCCGCTCACCCCGCGACAGGTAGAGATCTTGACATTGGCGGCAGAGGGCCTCACCGAATGGCGGATCGCTGAACGCCTGGTGCTGAGCGAGCACACGGTTCATCGTCACTTGGCCAACATCTACACTCGTCTGGACTGCTCCTCGCGTGCCGCCGCGGTTGCCAAGGCAAGTCGCCTCGGCATCCTGTAGCGGTGCTCTCATCTCGATCCCCCTGTCCTCGCCAGTCTGCCGATTGGCCGGCCGCGGCCGGCGTGGTATTGCTAGGGGCCGATATCATCATTGCAAGGAGCCCCGCGATGCCCCAGCCCCCCGACCTTCCGCCGGCCAACCCCGACTATCGGACCGAGGTGGCGCGCATCCTCCAGGCGGCGCCCTTTATCCGGGCGCTGGGCCTTGAGGCGGAAACGATCGCGCCGGGACTCTGCGAGACCCGCCTGGTCGTGCGCGAGGACCATCAGCAGCAGGATGGCTTCGTGCACGCCGGCGTGCAGGCCAGCGTCGCCGATCACACCGCGGGAGCCGCCGGCGCCACCTTGATCCCCACGGGGGCGATCGTGCTCACCGCCGAGTTCAAGATCAACCTGCTGCGCCCCGCTCGGGGACCCGAGCTGCGCTGCATCGCCCGGGTGCTCAAGCCCGGGCGTAGCCTGATCGTCGTCGAGTCCGAGATCCACGGCGGCCCGGGCGCCGAGGCCCTGGTAGCCAAGGCCACGGTGACCCTGGCCGTGGTCACGCCCCGCCCGAAAGCGGAGGCCGCATGACCGTGATCCGGCCCGCCGCGACCCTTGCCCTTGTCCGAGACGGCGACGAGGGGCTTCAAGTTCTGCTGCTGCAGCGCACCTGGCAGGCGGCCTTCCTTCCCGGCTACTTCGTCTTTCCGGGCGGCGCCGTGGACCCCTGCGACCCGGACGTGCGGGCCTGCGCCTCCGGCCGCGAGGACGGCGCCATCAGCCAGACCCTGAGCCTCGACGAGGGTGGGGCCGACTACATGATCGCGGCCCTGCGCGAGTGCCTCGAGGAAGCGGGCCTGCTGCTGGCCGTGGACGGACAGGGGCGCCTGCTGCCAGAGGATCACCCTGTCCTCACCGAGGGGCGCGAGGCGCTGCGGCGCGAGGAGACCGGCTTCCGGGCGCTGTGCGAGTCCCATGGGCTTACGCTGCCGCTGGACCGGTTGGCCTACGTGGGCCACTGGGTCACGCCGCCGGGGGCCC
>PWEV01000205.1 GCA_003553625.1 Halomonas sp.
CGAGCAGGGGCCCGTGCTGGAGACGCAGGGTGCCCCAATCAGCGTGGTCACCGGCATCCAGGGGGTCAACTGGTACGAGGTCGAGGTCAATGGCCAGGCCAACCATGCGGGTACCACACCGGAGGCGTCGCGTCATGATGCCTTCATGGGGGCCCATGCCCTGGTTGGCGCCCTGAAGGAGGCCGTGGCGGCCCACGACGACCAGGTGAGATTCACCATCGGCAAGTTCGCCCTGACGCCCAATTCGGTGAACACCATCGCCCAGCAGGCCCGATTCACCATCGACCTTCGCCATCCGGACCCGGCGGTGCTGGACGCCCTGGATGCCGCATTCCAAAGACTGGCAGAACGGGAGTGGTCCAACTGCACGGCCCGACTGGAGGCGACCTCGAGGGTGGCCCCGGTGGCCTTCGATGACCACCTGGTCGCCGTCCTCGACGATGCCGTCAGGGCCTTCTGGCCACGGGCCCCGCGGCTGGTATCCGGGGCCTTTCACGACGCCATCCACCTCGCCCACCTGTGCCCCACGGCGATGCTCTTCACCCCCTGCCGGGAGGGGATCAGCCACCACCCCGATGAACACATAGAGCGCGCCGACGCCGAGGTCGCGGTACGCGTCCTGGCGCACGCCGTCGAGCGGCTGCTCACCACCAGGAGAGATTCCCTTGATCCAGACCATTGAAACGGTCGTGGCCGCACAGGGCCTTACCCTCCCCGCCATCCCGTGCCCCCGCGGCGCCTTCCTGCCATGGTCGAGGCTGGGCAACCAGCTGTTCCTGGCCGGCCAGATCTGCGAGCGAGGCGGCGAGGTTCTCTACCCGGGCAAGGTGGGCGCCGAGCTCGACCTCGAGACAGGCAAGCTCGCCGCCCGGGCGTGCGCGCTGAACCTGCTGGCCTCGCTCAGCGATGCGGTGGAGGGTGACATGAGCCGCGTCGTTCGCTGTATACGCATGAACGGGTTCGTCAACGTGGCGCCCAGGTTCCACGACGTACCGCTGGTGATCAACGGCGCCTCGGAGCTCTTCATCGCCCTGTTCGGCGAACAGGGACGCCATGCTCGCACGGCGATCGGCGTCGCCACCCTGCCCGGCAACGCCGCCGTCGAAGTCGAATCGATCTTCGAGATTCGCGACTGACAACAAGGAAGCACGCCATGACCGACTCACCTCTGAAGCGACCGCTGCGCGATCAGTACGCCGGACTGCGCAGCGGCACGCTTACCGCCACCGCCCTGGCCGAGGCCTCCGTGGAGGCTCACCGAACCCGCGGCCAGCATGACCATGCCTACCTGACCTGGAACGGCGAGGCCGCCCTGGCCTTTGCCGAGGCCACCGATGCCCTGTTCCGACAGGGCGGTGATGCCGGGGCCCTGATGGGCATCCCTGTATCGATCAAGGACATCTATGCGGTGCCCGGCCTGCCGACCTATGCCGGCTCGTCACGGCGACTCCCCAAGCAGTGGGAACAGCCGGGGCCCATGATCGCCGCCCTGCTCGCCCAGTTGCCCAGCGTCATGGGAAAGACCCACTCGGTGGAGTTTGCCTTTGGCGGGCTGGGCACCAACGCCCACTGGGGCGCTCCCCGCAACCCCTGGGACCGCCAGGCCCACCGCACTCCCGGCGGCTCCAGTGCCGGCGCAGGAGTCTCCCTGATCGGCGGCACCGCGAGCCTGGCCCTGGGGACGGATACCGCCGGCTCAGTGCGCGTCCCGGCCGCCATGACCGGCGTCGCCGGCCTCAAGACCACCGTCGGACGCTGGTCGACGGACCAGATCGTGCCGCTTTCCACCACCCTGGACACCCCCGGCCTGCTGGCCCACCGCGTAGATGACCTGGCCTTCGCCTTCGACGCCCTCGATGGGGCACTGACAAGGCGCCGCTCCCGCGTACCGGCCCCGCCGGCCCTGGCCGATCTCACTTTCGGTGTCCCCGGCGCCTTCTTCTGGGACGATTGCAGCCCCGGCGTTGCCGAAGCCGTCGAAGCCGCCATCCGCCGGCTCGAGGCCGCCGGGGCGCGTCTGATCACGTTTGACCTGCCCCACACCGATGAAGCCTACGCATTGTTCCAGCAGGGAGGTCTGGCCGCTGCCGAGTTGGCAGCGTTCCTCAAGACCGAACTGCCCGAGATGATCGAGACCCTGGATCCCAATGTCGCCGCCCGGGTGAAGGCCGCCGACGACATGCCCGCCTGGGAGTACGTTCGCCGCCGCACCATCATCGACAAACTGACAGCCTCGGCCGCAACGCGCCTGACCGACGTGGATGCCATGCTGACCCCCACCGTGGCCCTCACCCCGCCCACCCTGGAGAGCCTGCTCCCCGAGGGGGCCTACGCCAGGGCCAACATGCTCGCCCTGCGCAACACCGTGATCGCCAACCTCATGGGGCTCTGCGGGCTGACCATGCCGGTGGGAAAGGACAGTGCCGGCATGCCGGTCGGGCTTCAGGTGCTGGCGGGCCCCTGGCAGGACGCCAGGCTGCTGGCCATCGGCCAGGCCATCGAGGAGCAGTTGGGCACCGGTATCACCCTGCTGGGCGAGCCACCTGCCCCTTGATTGCCCGCTGCATGGCACCCCTTCGTTCACCTTCAGACAGCAGGTCAGTCAGGAGCTAACGCACATGACCGATTGGAACCGCATGACCCTGGCCGGTTTTCAGCACCGTCTCGCCGACGGCGAACTCTCGCCGCTTGACTGGTGGAGAGCCTGCCGGGAGCGCATCGACGCCATGGACCCAAGCCTCCAGGCCTGGGAGTGCCTGGCCCCCGAGCCCTCCATGGCGGGGCGTGATGGCGGGCAACCCTCTAATGCCCTGTACGGTGTCCCGGTAGGCATCAAGGACATCATCGACACGGCCCGACTGCCCACCACCTGGGGAACACAGGGATACCACCACGTCGACGGCTCCGACATGGACGCGGCCATCGTCACCCAGCTGACTCGCCTCGGCGCCCTGCCCATGGGCAAGACGGTCTCGACCGAGTACGCCTACTTCCAACCCAGCAGGACTCGAAACCCCCATGACCCGGCACGCACTCCGGGGGGCTCCTCGAGCGGTTCGGCGGCCGCCGTCGCCGCCGGCATGGTACCTGTTGCCCTCGGCACCCAGACCGTGGGCAGCATCATCCGTCCCGCCAGCTACTGCGGTGTCGTGGGTTTCAAGCCCAGCCACGGCACGCTCAGCGTCGCCGGCGTGAAGGCACTCGCCCCGTCACTGGACACCCTGGGCTGGTTTACCCGACACATGGAGGACACGCGCACGCTGTTCACTGCCCTCACCGGCAGCGATCCGATCACTCCTCTGGAGAGGCTCGAGGGGGTGCGCGTCGGCCTCTGCCGGGTGCCCAGCACTCCTATGCCATCGCCGGACGTCACCGCCGCCCTGGAAGGCGCCGCCACGAGGATGGTGGAACTCGGAGCCCACCTCAGCCCCGTTGATCTGGGCCCGTCATTCGACGACCTCGTGACGCACCAGAAGGTCATCCTGGCCTATGAAGCCGCGCGTGCCCTGGCCAGTGAACGCGCCCGCTTCGAGGCGTCGATGAGTCCGGCTCTGATAGCGCTGCTGGACGAGGGACAGCGCCTCTCCCTGTCCCGTTACTGGCAGTCACGGCAGGCCGCCGATCGCGCAACGCTCGCCCTGTCCCAACAGTTCGCCGAGCGCTTCGATGTGCTCCTTGCCCCCAGCGCCACGGGCGTTGCCCTCGAGGGCCTCGAAAGCACCGGCGACCCGATCTACTCGCGGGCATGGACCCTGCTGGGGGCCCCCTGCGTGAACCTGCCGCTGCACTGGACGCCCCAGGGGCTACCCGTCGGCGTGCAGCTGATCGCCGATCATTATCAGGATCAGCGGCTGTTGAGCATCGCCAGCGCCCTGATGCCTTGACCCCAACAACAACGATCCGAACTCACAGTGCGGAGTGGCAACGGCCAACAGAGTGTTCGATCAAGAGTTCAGGGCCTCAATCGAGACGCACCAGATCCCGGGCATGCAGGCGGCCGCGTTCGACATAGCAGGCCGCGTTCTTCTTCAGCCCCTGGATGGCCTCCTGCGAGAGTTCGCGGACCACCCTGGCCGGCGCGCCGACGATCAACGAATTGTCGGGGAAACTGGCGTTCTCCTTGACCA
>PWEV01000206.1 GCA_003553625.1 Halomonas sp.
CAGGGGGTGATGGTGGCCCTGCTCGACATGAGCGAACTCAACGCCACCGTCGCCAGGGCTTCCCAGCTCGAAGGGGAAAGTATCGCCCTGATTGACCTGGATCTCCGCCTGGTCACTCGCTATCCGATCACCACGACAGCCGGCCTAGGAGTCGGGCTGCCTTTCGAGCTGGAACCCCTCAGCCGCGCCCTGCTGGAGGGGCAGGGTCTGGATGGCCTGGTCATTCGCTCGCCGCTGGATCAACAGGAGCGGCTGCTCTCAGGCCAACGGCTAGAGAAGGCCCCCTACCTTGTGGTTATCGGCCGCAGCACAGCCGATATCTTCCGCCCCTGGTGGCGAGAACTGAGCATTCTCCTGGCGGGGTGGCTGATCACGGCACTGCTGGGATGGCTGGCCCTGCGTCGACATCTCACCGCTCTGACGAGCGGGCTGCACCTGATCGAGGAGGTCGAGCGGCGCAAGCGTGTCCAACGTGACATCCAGCATCGGGAGGCAGAACTCAGAACACTGGTAGCCGGTATCGAGGCGCTGGTCCTGCGTTTCGACGGCAATGGCTACCTGCAATTCGCCCATGCCCACCGGCCCGAACTTCTGCCAGCACCGCTGGAGAATATTCTGGATCGTCACTATTCGGAGTTCCTGCCCGGGAATGTCACGAAGCGCTTCAAGGCCGCCCTCGCAGAGACAAGGGCCACCGCTATGCCGGTGGAGTTTGCCTATCGCCTGGAGCTGGAGAAAACATCACTCGACTTCAAGGCCTTGCTGAGACCGCTTCATGGTGATGCGGCGGGTACCGTGGTGTTGGTCACCGACGTGACGCAGGAAAAGGCACGGGAGGCTCAGCTGCGTATTGCGGCCATGGCATTCGATACTCACCTGGGCATGTTCATCACCGACGCTAGCGGCAACGTCATCAAAACCAACACCACCTTCACGCAAATTACTGGCTACCCCGAAAGTGACGTGCTGGGATGCAACCCCAGGATGTGGAGCTCCGGCCGACACGACGCCGGCTTCTATTCTGGTATGTGGGGCGCCATCGAGCGCGATGGAAGCTGGCAGGGAGAGGTCTGGAATCGCCGCAAGACCGGCGACATCTATCCTCAGTGGCTGACGATCAGCGCCATCCGTAACGAGCAGAGCGAGCTGCTGCATTACGTGGCGACCTTGAGTGACTTGTCGGACTCCAAGAAAGCGGAAGATGCCATTCATCGCCTCGCCTTCTACGACCCGCTCACGGGACTGTCGAACAGGCAACGGCTGCTCGACTGGCTCAACCATATTGGCGGTAACGCAGCCAAATCCGACGAGTATTCGGCGCTGCTGATGGTCGGACTCGACAACTTCAAGGCTTACAACAGCACCCTGGGACATGAGCACGGGGATGCGCTACTGCGTCAGATTGCTGAGCGCGTCAGCGGCTTCCTGGAAAGCGAAGATATGCTGGCACGCTGGGGAGGCGATCAGTTTGCCCTATTGAGCTGGCAGCTCGGCACCGACCCGGAGGGCGCCGCACTCAAGGCACAGCGAGTTGCCGATGTCTTGCTGCTGCATATTCGTGCATGCAGTGGTAAACATCTGAAAGAGCTTCCCGTGAGTGCCAGCGTGGGCATCGCCCTGTTCCACCAGGCCGACAGGCTGGCAGCGGAGAGCGTTCATCAAGCCGAGCTGGCCATGTATGAAGCCAAACGCCAGGGAGGCGGCAATGTCCGCTTCTTCGACACCGGCATGCAGGCCGCCATGGTGGAACGCACCCACCTGGAAGCGGATCTGAACCACGCACTGGGCCGAAATGAGCTGGTGCTTCACTACCAGGCTCAGGTCAATGAAACGGGGGACATGATTGGCGTAGAATCCCTCCTTCGCTGGCAGCATGCAGAGCGCGGAATGATTCCTCCCGGCGCATTCATTCCCTTGGCCGAGGAGAGCGGCCTGATCGTGACCATCGGCCACTGGGTACTCGAAGCCGCCTGCAAACAGCTGGCAGAGTGGAGAATGCTCCAGCATCGGCAAGACTTGACGATCTCGGTCAACGTAAGCCCGGTGCAGTTCAACCATCCCGGATTCATCGACGACGTCTGCCGGGCGCTCAGCGAGAGCGGTGCCGATCCCGCCCGGCTGATTCTGGAAGTGACGGAAAGCCTTTTCCTGCATGACCCCGAGGCCACGCGCACCATCATGGAACGGCTGAACTCGCTGGGCGTTCAGTTCTCACTGGATGACTTTGGCACCGGCTATTCCTCGCTGAGCTATCTCAAGGGATTGCCGCTGGATGAGCTGAAGATCGACCAGAGCTTCGTGCGCGATCTGCTCGATAGTCCTGCCGACGCCGCTATCGTGATGACCATCATCGCCCTGGCAGAAAGGCTTGAAATGAGCGTGATTGCCGAAGGCGTCGAGACCATTGCACAGCGCGACTGGCTCAAGGAGAACGGCTGTCAGCGTTTCCAGGGGTACCTGTTTGCGAGGCCACAGCCAATCGAGTTGGCACTGGCCAACAGGGAGTTATGACATGCTGAAAGGAGTCGAGACCTCACAGCTGCTCGAAGTCGTGGCAGAGCAGGCCTACAACGCCGTGCTGATCACCGACGCCGATATGGCCGGAGGGGGTCCCTTCATCGTCTACTGCAACCCGGCCTTCTGCCGTATGACGGGGTATGAGCGTTCCGAACTGCTGGGTCGCTCCCCTCGCCTGCTTCAGGGCCCGGAGACGGACCGAACGGTCATCGACTCGCTGCGCCAGGGGCTGAAACAGCAACAGTTCTGGGAAGGCAGCACCGTCAATTACCGCAAGGATGGCCAGTCCTACGTCGTCAACTGGAACATTTCCCCCGTGTTGGGAAATGACAAGTGCGTGACTCACTTCGTCTCGATGCAGCAAGATATTACCGCAAGGGTCAGAGCCGAAGCAGAGCGTGACATGCTGATTCAGGCGCTGAACCAGGCTCATGACCCGGTCCTGGTGACCGACCGGGAAGCCCGCATCGTGTTTGCCAACGCGGCCTTCGAATCGCTGACCGGCTACCAGGCGGCAGAGGTCATGGGAAAGACGCCCGCTCTGCTGGGGTCCGGCGAACAGAGCGCCGATTTTTACCGAGAGATGTGGGAAGCTCTGGATAACAACCAGTCCTTTCAGGCGCGTTTCATCAACCGTCGCAAGGATGGCAGCCGCTATTATGTCGAGCAGAGTATCGCTCCGGTAGTGAATCATCTCGGGAGTCGCACCCACTTCATCAGCACCTCGTGGCAGGTGGATGAGCTCGTCGAGCGAGAGAAGGCGCTGCACACCATGGCCACGCAGGACAAGCTCACCGGGCTGCTGACTCGGCGAGCAGGCGATGATGCACTTTACAATGCCCACCACGAGCACCTTGCCAAGGCCCGGCCGTTGAGCACGATCATCTGCGATATCGACCACTTCAAGGCCGTGAACGACACCTTCGGCCATCTTGCCGGCGACAGAATCATCCAGCATATCGCCAGACTGATCGATCAGCAGGCGCGTTCGGGTGACCCGGCCATTCGCTGGGGGGGTGAGGAGTTCCTGATCGTCCTTCAGGCGAATCACGCCGCGGCCATGGGGCTCGCCGAGCGGCTGCGCAGGGCCGTGGAGCAGATGCAGGATGCCGAGGTGGGTCAAGTCACCCTGTCGCTGGGCATTGCCGAGATGCTGCCCGGAGAATCCATCGAACAGCTGCTGGGTCGAGCGGATGGCGCCCTCTACCGAGCCAAACGCAGCGGCCGCAACCGCATCATGTCCGGTGCTGGAAACTGAAGGGACCGTTTCTCAGACGGAAGAGGGGTATCCGAACCTGGACCAGTATTCGTTTCTGTCTCCGCCACGCGGATACCATCGCCCTGCCAGGGGATGCGGCCCAGGCTACAACTTTGGTCGCAGGCTTGACGCGAAAAGCACTTGATAGCAGCCTCGAGGGGCGCCATCATCAGCGCCCACTCGTCTTCCCCTGTCGGGGTGTCAGGCGAGGCCAAGACACTTCCACTTTCCCCGATCTGGATTCGAACCCCAATGAGCAAAGTCCTGATTATTGGCGCCGGTGGCGTCGGTGGCGTCGTTACCCACAAGTGCGCCCAGCATCCCGAGATCTTCAGCGAGATCCTGCTGGCC
>PWEV01000094.1 GCA_003553625.1 Halomonas sp.
CAAAGCACAGGCAAGTTTTATGAAAAAAATTTCCATGGCCTTATAGAAATTCTTTCCATAAAATTGGTCCTAAACTCAAGTGATGTCCCTCTCGCTCAGGAGTCACCATGAATACCCACTTCGACCCAAGACTCGATGGCGGCCAACCCGGGCGCGACCAGTCCGAGGTGCTGGCCGATCTCCGGCAGGCCCTGCCGGGGATGACCCTGCTGCACCGCGAGGAGGATCTGCGCCCCTTCGAGTGCGACGGTCTCTCCGCCTACCGCGCCCTGCCCATGCTGGTCGCCCTCCCCGAGACTCTCGAGCAGGTCGAGACCCTGCTCAAGCGCTGCTGTGCTCTGGGCGTGCCGGTGGTGACCCGCGGCGCCGGCACCGGCCTATCCGGCGGCGCCATGCCGCTGGAACACGGTGTGCTGCTGGTGCTGTCACGCTTCAATCGCATCCTCGAGATCGACCCCGATGCACGCATCGCCCGGGTCCAGCCCGGCGTGCGCAACCTGGCCATCTCAGAGGCGGCGGCTCCCCATGGCCTCTACTACGCGCCGGATCCCTCATCGCAGATCGCCTGCTCCATCGGCGGCAACGTGGCCGAGAACGCCGGTGGCGTGCACTGCCTCAAGTACGGGCTCACCGTCCATAACGTCATCAAGGTCGAGGTCCTGACCATCGAAGGCGAGCACATGACCCTGGGCTCGGACGCCCTGGATGCCCCCGGCTTCGACCTGCTTGCGCTGTTTACCGGCTCCGAGGGCATGCTCGGGGTGGTCACCGAGATCACCGTCAAGCTGCTGCCCAAGCCGGAGAGCGCCAAGGTGCTGATGGCCAGCTTCGACGACATCGAGAAGGCCGGCAACGCCGTGGGTGCCATCATCGCCGCGGGCATCATTCCCGGCGGTCTGGAGATGATGGACAACCTGGCGATCCGGGCCGCCGAAGATTTCATCGGCGCCGGCTACCCGGTGGAAGCCGAGGCGATCCTGCTCTGCGAGCTGGATGGCGTGGAGGCGGATGTGGATGACGATTGCGCCACGGTGCGGCGGGTCCTGGAAGAGGCCGGCGCCACCGGCATCCAGCTGGCACGCGACGAGGCCGAGCGTGCGCTCTTCTGGGCCGGGCGCAAGAATGCCTTCCCGGCGGTAGGCCGCATGTCGCCGGACTACTACTGCATGGACGGCACCATTCCCCGCCGCGAGCTGGCCCGGGTGCTGAAGGGCATCAACGACTTCGGCGAGGAGTATGGCCTGCGCGTGGCCAACGTCTTCCACGCCGGCGACGGCAACATGCACCCGCTGATTCTCTTCGATGCCAACCAGCCCGGCGAATTCGAGCGCGCCGAGGAACTCGGCGGCCGCATTCTCGAGCTGTGCGTCGAGGTGGGCGGCACCATCACCGGCGAGCACGGCGTGGGCCGCGAGAAGATCCATCAGATGTGCGTGCAGTTCAGCCCCGGTGAGCTTGTGACCTTCCGGGCGGCCAAGCGCGCCTTCGATCCCGACGAGCTGCTCAACCCGGGCAAGAATATTCCCACGCCGGCCCGCTGTTCCGAGTTCCGGCTGACCAAGAGCGCCGGCGACGCGCCCGCCCAGACCCAGGCCCATAAGAGCCACGGCTGAGAGACAGGACGATATGGTGACCACCCACGACACCCCCCATCACGACATTCCCAGCCATGACGCCAGCGAAGCGCTGGCCGAGCGCATCCGCCGCGCCGAGGCCCACGGCACGCCCCTGTGCATCGTCGGCGGCGACACCAAGGCATTCTATGGTCGCGAGGTCCAGGGCGAGGCGCTTTCGACACGCGAGCACCGCGGCATCACCGAGTACGACCCGGTGGAGCTGATCGTCTCGGTACGCACCGGCACACCGCTGCGTGAGCTGGAAGGTGCCCTGGCCGTCAACGGTCAGATGCTGCCCTGCGAACCGCCCCACTTCGGCGAGAACGCCACCGTGGGCGGCATGATTGCCACCGGCCTCTCCGGCCCCCGCCGCCCCTGGGCCGGCAGCGTGCGCGACTTCGTGCTGGGCACGCGGCTCATTACCCGCCAGGGCAGCGAGCAGCGCTTTGGTGGCCAGGTGATGAAGAACGTGGCCGGCTATGACCTCTCACGGCTGATGGTCGGCGCCCAGGGCACCCTGGGGCTGCTCACCGAGGTCTCCATGAAGGTGTTGCCGCTGCCAGGCGCCAGCCGCAGCCTGCACCTGGACATGCCGCTGACCGAGGCCCTGGAGAAACTCTCCGAGTGGGGCCGTCAACCGGTGCCCATCACTGCCGCCGCCTGGCTGGATGGCGCCCTGCATCTGCGGCTGGAGGGCGGGCCAAGCTCGGTGGCCGCCACCGCCCAGCGGCTTGGCGGCGACGAGCTCAATGGCGATTTCTGGGAGGCCCTGCGCGAACAGCGTCTGGCGTTCTTCAGCGCCCAGGACACCCGACCGCTGTGGCGGCTGTCGCTGCCCAACCACACCCCGGCGCTCGAGTTGCCCGACGTCGACGAGACCGACGTGCTCTACGACTGGGCCGGCGCCCAGCGCTGGGTGCGCTGCGACCTGGATGCCGATGCCCTGCGCGAGATCGTCGCCCGCGCCGGAGGACACGCCACTTGCTTCCGCGGCGCCAGCGGGCAGTCGGTGGAGGAGCCCTTCACCCCGCTCGCCCCGGTGGTCGAGAAATACCACCGCAACCTCAAGGCCGAGCTTGACCCCAAGGGGATCTTCAACCCGGGCCGGCTCTACGCGGCATTCTGAGACAGAGGGGAAACGCCGAGATGCAGACGCACTTTACCGAGGAAGACCTCAAGAAGCCGCATATCCGCGAGGCCGACCGGGTGCTGCGCAGCTGCGTGCACTGCGGCTTCTGCAACGCCACCTGTCCCACCTACCAGCTGCTGGGTGACGAGCGCGACGGCCCCCGGGGACGTATCTACCTGATGAAGGAGATGCTCGAGGCGCCCGAAGGCAGCGACAAGGTCACCGAGGAGACCCGGCTGCACCTGGACCGCTGCCTGACCTGCCGCAACTGTGAGACCACCTGCCCATCCGGCGTGGAATACCACAAGCTGCTCGACATCGGCCGCGCCGAGATCGAGCGCCGGGTCCCGCGCAGGCCGGCGGAGCGCGCCCAGCGCTACGCCCTGCGCAAGATGCTGGTGGAGCCCAAGCGCTTCCAGGCGCTGCTCAGGCTGGGCCAGACCTTCCGGCCGCTGGTGCCCGGCGCCCTGAGGGACAAACTGCCTCCGGCGCCCATCGACGCCGGCAAGCGGCCCGATGGCCAGCGCCACGCCCGCCGAATGCTGATCCTCGAGGGTTGTGTGCAGCCGGGGCTCTCTCCCAATACCAACGCCGCCACCGCCCGGGTGCTGGACCGACTCGGTATCGGCCTGACCCCGGTGGCGGAGGCCGGCTGCTGCGGCGCCATCGACTTCCACCTTAACGCCCATGACGCTGGCCGCGCCCGGGCGCGAGCCAACATCGACGCCTGGTGGCCGCATATCGAGAAAGAGGATGGGGCCGGGGTTGAAGCCATCGTGCAGACTGCCAGCGGCTGCGGCGCCTTCGTGAAGGAGTACGGTGAGATCCTCAAGGATGACCCGGCCTACGCCGAGAAGGCCGCCCGAGTGGGCGAGCTGGCCAAGGATCTGGTCGAAGTGCTCCGCGACGAGGCCGTCGACGGCCTCGAGGTCGCGCAGGGCCGCCGACTGGCCTTCCATTGCCCCTGCACCCTGCAGCACGCCCAGAAGCTGGGCGGCGCCGTGGAAACCGTGCTGACCCGGCTAGGTTTCAGCCTCACGCCGGTGGCCGACGCCCACCTCTGCTGCGGCTCGGCGGGCACCTACGCCATCACCCAGCCGGAGCTCGCCACCCAGCTGCGCGACAACAAGCTCGACAACCTGGAAGCCGGCAGCCCCGAGGTGATCGTGACAGCCAATATCGGCTGCCAGTCGCACCTCGCCGGCGCCAACCGCACCCCGGTCAGACACTGGATCGAAATCGTCGATGAGGCACTGGCATGAAGGATCGTCACGGCGCTCAATCATTCAGCTGCCAGACACACCTCGCCGGCGCCAACCGCACTCCGGTGCGCCACTGGATAGAAATCGTCGA
>PWEV01000163.1 GCA_003553625.1 Halomonas sp.
TCAGGGTTGTCGAACGCTGTTCCAGTACAGGCTGGCCAGCCATGCGAGCGACCAGTATAGTGGCGCCATCGGCGGCGTCTGCCGCCTTGCCTGACGTGAAGGACACGGATTTCCCCATGATTGGACGCCTGCGTGGCACCCTGCTCGAGAAGCAGCCTCCCTGGCTGGTGGTGGATGTGGCTGGCGTCGGCTACGAGCTCGAGGCTTCCATGACCACCCTGGTGGCCCTGCCGGCTCCTGGCGAGGCCGTCTCCCTGCATACCCATCTGATCGTTCGCGATGATGCGCATCTGCTCTACGGTTTCGCCAGGGAGCAGGAGCGGGCGCTGTTTCGTGCGCTGATCAAGGTCAATGGCGTAGGCCCTCGCCTGGCCCTGGCGATCCTCTCCGGCATGGACGAGGCGGCCTTCCAGCGCTGCGTGCTCGATGACGACGTGAAGTCTCTGATGCGACTGCCCGGTGTGGGCAAGAAGACCGCCGAGCGACTGATCATCGAGATGCGCGATCGTTTTCCCCACTGGGAGCCGAACGCCGATGCCCTGGCCGGGCTGGTCGGCGGCGCCACCCCGATGGAATCCCGCCACGACCCCCTTGCCGATGCCGAGGCAGCCCTGGTCAGCCTGGGCTACAAGCCCGCCGAGGCTGCCAGGATGCTGTCCGGTCTGGAGGGGGAGGGCAGTACCGAGGCGATGATCAAGGCGGCCCTGAGCCGCCGGATGGCGGGGTAGCGCAATGCTCGAAAACGATCGCCTGATCGCCGCCGATGTCCGTGAGGGTGAGGAGCCCATCGACCGTGCCATCCGACCCAAGCGGCTTGCCGACTATATCGGCCAGCCGCGGGTGCGCGAGCAGCTCGAGATCTTCATCGGCGCCGCCCGGGGCCGTGGCGAGAGCCTCGACCATACCCTGGTGTTCGGCCCTCCGGGACTCGGCAAGACGACCCTGGCGCACATCATCGCCGCGGAGATGGGCGTAGGGCTCAAGTCCACCTCCGGCCCGGTGTTGGAGCGGGCAGGCGACCTCGCTGCCATGCTCACCAATCTTGAAGCCGGCGATGTGCTGTTCATCGACGAGATCCACCGACTCTCGCCGGTAGTGGAGGAGATTCTCTATCCCGCCATGGAGGACTTCCAGCTCGACATCATGATCGGGGAAGGCCCCGCGGCGCGCTCCATCAAGCTCGATCTGCCACCCTTCACGCTGGTCGGCGCGACCACCCGGGCAGGGCTGCTCACCTCGCCGCTGCGTGACCGTTTCGGGATCGTCCAGCGCCTGGAGTTCTACGCCATCGGCGAGCTCACCGAGATCGTTACCCGCTCGGCGCGGCTGATGGGCGTGGAGACGGACATCGAGGGCGCGGAAGAGGTGGCCCGCCGCTCACGGGGTACGCCGCGCATCGCCAACCGCCTGCTGCGCCGCGTGCGTGACTACGCCGAGATGCGCGGCAGTGGCCACATCGATGCCAGGATCGCCGACCGGGCGCTGGACATGCTCCACGTCGATCACCACGGCCTGGACCACATGGACCGCCGCCTGCTGCTGGCGATGATCGAGAAGTTCGACGGCGGCCCGGTGGGGGTCGACTCCCTGGCCGCCGCCATCGGCGAGGAGCGCGATACCATCGAGGACGTGATCGAGCCCTTCCTGATTCAGCAGGGCTTGATGATGCGCACCGCACGAGGGCGGGTGGTGACCCGTCAGGCCTGGCTGCACTTTGGCCTGGCCCCGGATGAGAATGCCGCCGACGCCTCGGGGGAGACCCGGCCATGAACGAGTTCCGGATGCCGGTGCGTGTCTACATCGAGGATACCGATGCCGGCGGCATCGTTTACTACGTCAACTACCTGAAATACATGGAGCGGGCGCGCAGCGAGTGGTTGCGCACCCTGGGGATTACCCAGCGCGAGCTGCTCGAGGCGGGCATCCAGCTGGTGGTTCACCGCCTGGAATGTCGCTATGCCAAGCCCGCCCGACTGGACGACTCACTCGAGGTGAGCGCCGATGTCCTGTCCCTCGGCCGCGTTCGCCTGCAGTTTAGTCAGGTCGTGAGCCGTTGCGGGGAACCCCTGTGCGAGGCACGGGTCGACATCGCCTGCATCGATGCGACGCGTCTCAAGCCCGTTTCCTGGCCGCCGGCCCTCGCCGAGCGGCTGTCACAACCCTCTGCCTAACCGCAAGACTGACGAGGATGCCCGTGAACGACTCCATGTCCATACCCCATCTGATCATGAGCGCCAGTACCGTGGTGCAGCTGGTCATGCTGCTGCTCACGGTGGGCTCGATCCTCTCCTGGATCGTGATCTTCCAGCGCACCTTCGTGATGCGCCGCGCCCGCAAGACCCACCAGGCTTTCGAGGAGCGCTTCTGGTCCGGGGTCGATCTCAACGAGCTCTATCGGGAGACCCCCGCGGAGCAGGAGACCGAAGGTGCAGAGCACGTCTTTCGCTCCGGCTTCCGGGAATTCAATCGCCTCCTGCCCAAGACCCGCAGCCCCCAGGCGATCCTGGATGGCGTGCAGCGCAGCATGCGGGTGGCCTGGTCCCGGGAGGAGGAGCGCCTCAGTCTGCATCTGGTGTTCCTGGCCACCGTGGCGTCGGCGAGCCCCTATATCGGGCTCTTCGGGACCGTGTGGGGCATCATGGGCTCCTTCCAGGCACTCTCCATGACCCAGCAGGCGACGCTTGCCACCGTGGCACCATGGATCGCCGAGGCGCTGATCGCCACCGCCATGGGACTGTTCGCCGCTATCCCGGCGGTGATCTTCTACAACCGTCTCTCCGCCGAATCCGGTCGGCTGCTGGGCAAGTACGAGGACTTCGCCGAGGAGTTCCACTCCATTCTGCATCGCAATCTGCAGGGGCGGGCCGATCCCGGCCCGGCCTGAGGGAGTCTGGCCATGCAAGGACCTTTCAATCGCGGCAGCGGGCGCAGGCCCATGGGCGAGATCAACGTCGTTCCCTTCATCGACGTCATGCTGGTGCTGCTGGTGATCTTCATGATCACGGCTCCCATGATGACCCAGGGTGTTCAGGTGGACCTTCCCCAGGTCACCTCCCAACCCATCGAGAGCACCGACGAGAGCGAGCCCATCATCGCGACGGTAGACAGGGAGGGCCGGTTCTATCTCTCGATCGGAGAGGATGATCAGTCACCGATCAGTCTCGATGAGATTGCCGACAGGGTGATCATCCTGCTGGAACGCCGCCCGGGTACTCCAGTTCTGGTCCGTGGACACAGAGACGTTGGATACGGAGCGGTAGTTGCCTTGATGAGCACTCTGCAGGTCGCCGGCGTCGCCAACGTCGGGTTGATCTCCGAACCACCCGGCGGGGAAGGCTGAGGAGTCGAAATGGCCAGACACGACCCACGTGTGGGTTACGGGCTGCCGACGATCCTGGCGGTGGCGCTGCACCTGGCGGTAGTGCTGCTCAGCGTGATCAGCCTTCCGACCAGCGAGCCGGAGCCGACCTCGTCCTCCATTGTCCAGGCGACACTGGTCAGCACCGAGACGGTGACCGACCAGGCGCAGCGTGCCGATGCCGCCAGGGCTCGCGCCCTGGCGCGACAGGCTGAAGAGCAGAGCGAAGCCGACGAGGCTGCCCGGCAGGCAGAAGAAGCCGCTGCCGCCGAGCAGTCAGCTCAGGAAGCCGAGCGTGATGCCCAGCGCCTGGCAGAGGAGCAGGCGCAAGAGGAGGCCCGTCTTGCGGCCGAGGCCGACGCCAGCCGACGTGCCGAAGAGGCCGAGCGACAGGCTCAGCTTCGTGAAGAGCAACGTGAACAGCAGGCGGAGGCCGAACGCCAGCGCCAGGCTGAACAGGAAGCCGAACGCCAGCGCCAGGCCGACGCAGAGGCCGAGCGCCAGCGCCAGGCCGAGCAGGAAGCCGAACGCCAACGCCAGGCCGAGCAGGAAGCCGAACGCCAGCGCCAGGCCGACGCAGAGGCCGAACGCCAGCGCCAGGCCGAGCAGGAAGCCGAACGCCAGCGCCAGGCCGAGCAGGAAGCCGAACGCCAGCGCCAGGCCGACGCAGAGGCCGAACGCCAGCGCCAGGCCGAAGCAGAGGCCGAACGCCAGCGCCAGA
>PWEV01000069.1 GCA_003553625.1 Halomonas sp.
GTGGTGAAGCGCAACATTCAGGGCATGGGCGGCCACGTGCAGATCATGTCTCGCGCCGGAGAAGGCACCACCCTCCGCATCGTGCTGCCGCTGACCCTGGCGATCCTCGACGGGGTGTCGATCCGGGTGGGTGAGGAGGTCTTCATCCTGCCGCTGACGGCGGTGCTGGAGTCGCTGCAGCCGGCCCGCGAGAACCTCTATGCCATGGCCGGAGACGACGTCGTGCTCAAGGTCCGCGACGAGTATCTGCCGGTGGTGGCGGTGCATGAGGCGCTGGAGGTCTCGGGTGCCCATACCGAGCTGACCGATACCATCGCGGTGATCGTGCAGGGAGAGGGGCGTCGCTATGCGCTGCTGGTGGATGACCTGGTGGGCCAGCAGCAGGTGGTGGTGAAGAATCTCGAGACCAACTATCGCAAGGTGCCGGGCGTATCGGCCGCCACCATTCTCGGCGACGGCAGCGTGGCGCTGATTCTCGATATCGCCGGCCTGCACCAGCTGAGCCGCTCCAGGAAGCAGGCGCAACATGCCAGCCGCGCTCCGGCTTCCGCTACCCCGCTTTTTCTCAAGGAGGTTGACGTCCAATGAATAGCTCGACCAACCAGGCGGCGCTGTCCGCCGAGGCCGGCAATCAGGAATTTCTGGTGTTCTCCCTGGGTGACGAGGAGTACGCCATCGATATCCTCAAGGTGCAGGAGATCCGCGGCTACGAGAACGTCACGCGAATCGCCAATGCGCCGGATTTCATCAAGGGGGTGACCAACCTGCGCGGTGTCATCGTGCCGATCGTCGACCTGCGCCTCAAGTTCCACCTCGAGCGCGTGGAGTACGGCGGGCAGACCGTGGTGATCGTGGTCAATGTGGCCGAGCGGGTGGTGGGCATCGTGGTCGACGGCGTCTCCGACGTCATGACGCTGACCCCCGAGCAGATCAAGCCGGCACCCGAGTTCGGCGTCACGCTCTCCTCCGACTTTCTCAGCGGTCTGGGCAGCCTGGAGGACCGCATGCTGGTGCTGGTGGATATCGACAAGCTGCTGACCAGCGACGAGATGGCCCTCGTGGAGAAGGCCGCCGACTGATGCCGGGACGGGGGGACGTCCGCGGGGTTCAAGCGGGGCTGGCGTCCGGCCGACAGGGCATTGAACTCCAATAATAAGCACGATCGAGGAATGCATGCAGGGACTATCGACGACGAGGAAACTCTGGGCACTGCTGGGGGTGATCTGGCTGGCCATGCTGCTGCTTGCCAGCTGGGGGGCATGGGAAAACCGCCAGACCATGCAGGCCGAGCGCAAGGGGGCTCTGGGCGACTATATCGACATGGCCATGAACGCCGTCGCCGGCCAGGCCGAGCGGGTCGCGGCCGGCGAGCTCGACGAGGCCGAGGCCAGGTCAGTGGCAGCTGCCATGGTGCGCGACATGACCTATGACCAGGGCCGTGGCTATGTGTATATCTTCAACGACTCATATGAACTGCTGGCCCACCCGCGCCTACCGGTGGGTACCTCCGTCGGCGACTTCCAGAACGAGGAGGGGCGCTACCTGTTTCGCGAGTTCGTGGCGTCGGTACACCACGACGACGGTTTCGTCGACTATCTCTGGGCCCATGAGGAGCAGGGTGGCCTGGCCGAGAAGTCCTCCTTCCACGACTACTACGCCCCCTGGGGCTGGGTGGTCGGCACCGGGGTCTACATCGACGACATCAACGCGGCCTTCATGACCTCTCTGCTCGGAAATCTGCTGTCGCTGCTGGCGGTGGGGCTGCCGTTGACCGTGCTGATGGGGCTGGTGATTCGCGATATCTCCCGTCGACTGGGTGGCGATCCCCGCTACGCAGCGGAGGTGGTGCGCCATATCGCCGACGGCGACCTGACCTGCGACGTAAAACTCGGCCGCGCTGAGGGCGAGAGCCTGCTGAGTGACATCGACCGGATGAGGGCCACCCTGGCAGCCACCATTGGCGATATCCATCGCAGCGCCGACGAGCTGGGGCAGGCGGTGGACGAGCTCAGTGCCGGCAACGATGAACTGGCCACACGCACCGAGCAGCAGGCGGCATCACTGGCCGAGACGGCCTCGAGCATGGAGCAGCTTACCGCCACCGTGAAGCAGAACGCCGAGCATAGCGAGAAGGCTCGGGAGCTGGCCGGCAGCTCGGCCAGGAGCGCAGAGCGGGGTCAGGAGGCGATGAGCAGCGTGGAGACCTCGATGGGTACGATCAACGAGAGCGCCTCTCAGATGATCACCATCGTCGATACCATCGACGCCATTGCTTTCCAGACCAATATTCTGGCGCTGAACGCTTCCGTTGAAGCCGCTCGCGCCGGCGAGCACGGTCGGGGATTCGCCGTGGTGGCCGAGGAGGTGCGCAAGCTTGCCAGCCGCAGCGCCGATGCCGCCCGCGAGATCAAGGGGCTCATCAAGACGTCTGGCAGTCAGGTGGAGGAGGGCAGCCGACGGGTGGAGGAGGCTGGCGGAATCATCGTCGGGATCGCCCGCGAGATCACCCAGCTCAGCACCCTGGTCGGTGAGATTTCCGATGCCTCTCGGGAGCAGAGCTGCGGCATCGAGCAGGTCAACGAGGCCGTCTCCCAGATGGACCGAATGACCCAGCAGAACGCCGGCCTGGTCGAGGAGCACACCGTGGCCTCACAGCATCTGGCACTCCAGAGCCAGCGTCTTCGCGACCATGTGATGCGCTTCCGCACCGGCGAAGAGCGTGTCCAGGCGGCGCTGCCCGGGCACGCATCCGGGGCGACAGAGCCGATGCGCCAGGGTCTCCTGGCGCCGGCTGAGAGCTGAGAAGACAGTACATCGACGCCCCTGGCGCCATGGGAGGAGAGCTGGCCGGCAGATGCCGCTCCTCCTCTAACCTGACGGGCGACCAAGGCCCGGCTGCATCAGACACAAGGTGGCAATGTGAAGCGACTGGTCAAGAGGGTCTTCAACAACATGACGGTGCGGCTGAGCTGGTGGCTGGTGCTGGGTGCCTTCCTCGCCCTGATCCTGTTGCTCGGCGCCCTGGGGCTTACCCTGTTGGCTCAGGCCAGCGCCGCCTTGGCCGAGCTGGCACCGCTGGCCGGCGACGCCGGCACCGAGGCCCTGGAGCGCTTCGCCGCTCGGGCGGACGACTATCGCTGGGCGGTGATCGGTGTGGTGGGGCTCTCCCTGCTCACCGCCATCGTGGTGGTGTGGGGAGTGTCCCTCAATGTGCTGCGCCCCCTGGGCCAGGTGGTCGATCACTGCGACCGCATGGCCCAGGGCGATCTCACCGTCTCCGTTGAGCAGCACGGCAATAACGAGATCGGCCGTCTGTACGCGGCGCTGGCATCACTGCAGGCCAACCTGGAGAGGACGGTGGGTACCGTGCGTCACGGCAGCGACGCCATCCATCAGGGCTCGCGGCATATTGCCAGCGGCAATCAGGATCTCTCGTCGCGAACCGAGGAGCAGGCGGCCGCCCTGCAGCAGACCGCCGCCAGCATGGAGCAGCTGGCTTCCACCGTGAAGCAGAATGCCGACAACGCTCGCCACGCCAGCCGGCTCGCCGAAGATGCCTCGCGCACGGCGGCAGAGGGCGGGCAGGTGGTGAACGGAGTGGTCGCCACCATGCACGAGATCAGTGAGAGCTCCCACCGGGTCAGCGACATCATCAAGGTGATCGATTCGATCGCCTTTCAGACCAACATCCTGGCCCTCAATGCGTCGGTGGAGGCGGCCCGGGCCGGCGAGCAGGGCCGCGGTTTTGCGGTGGTGGCCGGCGAGGTGCGCAACCTGGCCGGGCGTTCTGCGGAGGCGTCTCGCCAGATTCGCGAGCTGATCGAGATCTCGGTGTCCACGGTGGACGCGGGCACCGAACGGGCCGACCGCGCCGGTCGGGCCATGGGCGAGATCGTGGCGGCGGTGCAGAAGGTCAGCGACATCATGGACGAGATCGCCTCGGCGTCTGCCGAGCAGAGTCACGGTATCGACCAGGTCAACCTGGCGGTGACGCAGATGGACCAGGTCACCCAGCAGAATGCCGAACTGGTCCAGCAGGCGGGGAGCGTGGCGAGCCAGGTGGCGACCCAGGCGGAACGTCTGAGCCGGGCCGTGGCCGGGTTTCGGCTCGAGGGGAGCACACCGGTCCCCACCCCCGACAGGGAGATGGAGCCGGCCCTCGGGGCGAACGAGGTCCATGATGCCCAGCTGGCGCGCTGGATGCCGGCGCTGATGCCGTCGTCGCCCGCGAAGCGAGCGCGGGATCGCGGGCGTGGCACGGATAGAGACCAAGAGTGGGAATCCTTCTGAGGCATGGCCCATCGGGCGACGACAGGCGCCCGGGCCGTTGACTCATCACCTGCACCATCACCACGTGCCCTGACAAGAGCGGCAACCGTCAACCGCCCCGGAGAACACCGCATGCGCGACAACCAGCCAGTGACCAGGCAGGAATACGAGCTTCAGGATGAGCACTTCCTGATCTCTCGGACCGACCTCAAGGGGCGCATCACCTACGCCAACCCGGCCTTCACCGAGGTGAGTGGCTTCAGCCACGAGGAGCTGATCGGTTCGCCCCATAATCTGGTGCGCCACCCCGACATGCCACCCGAGGCGTTCGACAACATGTGGAAGACGCTGGCGGCGGGCATGAGCTGGCGCGGCCTGGTCAAGAATCGACGCAAGAATGGCGATCACTACTGGGTGGATGCCAGCGTGTCTCCGGTGATCGAGGGCGGCACGGTCATGGGCTACGCGTCGGTACGCATCAAGGCCGACCGCGAGCAGATCGACGAGGCTGAGCGGGCCTATGCCAGGATCCGCTCCGGCAAGGGGCAGCGTCTCTATCTACACCGCGGCAGGCTCCGCCGGCGTGGAGTGCTCGCCGCGCTGGGGCGTCTCAACCTGGGCAGCGTGCAGGCGCGTATCGGCCTGATGGTGGCGGTGGCGGCGCTGATGCTGCTGGCCAGCGGCGGGCTGGGGCTCTATGGGCTCAATGCCTCGGGTGAGCGACTGGCCGAGCTCAATCGGGACGGCCTCGAGGACGTGGTGCGCCTGCAGCAGGTGGGGCAGATGATCAGCGAGGCGCCCCAGACGCTGGCCAGCCGCGAGCGGATGGCGTTGCTGGATGAACGTCATGAGCTCGCCGCCAGCCTCGAGGAGACGACCGCTCGGGTCGGCGCGACCTGGGCGGACTTCATGGCTCGGGAGGCCAATCAGGCGCCCGAGACTCGACAGTTCGACCAGCAGTTGCAGGCCTATCTGAACGATGGCCTGCTGCCGATGGCCAATGCGCTCAAGGGTGAAGCCTTCGATGCCATGATGGCGCTCAACAATCAGGTCTCGCCGCTGCAGGAGCAGGCGGGATCCATGACCGCAGCCATTAACGAGCTGATCGCCCGGGAGCGCCGAGGGGCTGCGGCGATGGCGGATGCCGCCGAGACGGGGCAGCGCACCATGCTGCTCGCCCAGGGAGGCGTGCTGGCGGTCGCCCTGCTGCTGCTGCTGGCACTGGGCCTGACGACCCTGCGCGCCGTGGTGAGGCCGCTGGAGAGGGCGATCGACTTCACGCTGCAGATCGCCTCGGGAAACCTGGGGGCCAGCGCGCCGCCGCGAGGCCGCGACGAGGTGGGCCGCCTGCTGGACGCGCTGGATGTGATGCGCAAGAGCCTCGGCAGCATCGTGGGCGACGTGCATGCCGGCATCCGTGTGGTGACACCCGCCGCACGGGATATCGCCGTGGGCAATGATGACCTCGCTTCCCGCACCGAGCAGCAGGCCGCGTCGCTTCAGCAGACCGCCTCCAGCATGGAGGAGATGACCAGCACGGTGCAGCAGAATACCGACAATGCCAGGCAGGCCAGCGGGTTGGCGACCGAGAACGCCCAGCGGGTGCGGGAGACCGGCGAACTGGTGCACCAGGTAGTCGAGACCATGGGGCGTATCACCGAGAGCTCCCGGAAGATGGGCGAGATCATCGATGTGATCGATTCCATCGCCTTCCAGACCAATATCCTGGCACTCAACGCCTCGGTGGAGGCGGCCCGAGCCGGCGAGCAGGGACGCGGCTTCGCGGTTGTCGCCAGCGAAGTGAGAAACCTGGCGGGTCGTTCGGCTTCCGCCGCCAAGGAAATTCGCGTGCTGATCAACGGCGCCGGGAAGGAGATAGAAGCCGGTGCCACGGTGGTGCGGCGAGCCGAGGAGGCCATCGAGGGGGTGGTGGCCGCCACCGCGCGGGTCAACGACATCATGGGTGAGATCTCCGCTGCCTCACAGGAGCAGAGCGGCGGCATCGGCCAGATCAACCAGGCCGTGGCCGAGATGGACAACGTGACGCAGCAGAACGCCGAGCGCGTGCAGTCCATGGCACGCGCCGCTCTTGAGCTTGAGCGCCAGGCGGAGCAGCTGGTGATCGCCGTGACGGCCTTCCGCGCCCGGGGCGCCGGCGCGGAACAAGCCCCCGGCCAGGCCGAGCGGCGTGGATCAACGGCATCGATCGAGAAGACGGCCGTGCCGCCCGCCGCCGCGCCAACCGCCGCAGGTTCGCGTCGTCCATCCAGTGTCGAAGAGGGGGAGGCATTTTGAGCGAGTCGCAGGAGACCGCATCGTTCACGCCTGGGAGCTGGGGCAATGGCAGCTCCCTGGAGCGTGATCTGGTCCTCACGGAGGAGGACTTCGCGCGTATCCGTCAACTGATCTACCAGCGGGCGGGTATCGTGCTGGCCGAGCACAAGCGCGAGATGGTCTACAGCCGGCTCGCCAAACGCCTGCGCCACCATGGGCTGACGCGCTTCAGCGACTATCTGGTGCGCCTCGAGCGCCAGCCGGACGCCCGGGAGTGGGAGGCCTTCACCAACGCCCTGACCACCAATCTCACCGCCTTCTTCCGTGAGTCCCACCATTTTCCGCTGCTCTCCGAGCATATCCGCGGCCGCACCGGCCCCATTCGGGTGTGGAGCGCCGCGGCCTCCACCGGCGAGGAGCCCTACTCCATCGCCATGACGCTGAGCGAGGCGCTGGGCAGTCGAGCCGGGGAGGCCAAGGTGGTGGCCACGGACATCGATACCGAGGCGCTGGCCAGGGCCGAGGCGGGCGTCTACCCGCTGGAGCAGGTGCACAAGCTCGATGCCGAGCGGATGCGTCGTTTCTTCCAGCGGGGAACCGGCCGCCAGGCCGGTCTGGCACGGGTGGCCCCGGAGCTGAGGAGCATGGTCGAGTTCACATCGCTCAACCTGTTGGCGCCGAGCTGGCCGGTCAGCGGTCCCTTCGATGCGATCTTCTGTCGCAACGTGATGATCTACTTCGACAAGGCGACCCAGGCCAGGATCCTCGAGCGCTTCGCGCCGCTGCTGAAGCCCGATGGCCTGATGTTCGCCGGCCACTCCGAGAACTTTTCCTACATCACGCGAAGCCTTCGGCTGCGCGGCCAGACCGTCTATACGCTGGCATCGGCTCAGGCATCAACCTCGGCATCGGGTCATGGATCGACACCTCCACGCTAAAGTCCGACGGTCGCCGGCCGATACCCTTAACCCATCATGCGTGGGCCGTCTGTCTTCCGGCGGCATGCGTTTCGCCACAGGAGAATCATCTTGAGTGTCGCCACGATCAAGGTGCTTTGCGTCGACGACTCAGCGCTGATTCGCGACCTGCTCAGCGAGATCATCAACAGCCAGCCGGATATGGAAGTGGTGGCGGTGGCTCCCGATCCGCTGGTGGCGCGGGATCTCATCAAACGCCACAACCCCGATGTGCTGACCCTCGATGTCGAGATGCCGCGGATGGACGGTATCGATTTCCTCGAGCGACTGATGCGACTTCGCCCCATGCCGGTGCTGATGGTGTCGTCGCTGACCCAGGCCGGGTCCGAGGTTACCCTTCGGGCGTTGGAGCTGGGTGCGCTGGATTTTGTCGCCAAGCCTGCCCTGGGTATTCGCAACGGCATGCTGGAGTACGCCGAGCAGATCGCCGAGAAGATTCGCGTCGCGGCCCGCTCGCGTCCACGGCGCGCCGCTGCGCGCGATGCGCCGCCGCCAACGCGTTTGACGGCACCGCTCGTGTCCAGCGAGAAGCTGATCATCATCGGCGCCTCCACCGGAGGCACCGAGGCGATTCGCCGCGTGCTGGAGCCGCTACCGGCCAACAGTCCGGCCATCATGATCGCCCAGCATATGCCCGGGGGCTTCACCCGCTCCTTCGCCGAGCGCCTCGACCGGCTCTGCCAGATCAGCGTCAAGGAGGCCGAGGACGGCGAGCGGGTGCTGCCCGGACACGCCTACATCGCGCCGGGGGACGCCCATCTGAAGCTGTCGCGCAGCGGGGCCAACTACGTGGCGCGGCTCGACCAGGGAGCGCCGGTCAATCGCCACCGCCCGTCGGTGGATGTGCTGTTCCACTCCGCCGCGGAGCAGGCGGGGCGAAACGCCGTCGGTGTGCTGCTCACCGGGATGGGCAAGGACGGCGCGGCGGGCCTGGTGGAGATGCGCACGGCCGGTGCGCCCACCATCGCCCAGGACGAAGCGAGCTGCGTGGTCTTCGGCATGCCGCGGGAAGCCATCGCGCTGGGTGGCGCATCCGAGGTCGTGACGCTGGAGGAGATTGCACCGCGCCTGCTGGCGCTGGTGGCTAGTTCCGGGCGCGCCCAGCGCGTCTAGGGCGCCCTGGCCGACCCCATACCGATTATCGACCGGCAGCCCCCTGCCGGCCTGTGCCGACAGCAAGAGGAATCGTAATGGCAGACAAGAACATGAGCATCCTGGTGGTCGATGACTTCCCCACCATGCGACGCATCGTCAGAAGCCTGCTCAAGGAGCTCGGTTTCACCAATGTGGAAGAGGCCGAGGACGGTCAGGATGCCCTTGGCAAGCTGCGCGCCGGCGGCTTCCAGTTCGTGGTCTCCGACTGGAACATGCCCAATCTGGACGGTCTCGAGATGCTCAAGCAGATTCGCGGTGACGATGCTCTCAAGCACCTGCCGGTGCTGATGGTGACCGCCGAGGCCAAGAAGGAAAACATCATCGCCGCCGCCCAGGCCGGCGCCAGCGGCTACGTGGTCAAGCCGTTCACCGCGGCGACCCTCGAGGAGAAGCTGAACAAGATCTTCGAGAAGCTGGGCATGTGACCACCTGGCCCTGCGGCCGACGCGAGGAGAGTAGAGCATGACTACCCAAGACCCGAGCCAGGCAGCCCCGGCCAGCAGCGATGATCTGGTACAGCGAATCGGCCATCTGACCCGCATGCTGCGCGAGAGCATGCGGGAACTCGGCCTGGACAAGGAGATCGAGAAGGCCGCCGAGGCCATTCCCGACGCCCGTGATCGCCTCAGCTATGTGGCCAGCATGACCGAGCAGGCGGCCGAGCGGGCGCTCAACGCCATCGACCGTGCCCAGCCGCTTCAGGAGGCCATGGGCGAGCAGGCCGTTGCGCTGGACAAGCGCTGGGCCGAGTGGTTTGCCGAGCCCAAGGAGCTGGAAGAGGCCCGGGAGCTGGTCACCGACACGCGCGCCTATCTGGCGGAGGTGCCGAAGCAGACCGGCGCCACCAACAAGGAGCTGCTCGAGATCATGATGGCCCAGGATTTCCAGGACCTGACCGGCCAGGTGATCAAGAAGATGATGGATGTGATACGCGAGATCGAGATTCAGCTTGTGCAGGTGCTGATCGACAGCGTGCCCGAGGGAGAGCGCCGCGATGACATGCAGCGTCGTGCCAACGAGTCACGGCGCGACACCGGCCTGCTCAATGGCCCGCAGATCAATACCGAGAGTGACGAGGTGGTCAGCGACCAGGACCAGGTCGACGACCTGCTGGAACAGCTAGGCTTCTGAGCACGCATTCCGATAGCGAAATGCCGATAGTCGCGAATAGCTCGCGGTTATCGGCCCTTTTTGGCGTATCACCCCTTTCCCCCACTGCCCACAATGGCCAGGGTCCGCAAGACCGACCCCGATGAGTGGCCATGGCCGAGCAAAACAGCGATCAGGAAAAGACCGAACCGGCGACGCCACGACGGGAGGAGAAGGCCCGGGAAGAGGGCCAGGTAGCCCGTTCCCGGGAGCTGACCACCTTCATGTTGCTGCTGGGCGGCGTCGTGGGGCTGTGGAGCATGGGGGCCATGCTGTATGACCAGTTGGGACTGGTGATGGAGCAGGCCTTTCTCTTCGAACGTCGCCATGCCCTCGAGACCACCCCCATGCTGAGCCATGCGCTGCAGCTGGGGCAGCGCACGATGCTGGCGATGCTGCCGCTGTTCCTGCTGCTGGCCGTGGTGGCCCTGGTGGCCCCGGCGCTGCTGGGGGGGTGGATCATCTCGGCGAAGTCGCTCAAGCCCCAGCTCTCCAAGCTCAATCCCTTCAAGGGTCTCAAGCGCATGTTTGGTGTTCAGGCGCTGGTGGAGCTGGCCAAGGCGATTGCCAAGTCAGTGCTGGTGGGCGGGGTGGCGATCACGTTCCTGTGGACCAATCGCGGCACCTACATGAGCCTGATGGATCAGCCGGTAGAGCTGGCGCTGGCGCATGCGCTGCAGCTGGCGGCGCTGGCTTGCGGCCTCATCGTGCTGGCCCTGTTGGTGGTGATCCTGATCGACGTGCCCTATCAGCTATGGAGCCATGCCAAGAAGCTGCGCATGAGCAAGGAGGAGGTCAAGCGTGAGCACAAGGAGTCCGAGGGCGACCCTCATATCAAGGCGCGCATTCGTCAGCAGCAGCAGGCCATGGCCCGCGGCCGGATGATGAGCAAGGTGCCGGAGGCCGACGTGATCATCACCAACCCGAGCCACTATGCGGTGGCGCTGCGCTATGACGAGGCGGGCATGACCGCGCCGAGGCTGGTCGCCAAGGGCACCGACCTGGTGGCTGGCCGCATTCGCGAGCTGGGTGATGAACACGCCGTCCCGCGCCTTGAGGCCCCGCCCCTGGCACGGGCGCTCTACCACCACGTGGATCTCGAAGCCGAGATACCCGAAGCGCTCTATACCGCCGTCGCCGAGGTCATGGCCTGGGCCTTCCGGCTGCGCAGGGCCTCCCAGGAGGGCGGCGAGATGCCGCCGCGGCCGGAAGCGTTGCCGGTGCCGGAGGCGCTCGACGTGCCGCCCGCCGGTGAGGGAGAGAGCACATGAGGGCCCTGGGACAATACCTGAGCACGAGCTGGGCCGGGGGCGCCCAGATGAAGATGCTGGCGGGTCCCCTGCTGATCCTGTTCGTGATGGCGATGCTGATTCTGCCGCTGCCACCGATCGCGCTGGATCTGTTCTTCACGTTCAATATCGCCCTGGCGGTGATGGTGCTGCTGGTCAGCATGTTTACCCAGAAACCCCTGGATTTCGCGGCCTTCCCGGCGGTGCTGCTGTTCACCACGCTGCTGCGTCTCTCGCTCAATGTGGCCTCTACCCGCGTGATCCTGATGGAGGGACATCAGGGCGGCGACTCCGCCGGCAAGGTGATCGAGGCCTTCGGCCAGTTCCTGGTCGGCGGCAACTTCGCCGTGGGTCTGGTGGTGTTCCTGATCCTGATCGTCATCAACTTCATGGTTATCACCAAGGGTGCCGGGCGCATCGCCGAGGTGGGCGCCCGCTTCATGCTCGATGCCATGCCCGGCAAGCAGATGGCCATCGACGCCGACCTCAATGCCGGTCTGATCGGCGAAGAGGATGCCCGCAAGCGCCGTGCCGAGGTGGCCCAGGAGGCGGACTTCTTTGGCTCCATGGACGGCGCCAGCAAGTTCGTGCGTGGCGATGCCATGGCCGGCCTGGTGATCATGGTGGTCAATGTCATCGGCGGGCTGCTGATCGGCATGCTGCAGCACGACATGGGCTTCAGCGATGCGGCACGCACCTACACCCTCATGACCATCGGCGATGGGCTGGTGGCGCAGATTCCGGCGCTGGTGATCTCCACTGCCGCGGGGGTGACGGTCTCTCGGGTCAACACGGACAACGGCGAGGACGTTGGTCAGCAGATGCTCAGCCAGCTCTTCACCAACCCCCAGGTGATGATCCTCGCGGCGGCGGTGATGGGGCTGCTGGGCCTGGTGCCCGGCATGCCCAACTTCGTGTTCCTGTTTTTCACCGTGCTGCTTGGCGGACTGGCCTGGGCCCTGATCCGCCGCCAGAATCGCCAGGAGGTCGAGGAGGCGCTGGCCGCGACCGAGGCGGCGCCATCCCCGGAGGCCCCCGAGGCAAGCTGGGATGATGTGCAGCTGGTCGACACCCTGGGGCTCGAGGTGGGGCATCGCCTGATTCCGCTGGTCGACCAGCGTCAGGAGGGCGAGCTCTTGAGCCGCATCAAGGGGGTGCGCAAGAAGTTTGCCCAGGAGGTCGGCTTCCTGCCGCCGGTGGTGCATATCCGCGACAACCTGGAGCTGGGGCCCTCGATCTATGTGATCACCCTCAAGGGAGCCGAGATCGGGCGTGCCGAGGCGTTCCCCGGCAAATGGCTGGCCATCGACCCGGGTCAGGTCACCGGCGAGCTTTCCGGTTCGGCGACCACCGATCCGGCCTTTGGTCTGCCGGCGGTATGGATCGATGCCAGCCAACGCGAGCACGCCCAGGTCTATGGCTACACCGTGGTGGATGCCAGCACCGTGGTGGCCACCCACCTCAACCATCTGATGCATCGCCATGCCGGCGAGATGCTCGGTCGCGGTGAGGTGCAGAAGCTGCTTGACCGGCTTGGCGAGGATCAGAAATCGCTGGTGGACGAAGTGGTGCCCAAGCTGGTGTCCCTCACGGCGTTCCAGCGCATCCTTCACAATCTGCTCGAGGAGGAGGTCTCGATTCGCGACCTGCGTACCATCCTGGATACCCTGGCCGAGCATGGGGGTCAGCAGAGCGATGTCGGTGAGCTCACCGCGCAGGTGCGGATTGGCCTCGGGCGCGGCATTGTCCAGCAGTGGTTCGGTGCGGACTCAGAGATCCATGTCATCGGCCTGGAGGCTCAGCTCGAACAGGTGCTGATGCAGGCCATGAGCGGCAACGGCGCCCTGGAGCCCGGGCTTGCGGATACCCTGATGGTTCAGGCGGAGCAGGCGCTGACGCGCCAGGAGAACAGCGGTGAGCCTCCGGTGCTGGTGGTCCAGCACAGCCTGCGTCCTGTGCTGGCGCGTTTCCTCCGGCGCCGACTGCGCCACCTGGCCGTGATTTCCCAGGCAGAAATTCCCGATGACCGAACCCTGCGCGTCACGCAGCTGGTGGGTGGTCGTTGAAATGAGAGGTTGCTGACAGCATGAGCGTGATGCGATTCACCGGCGCCAACAGCCGGGAGGCGATGCGCCAGGTGCGGGCCGCCCTGGGCGACGATGCCTTGATTCTGGCCAACCGGCACACCGAGCAGGGCGTCGAGATCCTGGTCATGGCCGACCCCGATCCGGCGGCGCCCGCGACCGAGGCGTCCATTCCGTCTCCGCCCAGGGCCGCGCCGCCCCCCGTCGGCATGCCATCTGTCGACCCGGTGCCTGCCTTGGCCACGGCTGCCGCGGCGGAGCCGAGACTGGACCAGGCCTTCCAGGCAATGAGCGTTCGGCTGCTACAGGAAATGCAGGAAATGCGCAGTCTACTGGCCGCGCAGCACAGCGACGCGCAGCCCCCCACGCCACTGCAGCGGCTGGCGCAGTGGCTGCTCGAGGCGGGATTTTCACGCGCGGTCAGCGAAGAGGTGCTGGCGGGCCTGCCTGACACCCTGGCACCCGACGACGAGGAAGCCTGGCTGGTGAACCGTCTGGCCGCTCGCCTGACGGTGCAGGAGGATGAACTGGCACTGCTGGACCACCGCGGCATTCTGGCACTGGTGGGCCCCACCGGGGTGGGCAAGACCACCACCGCCGCCAAGTTGGCGGCGCGCTTCGTGATGCGCCATGGCGCCCAGCGAGTGGCACTGGTCTCCACAGATGGGTTCCGTGTCGGTGCCCACGAGCAGCTGCGCATCTACGCCGAGCTGCTGGGCGTGCCCATGCACGGGCTGGATCTCGATCAGCCCCTGGCGGCGCTGCTGCCGGCGCTGGCCGAGAAACGCTTCGTGATCGTCGACACCGCCGGCATGAGCCAGCGAGACCGACGCGTCATCGATCAGCTGGCGAGGCTGCAGGGAGGCGCATCGGTGCGCCCGCTGCTGGTGCTCAATGCCGCCACCCAGCCGGAGGCGCTGGAGGAGGTCATCATCAACTACCGACAGGCGGCCCGCGCCGCGGGCATGAGCCTGGATGACTGCCTGATCAGCAAGCATGATGAGGCAGGGCGGCTGGGTCCGCTGCTCGACGCCTTGATGCGCCATGGTCTGCGGGTGCTGCTCGTCGCCCACGGCCAGCGTGTCCCCGAGGATCTGGCGGCGATGGATGCCGTCACGCTGGTCAGGCAGTCCCTGGCGGTGCGCAGTCCTGCGGTGCGCCCGGAGCCGCCGGCCGCGGCCGCGCGGCTGCTGGGGCAGGGGCGTCGTCTTGCCACGCTGCTGGCAACCCTTAGGGAACGGGTGCCCGGCTTCGCGGACCTGGCGCAGGCCTGGCAGCTGGCCGGGGTGCCACCCAGTCTGCAGTCGCCGCGTCTCGAGGCCTTGCTGGCCGGGGCTACGCAGCCCGACGGCATCCGTGTCTGGATGTCGCGCTCTCGAGTGCGGGGAGAGGCGTGGTCACAGCCGGATCTTCAGCTGGATGCCGCCGGGCAGTGGTCGGCGCTGGCGTTGCCGCAGCACCTGGCGCCTGCCGGAGAGTGTGAGCGGCTAATCGATTCGGAAGAGGCCGGCCCTCTCGGCGCGCACCTCATGGCGGGGCTGCCCGGCAGCGACGCGCGGGCCTGGCTGGCGGAGCAGGGACGCGACTGGATTGCCCAGGTGAGAGGTGCCCAGCGCATTGAGGTGAATGGCGACCGCCAGCCCCTGGCGGCCTTGGCTGCCATGATGACGCCCCGTCAGCCACGCACACTGCGCTGGCGAGGGCGTGAAGCGCAGCTGAAGCTGTCTGCCTGCGCGGTGACCCTGGGAAATGGAGCGGTGGAGGGGTTTCGCGCCTGGTCGGGCGAGCTGGTGGACGCCTACAGCGGTCGCGTGCTCAAGCGCGGCCATTGGTTGGCGCCTGATACCCTGCGCGGCCGCGCCGTTCCCCTGCTGGTGACCCAGCTGGCCGCCGAGGGGCTGCCGGCGTTGACCCGGCGCGCCAATCGCAGGCTTGCCGAGGAGGATCCGGCCATGTCGCCGGTGCTGAGGCTGACCCTGGCCGCTGGCCTGGCGACGGTGGCCATGCAGCTCGAGGCCAGCGATGAGCGCTGGGCGCTAGCCCTGCGTGGCGAACTGCTGGCGCTGCTGCCAGGTAAAAAACCGTGCAGCGCCGAGACGCTGCTCGAGGCGCTGCTGCATCTGGGCCTGGCCCGTGAGGCGCTGCGCGAACTTGGTACCGTGGGACTGGAGGGGCTGCACTGACATGGCGATGGATCAGGCATCGGGACTCCGGCAGTGGGCATCGCAGCAGGCGGCAGGGGCCAGCACTTGCCCGGCCCACGTGGCCGAAACGCTGCTGGAAATGGCCAGGCCCTCATCGGCCCGGTTCAGCGATACGCCTGCACGCCGGTCGCCGTCGCCTTCGGGTGCCGCCGCCACTCCCCGAGGGGTGGGTAGCACACTGCTGGTGGTTGGCCTTACCCAGCGGCAGATGGAGCGTGCTCGCGAACTGCTTGCTCATTGGCACGCAGAGGGACGCCGCTGGGTCGGTGACCCCCGGCGCTGGCAGCTGGTGCCGGTAGCGGTGGAGAGCCCCCACCTGTCACTGCTGGCGGAGCAGCAGTCCCACTGGGCGCTGTGGGTAGAGGCAGACCCGGAGGCCTTTCGCCGCGCCTGGCGGCTGCTGCTGGTGCTGGCGGAGGCCCCCGGTCCGCGTCAGCTTCTGCTGATGCATCCGCCCGGCCTATCTCGACGTGGACTGCTCGATAATCTGCAGCAGGCCGCCGACCATTATCTGGGAATCGATCTGGTGGTGCTGGCATGAGGGCCTGGCCGATGGCCCTCTCTCTGGGGCTGGTCTCGCTCACCTTGGCCACGGCAGTGCTGGCCGCGGGAAGCTGGGTCGGCCAGGCAGGACCGGTTCGGGCCCTGATGCCGGATCGCGGCATGGCGTCCACACCGATGGTGGCTCCGCCGGCCGTGACCGCTGGCGTCATCCATGAGGTGCGCTGGCGCTATCGGGTGCCGCCCGGCGAAGCCGTTATGGGCTGGCTGTGTCATCCGGATGGCTGCACGCCGGTTGCTTCATCTGCCGGCAGCAACCGGGCGCTGGCAGGGCTGCCCGCGACCACGCCCCTGCACTTCCGCTTCGCCCTGGTAACGGGCCAGCGAGCGGCGGTGCAGGTCAGCGACCTTCAGATTATCGTCAACTATCGCTAAGGCAGGCGAACGGGATGTATACCGCCAAGGGAAAGATCGTACAGAACGAGTTGCTGACCCAGTACCTGCCTCTGGTGAGACGTCAGGCGCTGGCACTTCAGGTGCGGCTTCCGGCAAGCATCGAGCTCGATGACCTGGTCCAGGCGGGCACGGTGGGGTTGCTGGAGGCGCTTGGCCGTTATGATGCGGCGCAGGGTGCCAGCTTCGCCACCTTTGCCAGCCAGCGTATCCGCGGGGCGATGCTGGATGAACTGCGCAGCCGTGACTGGTTGCCACGCAGCGTAAGGCGCAATGCCCGGGCCGTGGACGAGGGAGTCAGGCGTCTCGAGCAGCGCCTGGGCAGGCCTGCGGAGGAGCATGAGATCGCGGCTGAGCTGGCGATGGACCTCGCCGATTATCGCCAGCTGCTCAGCGATACCAACAGCGGCCAGCTGCTGCCCTTCGAGGAGCTGGTCGCGGAAGGGCATGAACAGGGCCTAGAAAACCCCCAGAGAAGCACCCCCTTCGCCGAACTGGTGGACCATGAGCAGCGCGAGCGACTGGTAGCGGCCATTGCGGCGCTTCCTGAGCGCGAGAAGCTGCTGATGGCGCTCTACTATCAGGAGGAGCTGAACCTCAAGGAGATCGGCGCGGTGCTGGGCGTGAGCGAGTCTCGGGTGTGTCAGCTGCACAGCCAGGCGGTGAGTCGACTGCGCGCCCGGCTGCGCGATCAGGGTTGATGCCCCGGAAGGGCATCAATGCCTAGCAGTCTGTCGGGCTTGACCGATCGTCGCGAGAATTACGGATTTCGAGTCAAATTTATCGATCTGATGAGGCGAATAGTGGGGCTCTTTAACGAATCAGATCGAATGAAGTTGGCCGA
>PWEV01000037.1 GCA_003553625.1 Halomonas sp.
ACGCAGGCCCAGGCGGCCTCATTCATGCCAACAGGGGGGGGCAGTAGCAGCGTGGCTAACAGCAGGGCAGGGCCGAGCCACAGGCCAACTCGACCGGCGGCTGAGGGGCCTGCCGCCTTCTTGGGAGCATCGGGACTCTTCTGCATGCTTGTCTCCATCAACGTTGGGCACCACCCGGGTGCAAAAAGGCCGCGGGATTCTACTTTAGTTGCAGGTGGTCGTCAGTGTCGCGAGGGTAGCCTTTGGTCTAATGCTGTTACGGACTGCCATATAATGGTGGTCAATAATCGGTTATGTCAGTGTGGCCAATGAACCCATGCCCGCCAAGGAGTCTCAGTCATGCCTACCGTCGCCCCCCTGCCGGATCTCGCCACCCTGGTTGGCCTCTGCGAGCAGGCCGGTCGCGCCATCCTGGCGGTCCGGGAAGCGGGCTTTCGGGTCGACGCCAAGGATGACGCTTCGCCGGTGACAGCCGCCGATCTTGCCGCCAACGACATCCTGGTAGCGGGCCTCGAGGCGAGTTCGAGGTTGCCCATTCTCTCCGAGGAGGGGAAGGCAGCACCCTGGGCGGAGCGTCGGGAGTGGCGGCGTTTCTGGCTGATCGATCCGCTGGACGGCACTCGAGAGTTTGTCGACGGATTCGATGACTTCACCGTCAACGTGGCGCTGGTCGAAGAGGGCCGGCCTGTGCTGGGCGTGGTGCATGCGCCGGCATCGGGTCTAAGCTGGGCCGGCCTCGTTGGGGAGGGGGCCTGGCGCTGGCAGGGAAGTGAGCGCGAGGCGATTCACGTGGCACCGCGATGGCCGCCACGGATACTAGCCAGTCGGGCCCATCTGGACGCCGCTACCCGGGAGTGGATGGCGGCCATTCCCGGGACACGGCTCGAGCGCTGCGGAAGCTCGGTAAAATTCTGTCGCATTGCGGAGGGGCTGGCCGATCTCTATCCGCGCTTTTCACCCACCTGCGAATGGGATACCGCCGCCGGTCAAGCGGTTCTCGAGGCGGCAGGGGGCGCGGTGCTTGCCGCCGAGACGCTTGAACCGCTGCGCTGCCAGCAGGGCGAGGATCTGCTCAATGGTCACTTCATCGCCTGTGCGTCACCGAAGTGGAGGGAGCGACTGGCCTCTGTCCGCGTGGAGCGGTTTGGGTTGAGTGGAAACCGTTGGTAGAATGAACTTCTACCGCAGTCGTACAGCCATAGCTAAGTAGTATAAGTTTTTACCACAACCGCGAGACCCCTGATGACGACAACGACCGCGCTTGTTCTGATTGGCATTGGCCTGGTGATCATCGCCGGCCTCGCCGCCTACGCCTACACGCTTCGCAAGGAGGTGCTCCGCCGGCAGGCCTTCCGTGAGGAGGAGGAGCGTCGAGCCCGTGAAAACTGCCTCGAAAACCTCGAGATAGTGGCTTCGTCCCTCCTGCAGGAGCAGGTAGATGTCACCGAGGCCTCCTGGCGCTGCAAGGTGCTGCTGGAGATTCTCGATCCAAGTCTGATGGAGCGAGCTGCCTTCCGACCTTTCGGCGAGGTCTATGATCGTACTCGCCACCTCAGCACCCACCAGGCACGCAGAGCGCTGACGCCCAAGGAGCGCTTCAAGGAAGACCGAGAGCGTCTCGCCGTGGAAGAGGAGCTGCGTGAGGCGGTGCTCGTGGCAGCCGGTGCGGTACTGGAATTCAGGCGAAACTGGCCGGAAAGCCTACACTGATCGACAGATAACGCTCGGACATTTTCGAACACTGTGCGTATACTGCGTCGTTCTGCTAAGTTCATAGCATGGCGATTGAAAGACCGATCGAGCTGCTGCAAGCTGAGCCCGTGTTAACGCTTGTCGTTGCTGCTGATGTCGCACGATGGGCTTGGCACGGACGCAGCGGAGCTGACTCCGCGGCGCCCAATCGTCGGGATCATCTGGGAAGGTGCTGCGCAAGCAGCCTGTCCTGGAACCAAGAAAAAAGAGAAGGAGTTTCACAATGAAGACATCCACGACTGGCTTGCTGCTCGGTTCTGCGCTGGTGATTGGCCTTGCCGGCTGCGCGAGCCCCGGCACTACCCCCTCTTCCGACCGTCCCTGGCACCAGCAGCCGGTGACCTGCGCCATCGCCGGCAGCCTGATCGGCGGCAGCATCGCCTACGCCACCAGCGGCAGCTCCGATGAAGAGGAAGGCGCTGCCACAGGTGCCGTTGCCGGTGCCGCCATCGGCGCTCTGCTGTGTGCCGACCGCACTCCGGCCCCGGTGGCCGAGCCCGAGCCGATGCCCGCGCCGGAGCCCGAGCCCGTGCCCGAGTTCGAGCCGGTGACTCTCTCCAGTGAGGTCAACTTCGCGTTCGACTCCGCCGAGCTGCAACCCCAGGCCGAGATGACCCTGGACGAAGTGGCCCGTCGCCTGCGCGAGCACACCGACGTGCGCATCCGCATCGAAGGCCATACCGACTCCATGGGCTCTGCCCAGTACAACCAGGGTCTGTCCGAGCGTCGTGCCAACTCCGTGCGCGACTACCTGGCCAGCCAGGGCGTTGACGCCAACCGCATGATGGCCGTTGGCTACGGCGAGCAGCGTCCGGTTGCCAGCAACGAGACCGACGAGGGCCGCGCCCTGAACCGTCGCGTCGAGATCGACCGTCAGTAATCGGTTGTTCTGACCCGGGCGAGCCATCGCCCGACCAACAGGGGCGCCTTCGGGCGCCCCTGTTGCGTTGCGGTCCAGGCTCGGAGGGCTTAGCTGGGCGTGCTGAGTTGCCGTTCTGTGGCGTGCTGCGCCTCGACTCTGGTATGGTAGTCGCCGCTTTTCCATCCCTGTTCACCGCGACATGTGGTCTTTCGTATGGGCCACCACTGCGCACAAGGATTCCTTGATGCCCATCGTTACCCTGCCTGACGGCAGTCAGAGAACCTTCGATAAACCGCTCACCGTGATGCAGCTGGCCGCGGATATCGGCCCGGGGCTCGCCAAGGCCTGTGTGGCCGGCAAGATCGACGGTGTGCCGGTAGATGCCGCCGACCTGATCGAGCGCGATGCCGAAGTGGCCATCCTCACCGCCCGCGACGCCGAGGGGCTGGAGGTGATTCGTCACTCCTGTGCCCACCTGATCGGTCATGCCGTCAAGCAGCTCTATCCCGAGGCCAGAATGGCCATCGGCCCGGTCATCGATGATGGCTTCTATTACGATATCGACTTCGGCCGCTCGGTGACCCCCGAGGATCTCGAGGCCATCGAGACTCGCATGCAGGAGCTGATCGAGCGGGACTACGATGTGGTTCGCGAATATGTCGATCGCGACAAGGCGATGCTCGCCTTCCTCCACCGCGACGAGCCCTACAAGCAGGAGATCGTCCGCGAGATCCCCGAAGGGGAGAGTATTCGTCTCTATCATCATGAAGAATATACCGACATGTGCCGGGGCCCCCATGTGCCCAACACGCGTCACCTGAAGGCGTTCAAGCTCACCAAGCTGGCCGGCGCCTACTGGCGCGGCGATGCGACCAAGCCGATGCTGACCCGCATCTACGGCACCGCCTGGCCCGACAGGAAGCAGCTCAAGGCCTACCTCAAGCGCCTCGAGGAGGCCGAGAAGCGCGACCATCGCAAGCTGGCGAAGAAGATGGACCTCTTCCACCTTCAGGAAGAGGCGCCCGGCATGGTGTTCTGGCACCCCAACGGCTGGACCATGTACCAGGCGCTGGAACAGTACATGCGCCGGGTGCAGATCGCGAACGGCTACCAGGAGATCAAGACGCCTCAGGTGGTGGACCTCTCGCTGTGGAAGAAGTCAGGCCACTGGGGGCACTATAGCGACCTGATGTTCACCACGGAGTCCGAGAAGCGCGACTACGCGGTGAAACCGATGAACTGCCCCTGTCACGTGCAGGTCTTCAATCAGGGCCTGAAGAGCTACCGGGACCTGCCGCTGCGCCTGGCGGAGTTCGGCAGCTGCCACCGCAACGAACCCTCGGGTTCCCTGCACGGCCTGATGCGAGTGCGCGCCTTCACCCAGGACGACGCGCATATCTTCTGCACCGAGAAGCAGATTCAGGCCGAGGCGGAGAATTTCATCGCCCTGACCCTCGAGGTCTACAAGGAGCTGGGCTTCGATGATGTGGAGCTCAAGCTTTCCACTCGCCCCGATGACTTCCTCGGCGAGCCCGAGATGTGGGATCGCGCCGAGGCGGGCCTCGAGGCGGCGCTCAATGTGACCGGGCTCGAGTGGGAGCTGCAGCCGGGCGAGGGGGCCTTCTACGGCCCCAAGATCGAGTTCTCCCTGCGCGACTGCCTCAATCGGGTCTGGCAGTGCGGCACCCTGCAGCTGGATTTCAACCTGCCGGGCCGCCTGGGTGCCCAGTTTGTCGACGAGGACGGTGCACGAAAGACCCCGGTGATGCTGCATCGTGCGATACTGGGGTCCTTCGAGCGCTTCCTCGGCATTCTTATCGAGCACTACGCCGGGGCCATGCCCCTGTGGCTTGCGCCTCAGCAGGCGGTGATTCTCAATATCACCGATGCCCAGCGCGATTTTGTGCTGAATCTCGAGCAGCGGCTGCAGAAAGTCGGCCTTCGCGTCAAGGCGGACTTGAGGAACGAGAAGATCGGCTTTAAAATCCGCGAGCATACGTTGCAGAAGGTTCCCTATCTCCTCGTGGTAGGGGATAAGGAAGTCGAGGCCGACTCGGTGGCCGTGCGAACGCGCACCGGCGAGGATCTAGGCACCATGCGGGTCGATGACCTCATCGAGCGTCTGAACGCCGAAATCGGCTGACGACATCGTCAATCGTCTTAAGGAGACTGAGCGATCAAGCGAAGCAACCCAAGAGGGCGCGTCCAGGATAAGCGCCCCCCGATGAACGAGCGCATTACCGAGGATCAGGTTCGCCTGATCGACAGCGACGGCGAGCAGCTGGGCGTAGTGCCCACCAGTGAAGCACTGGAGCGAGCCGAAGCCTCGGGAATGGACCTCGTACAGATATCCAATGCCGATCCGATCGTCTGCAAGATCATGGACTACGGCAAATTCGTCTTCGAGCAAAAGAAGCAGAAGTCCGCTCAGAAAAAGAAGACGAAGCAGATTCAGGTCAAGGAAGTCAAGTTCCGGCCTGGTACCGACGAGGGCGACTATCAGGTCAAGATGAAAAACCTGATTCGCTTCCTCGAGGGGGGCGACAAGGGCAAGGTCACGCTGCGCTTCCGCGGTCGTGAGATGGCGCACCAGGACCTCGGCCGCAAGCTGATGGAACGGATCGCCGCCGATCTCGACGAGATCGGGACCGTGGAGGCCTTTCCGAAGATGGAAGGGCGTCAGATGATCATGATCATCGCCCCCAAGAAGAAGTAAGCGGAAGAGAAAAAGTGATCCGGCGGCCAGTTCAACGGGCAGTGGATGTTGTTATCCACTGTCGGCCTCGGGTTTTCTGAAAAAACATCGTAATGGAGTGTTCTTCCATGCCGAAGATCAAGACCAATCGTGGCGCAGCCAAGCGCTTCAAGAAGACGGCCAACGGCTTCAAGCACAAGCAGTCGTTTCGTAGCCACATCCTGACCAAGAAGTCCACCAAGCGTAAGCGTCAGCTGCGGGGTATGAAGCAGATCCATGACGCCGACAAGGCGCTCATCCAGCGGATGCTGCCCAACCTGTAACCCTTGGTAGACCCTATTTTCGTCAGGAGTAAGCTATGACTCGTGTCAAGCGTGGCGTTGTCGCCCGTCGTCGTCACAAGAAGATTCTCAAGCAGGCCAAGGGTTACTACGGTGCCCGCAGCCGAGTGTTTCGCGTTGCCAAGCAGGCCGTCATCAAGGCCGGCCAGTACGCGTATCGCGACCGTCGCAACCGCAAGCGCCAGTTCCGGGCCCTGTGGATCCAGCGTATCAACGCCGGTGCGCGTCAGCACGGCCTGTCCTACAGCCGCTTCGTTGGCGGCCTGAAGAAAGCCGGCATCGAGATCGATCGCAAGGTCCTCGCCGACCTGGCCGTTAACGAGAAGGCTGCCTTCGCTGCCATCGTCGAGAAGGCCAAGGCTGCCCAGTAAGTGATCGCGTCATCTACGGTGGTTCGGCTCTGGTCGTACGGCCGTTGACGTTGCAGGGGAAGAGCAGCCGCTCTTCCCCTTTTTCTTGAATATTGATTTTCGAATTCGGAGCGCAACGGATGGACCACCTTCCCACTCTGGTCGCCGAGGCCCGCCAGGCGATCCAGGCCGCCGAGACCATTCCGGCCCTTGAAGAACTTCGCGTGCGCTATCTCGGCAAGAAGGGCGAGATCACCGCGCTGCTCAAGGGGCTCGGCAAGCTCTCTGCGGCCGAGCGTCCTGCCGCCGGTGAACGCATCAACCAGGCCAAGCAGGCCCTCGCCGAGGAACTGGAGGGGCGCCGTGCGGCCCTGGAGAAGGCGGCCCTGGAGCAGCGACTCTCCGCCGAACGCCTCGATGTGACCCTGCCTGGCCGCGGCCAGCCCAGCGGCGGCCTGCATCCGGTTACCCGCACCCTGGAGCGCATCGAGGGGCTGTTCACCCGCATCGGCTACGACGTCGCGGTGGGCCCGGAGATCGAGGACGACTATCACAATTTCGAGGCCCTCAATATTCCGGCTCACCACCCGGCGCGCGGCATGGCCGATACCTTCTACTTCGACGCCAACCGTCTGCTGCGGACCCACACCTCGCCGGTCCAGGTGCGCACCATGAAGGAGGGCAAGCTGCCGATCCGTGTCGTCTGCCCGGGGCGCGTCTACCGCAGCGACTCGGACCTGACCCATACCCCCATGTTCCACCAGGTGGAGGGGCTGCTGATCGACGAGGACGTCAGCTTCGCCGACCTCAAGGGCACCATCGAGGACTTTCTGCACGCCTTCTTCGAGCGTGATGATCTGTCCGTACGCTTCCGTCCCTCCTATTTCCCCTTCACCGAGCCCTCCGCCGAGGTCGATATCCAGTGCGTCATGTGCTCGGGCCAGGGCTGTCGGGTCTGCTCCCACAGCGGCTGGCTCGAAGTGATGGGCTGCGGCATGGTGCACCCCGAGGTGTTCCGCCATGCCGGCATCGATGCCGAGCGCTACAAGGGCTTTGCCTTTGGCATGGGCGCCGAGCGCCTGGCCATGCTGCGTTACGGCGTAAACGACCTGCGCCTGTTCTTCGACAATGATCTGCGCTTCCTGGGACAGTTTGCCTGACCCTCTTCGCACCCGCACAACACAGGATTTGTCATGAAATTTTCCGAACAGTGGCTGCGCGAGTGGGTGTCACCGCAGCTTGCCACTCAGGCCCTGGCCGACCAGATCACCATGGCTGGCCTCGAGGTAGACGCGCTGGAACCCGTGGCGGCGGCCTTCGATGGCGTGGTGGTGGCGGAGGTGCTGGAGAAGATCCAGCACCCCGATGCCGACAAGCTGAGCGTCTGCCGGGTCAATGACGGCTCCGGCGAGTTGGTTCAGGTGGTCTGCGGTGCCCCCAATGTGGCGGTGGGCCAGAAGGTCCCCTTCGCCCGTGTCGGTGGCGTGCTTCCTGGCGACTTCAAGATCCGCAAGGCCAAGCTGCGTGGGCAGGAGTCTCGGGGCATGATCTGCTCCGCCTCGGAGCTCGGCCTCGAGGAAGAGGCCTCGCCGGGGATCCTCGAGCTACCGGAGAGTGCGCCGGTGGGCGAGGACTTCCGCGACTGGCTTGGGCTCAACGACCACACCATCGAGGTGGACCTGACGCCGAATCGTGGCGACTGCCTGAGCCTCAAGGGGATGGCCCGCGAGGTGGGCGTGCTCAACCGCCTGCCGGTGGTTAGACCCGCTATCCCACCGGTGGCCGAGACCCACGACGATACCTTTCCGGTGCGCGTCGAGGACGCCGAGCATTGTCCCCGCTATATCGGCCGCCTGATCAAGGGGGTCGACGTTACCGCCGCCACACCGCTGTGGATGGTGGAGCGCCTGCGCCGAAGCGGTATCCGCTCCATCGATCCGGTGGTGGATGTCACCAACTACGTGATGCTTGAGCTCGGTCAGCCGCTGCATGCCTTCGACCGTGCCAATCTGCAGGGTGCGGTGGTCGTGCGCCTGGCCCGTGCGGGGGAGCGCCTGGTGCTGCTGGACGGCAAGGAGATCACCCTGGACGACGCGACCCTGGTGATCGCCGACGAGCGTGGCCCGCTGGCCATCGCCGGGGTGATGGGGGGCGAGCACTCCGGCGTGAGCGCCGAGACCCGCGATATCTTCCTGGAGTCCGCCTTCTTCGCTCCCCTGGCGGTGGCGGGACAGGCGCGCGGATACGGGCTTCACACCGACGCCTCGCACCGCTTCGAGCGCGGCGTGGACGCCGACCTGGCTCGGGAGGCCGCCGAGCGCGCCACGGCGCTGCTGCTGCAGATCACCGGAGGCGAGCCGGGCCCCCTGGTGGAGGTGGCAAGCCACGAACATCTGCCCGCCGAGCGGCGGGTTCGCCTGCGCGCCGCGCGTCTCGAGCAGGCGCTGGGCAAGGTGTTGCCCGCCGAGGAGGTCACCGATATCCTCCAGCGTCTGGGCATGGTGGTGGACGGCGATGCTCAGGGGTGGAGTGTGGTGGCGCCGAGCTGGCGTTTCGACATCGCCATCGAGGAGGACCTGATCGAGGAGGTGGCGCGCATCCATGGCTACAACCGTCTGCCGGTGCGTCGCCCCCAGGCCCGTCTTGCGTTGCGACCCGACCACGAGGGGCGCACTCCTCTGGGCCGCCTGCGTCGACAGATGGTGGCCCGCGGCTATTACGAGGCGGTGACCTACAGCTTCGTTGCCCCCGAACTGCAGAGAATACTGCTGCCCGAGGCGGTGTCGCCGGTACTGGCCAACCCTATCTCCTCGGATCTGTCGGTGATGCGGGCGAGTCTCTTCCCGGGCCTGGTGCGGGCGCTTGAACATAACCTCAATCGTCAGCAGACCCGTGTTCGGCTGTTCGAGACCGGTCTGATCTTTCGCGGTGAGCTCGATGACCTGCAGCAGCTGCCCATGCTGGGCGCGCTGGCATGTGGGTCCCGGGAGCCCGAAGGGTGGGCGGCGAATCGTGAAGCCGTGGACTTCTACGATCTCAAGGGCGATCTGGAGAGTCTGATCGCCATGGGTGGCGACCCCGATGCCTGGCGTTTCGAGCCCGCCGAGCATTCGGCGCTGCACCCGGGCCAGTGCGCGCGCATCCTGCACCGCGGTGAAGAGGCCGGCTGGATCGGTACCCTGCACCCGGCGGTGCGCGCCCAGTTGGGGCTCAAGGTGGACGCCGTGCTGTTCGAGGTGCGACTGGATGCCCTGACCCATGGCCGTGTGCCCGCCTTCACGCCGCTTTCCCGTTTTCCTGAAGTGCGGCGCGACCTGGCCTTCCTGGTGGATGAAGAGCTGCCGATGCAGGTGCTGCTGGATACCATCCGCGGCCAGGCCGGCGCATGGCTCACCGAAAGCCGTCTTTTTGACGTCTACCAGGGTAAGGGGGTGCCGGAAGGGCGCAAGAGCGTGGCGTTGGGCTTGACCTGGCAGCATCCTTCGCGCACGCTGAATGACGAGGAAATCAATCAGTTGGTCGATGCCATCATCACTGAGTCCCGTCAGCACCTGGGTGCAGAACTGCGTGGTTAAGCGGCTCGGTCGATCCGCGAGGTCGATCCAGCGAGTCGGGCAGGGGAGTCGGCACTGGCCATGACGCTGACCCCATACGAAGGAGTGAACATGGGTGCACTGACCAAGGCCGAGCTGGCCGAGCATCTGCACGCCGAGCTGGGTCTTTCCAAGCGCGAGGCCAAGTCCATGGTCGAGGCCTTCTTCGAGGAGATCCGCGCCTGCCTGCGTGAGAACGAGCAGGTCAAGCTGTCCGGTTTCGGCAACTTCGACCTGCGCGACAAGCGCGAACGGCCCGGTCGCAACCCCAAGACCGGCGAGGAAATCCCGATCTCGGCGCGACGCGTGGTGACCTTTCGACCGGGCCAGAAGCTCAAGAGCCAGGTCGAGGGCTACCAAGGCGAGGTTCACTGACGCTCGTGTCCTGGCACATCGCAGAAACGCTCCAACGCAAGACGCCACCCCTTCGGGTGGCGTCTTGCGTTGGAGCCTGGTGAGCGGGGCCTCGAGGTTACACCGAGCCGCCGTTCTCCAGCACCCAGGTGATCACCACCTTGATGATGTAGCCCAGCATGCCGGCGCCCAGCACAATGAACAGCATCAGGGTACCGAACTTGCCGGCGTTGGACTTCTTCGCCAGGTCCCAGATGATGAAGCCCATGAACAGGATCAAGCCACCGATCATGATCGGTGTGATCCAGGCCTCGAACGTCTGCTGCATGTCGCCTCCGTACAGGGGTGAATAAAGCCCAAGTATTATACTCGGTCTCTCATCGGTCGCGCAGGATTAGGCGTGCGACGAAACGCCCCAAGCCATCCTCCGTTGGAGATGCGAGCCGATATTGAGGCGTGGTAATATCCGAGTAGAATTCTCAGGTAAATCCAGGATATACCCATGCTCAAGATCTTTGTCGGTACCATGTATGGCGGCGCCCTCGACGTTGCCGAGCAGGTCAAGCCGCTCTTCGAGGAGGCTGGCTATTCTGTCGCCATCTACGAAAACCCTACCCTGGAAGATCTCATCGGATCGCCTACCGATCTGGCGCTGTTCTGCGTGTCCACTACCGGCAGCGGCGACTACCCGGGCAACTTCGCTGCCTTCGCCCGGTCCATCGCCGAGCAGAGCCCGGGGCTAGGCTCGCTTCGCTATGGCCTGATCGCACTGGGCGACAGCTCCTACGGTGAGACCTTCTGCGGTGCCGGTCGCCAACTCGACGAGCTACTGGAGGGCCAGGGGGCCAGACGCCTGGGCGAGCGACTCGAGGTCGATGCCATGGAGACCTTCATGGCGGACGATGCCGCATTGCCCTGGGTGGAGGAGTGGATCGACGCCCAGCAGCTCAAGGTGGCCTGAGATGGGAGCCAAGCCCACCCCCGAACGGCTCAGTCTCATGCTGGGCATGGTGCTGCTGATGATGTCGACCATCCCCCGCTACCTGGCGGGCGGCCATGACAACCGTTTCAATCTGATCCTGATCGCCCTGGTGGTGGTGGCCGGCGTGGCCGCGGCCAATTGGCGACTGCTGGAAGCCGAGGCGCGCCTTCGCATGCCGCGACTGATGGGGCGCCTGGGTATCTGCATGGTAGCGGGGCTGGTTGGCATGGGCCTCTACCATGCACTTTTTACCGACTTCATCGGCTGGGAACTGCTGATTGCCCACGGTGCCACCCTGGGCTTGCTGCTGCATGCGCTCTGGCTATGGGTCAGGGTGCCGAGTTGACCTCGGCCCAAGGCGCCAGGAATCCGGTTGGCCGTGTCGCCCCTCGCCCCTCGGGGCTTTACCCCAGCGTGTAGCAGGGCTCGTAGTCACCGGAGAGCTTCATGCGTCCCTGGGCGACGAAGGAGTCGAGAAGCTGGTCGAGGCGTGACATCAGCTCCGCCTCGGCCTGCAGACGGAAAGGCCCGTGGGCCTGGATGGCACGAATGCCCTGCTCCTTGACGTTACCGGCAACGATGCCGGAGAAGGCGCGGCGCAGATTGGCGGCGAGCTCATGAACCGGCTGGTCTCGGTGCAGTGCCAGGCTGGCCATGGCCTCATGGGTGGGGTCGAAGGTCTCCTGAAAGGGCCGGTCGATGGTCAGGCGCCAGTTGTAGTAGAAGGCGTCCTGGCGGCTTCGGCGGTATTCGGTAACCGCATCGATGCCCTTGCGCATGGTACGCGCCACCTCGGTGGGGTCATCGACGATGATGCGATAGCGCTCCCGAGCCGCCTCGCCGAGGGTATAGGTCAGGAATTCGTCGATGCGCGCGAAGTAGTCCGCGCTGTTTGCCGGCCCGGTGAAGATCACCGGCAGCTCCATGTCCACGTTGTCCGGATGAAGCAGAATGCCGAGCAGGTAGAGGATCTCCTCTGCCGTGCCTACCCCGCCGGGGAACACGATGATGCCGTGGCCCAGGCGTACGAAGGCCTCCAGGCGCTTCTCGATGTCCGGCATTACCACCAGTTCGTTGACGATGGGGTTTGGCGCCTCGGCGGCGATGATGCCCGGCTCCGACACGCCCAGATAGCGGCCCTCTCGGCGACGCTGTTTGGCGTGGGCGACATTGGCGCCCTTCATGGGGCCCTTCATGGCGCCAGGGCCGCAGCCGGTGCAGATGTCCATCTCGCGCAGGCCCAGGTGATACCCCACGTCCTTGCTGTACTCGTACTCCTCCCGCGAGATGGAGTGGCCGCCCCAGCACACCACCAGACTGGGGTCTCGGCCCGGCTTGAGGGTGCCGGCCTTGCGCAGGATGTGGAACACCGCGTTGGTGGTGCCCTCGGCGGTGGTCAGATCGAAACGCTGGTGCCCCTGGATCTCGTTGTAGACGTAGACGATATCGCGCAGCACCGAGGAGAGATGTTCGCGAATCCCCCGGATCATCTTGCCGTCGACGAAGGCCTCGGCCGGCGCGTTGGTCAGCTTGAGCCGGATGCCGCGGTCCTGGGGTATTACCTCGATGTCGTAGTCTCGGTAGGTCTCCATCAGTGCCACGCTATCATCGGTGGGGGAGCCGCAGTTGAGCACTGCCAGGGAGCAGCGTCTCAGCAGATCATGCAGCCCGGCCTTCGAGGTGTCGTGAAGGCGACTGATCTCGTGCTGGGAGAGGATCTCGAGGCTTCCTTCCGGAGAGATGATGCTGGAAATGGTATCGGGCATTGAGGCGTCCTTGTCGCGGATGTCGTCTCTGACGATGCTATCATGGCTCTCTGCCGGCCGGTGCTACAATGGGCCGTCCATCCGCCATCTGGCCTGTCATGTTCAACGCGCTCTACTTTCGCACCTTCATCATCCTGGTCGAGACCGGCAGCTTCACCCGGACGGCGCGGCGTCTGGAGATGACCCAGCCGGGTGTCAGCCAGCATGTGCGCAAGCTCGAGCAGTATCTCGAGAAGCCGCTGCTGGAGCGCCAGGGGCGGCGCTTCACCCTCACCGAGGCGGGACGTCGCGCCCATGACTATGCCCTGAAGCTGTTCGCCGACCACGAGCAGTTCCGTCATTCCCTGGATGCCGATTCGTTGTTCTCGGGGGAGTGCCGCCTGGCCTCGCCGGGCAGCATCGGGCTGATGCTCTATCCCTTCCTGCTGGGACAGCAGCAGGCGTATCCCGGCCTGACGGTAAGCTACCGCTTTGCCTTCAACCACGAGATCGTCCAGGACGTGCTGGCCGGCCACTACGATCTGGGTATCGTCACTGAATCGCTGCGCCAACCCGACTTGAAGGTGGTTCCCTGGCACCGTGAGCCCCTGTGCCTGGTGGTGCCCGCTGACTTTGCCGGCAACGGACTTGCCGAACTGACGGGAATCGGCTTCATCGACTACGCCGACGGCCTCAACCACGCCAGCGCGCTGCTGCGCAGCAACTTCCCGCGGGAGTTTCGCTCCATGAGCCACTTTCGGAGCCAGGGGTTTACCAGCGAGGTGGGAATGGTGCTTGAGGCGGTGGCCCGAGGGCTCGGGTTTACCGTGGTCTCGAGATTGGTGCTGGAGACCTCACCCTGGCGGAGCAAGGTCAAGGAGCTGGATCTGGCGGTGGCGGTTCACGAAACCCTGCATCTGGTGACCCGCGACGGCAGCGAGATGCCGCGCCGCTACGAGCGGCTGCTGGAGGACTTCCGCGAGCAGCGCCGCCAGGTGCTGTCCGGATTCGGGGAGCCACCGTGCCTGCTCTGAACCATCCAGCGATGCCAGCGGCCCCGCCAGATGGCGGGGCCGTTGGCGAATCACTCCCTGTAGTCGTCGATGTTGGGGCATGAGCAGATCAGCTGACGGTCGCCGAAGACGTTGTCGACCCGGTTCACCGTTGGCCAGTACTTCGCCGCCTTGACCGCCGCGGTGGGGAAGGCGGCCAGCTCGCGGGAGTAGGGGCGCGTCCAGGCGTCATCCATCAGGTCGGCCTGGGTATGCGGGGCGTTCACCAGAGGGTTGGTATCCGCCGGCCATTCGCCGGACTCGACCCGTCGGATCTCGTGGCGGATGGCGATCATGGCGTCGCAGAAACGGTCGATCTCGTAGCGCGACTCCGACTCGGTGGGCTCGATCATCAGGGTGCCCGGCACCGGGAAGGACATGGTCGGGGCGTGGAAGCCGTAGTCCATCAAGCGCTTGGCGATATCCTCCTCGGTGATGCCCGAGGCTGCCTTGAGCGGCCGGATGTCGATGATGCACTCATGTGCCACGTTGCCGTTCTCGCCGCGGTAGAGCACCGGATAGTACTCACCGAGTCGGGCAGCGATGTAGTTGGCATTGAGAATGGCGAGCTCGGTGGCCTCGCGCAGGCCCCGGGCACCCATCATCTTGATGTAGGCCCAGGAGATCGGCAGGATCGATGCCGAACCGAAGGCCGCCGCCGAGACAGCCCCGCAGTCGGCGTGGACGCCGGCCAGGGGGGTTACCACGTGATTCGATACGTAGGGCGCCAGGTGAGCCTTGACGCCGATCGGGCCCATGCCCGGGCCGCCGCCGCCGTGAGGAATGCAGAAGGTCTTGTGCAGGTTCAGGTGGCTGACATCGCCGCCGAAGTCGCCGGGTCGGGTCAGCCCCACTTGGGCGTTCATGTTCGCGCCATCGACATAGACCTGACCACCGTGCGCGTGGACGATCCCGCAGACCTCACGCACATTAGCCTCGAACACCCCGTGGGTGGAGGGGTAGGTGATCATGATCGATGACAGGTTGTCGCCATGCTGTTCGGCCTTGGCACTCAGGTCCTCGACGTCGATATTGCCCTGGGCATCGCACTCCACCACCACTACCTTGAGGCCGACCATGGCCGCCGATGCCGGGTTGGTGCCGTGAGCCGAGCTGGGAATCAGGCAGACGTTGCGGTGACCCTCGCCGATGGCCGCCTGGTAACGGCGGATCGCCACCAGACCGGCGTACTCTCCCTGGGCGCCGGAATTGGGCTGCATGGAGATGTGGTCGTAGCCGGTCACCTCCACCAGGAAAGCGCAGAGCTCATCGATCATCTGCTGGTAGCCGGCCACCTGATCGCGGGGCACGAAGGGGTGCACATTGGCAAATTCCGGCCAGCTGATTGGAATCATCTCGCTGGTGGCGTTGAGCTTCATGGTGCAGGAGCCCAGCGGGATCATCGCATGGGCCAGCGACAGGTCCTTGTTCTCCAGACGCTTGAGATAGCGCAGCATCTCGGTCTCGCTGCGATAGCGATGGAAGGTCGGGTGGGTCAGGAAGTCGCTCTCGCGCCGGCATGTCGCCGGAATGCCGTAAGCGCCCTCGGCCACGGCTCGCTCGTCCAGAACGCTGATCGACAGGCCGTGCTCCTCCCCCAGCAGCACGTCAAACAGAACGTTCAGATCATGGACGGTGGTGGTCTCGTCGAGGGTCACCCCAACGTCGCCGCCCTCGAAATAGCGAAGGTTGATCTCGCGGGTGAGGGCGCGGCCGTGAAGTTTGCTCGCATCCACGCCGGTCAGGCGCAGGGTGTCGAACCAGCTGTCATGGCCAAGCACCACGCCCTTGTCCTTGAGGCCCAGTGCCAGCAGGGTGGTCAGGCGGTGGATGCGCGAGGCGATCGTGCGCAGCCCCTCGGCGCCATGATAGACGGCATAGAAGCCGGCGATGTTGGCCAGCAGCGCCTGGGCGGTGCAGATGTTGGAGGTCGCCTTCTCGCGGCGGATATGCTGTTCGCGGGTCTGCATTGCCATGCGCAACGCCTGGCCGCCGCGGCTGTCCTGGGAAACGCCGATGATGCGCCCCGGAATCGAACGCTTTAGCTTGTCGGTGGTGGCGAAGAAGGCCGCATGGGGACCGCCGAACCCCATGGGGACCCCGAAGCGCTGCGAGGTGCCGATGACGATATCGGCGCCCAGCGCGCCGGGCTCCTTGAGCAGTACCAGGCCCATGATGTCGGCGGCCACGCAGGTCATGATGCCACGTTCCCGGGCGCTCGCCAGCAGCGGCGCCAGGTCGTGAACACGGCCGCCCTCGCCCGGGTACTGCAGCAGCGCCCCGAAGGCCTCCACCTCCATCAGCTGCGCCACCGGCGCCACGACCAGTTCGAAGCCGAAGTAGGCCGCCCGAGTGCGCACCACATCGAGGGTCTGAGGAAGCACGTCGTCCGCGACGAAGAACACCTCGTTCCTGGCCTTCTTGTTGGCCCGATGACACAGGGCCATGGCCTCGGCGGCGGCGGTCGCCTCGTCCAGCAGCGAGGCGTTGGCCAGTTCCATGCCGGTCAGATCCATTACCATCTGCTGGAAGTTCAGCAGTCCCTCCAGGCGCCCCTGGGAGATCTCGGGCTGGTAGGGGGTATAGGCGGTGTACCAGCCCGGGTTCTCCAGTACGTTGCGCTGGATCACCGGCGGGAGGTGGGTGCCGTGATAGCCCTGGCCGATATAGCTCTTGAAGACCCGGTTCTGGCGCGCCAGGCGTTGAAGATAGTCAAGCGCCTCCGCCTCGCTGCGCGGTGGATCCAGATTGAGTTCGCGTCCCAGGCGGATATCCGCGGGTACGGTGCGCTCGATCAGCGCCGAGAGGCTTTCCACGCCGAGGGTGGCCAGCATGGCCGCCGTGTCCTCCTCGCGGGGACCGTTGTGGCGTTTCAGAAAATCATCGTGGGCGGCCAGGTCGGCCAGGCAGCGAGTGTCGATCGGCATGGGGGCACCGTAGCGTGGGTCACGGCCGTCACGGGGACGACCCGGGGCGATGAAATCGGAACCCCGGTCGGACGACCGGGGCAGTAGGCGATATCGCGGCGAAATCAGTCGTCGGGCTCAGTCGTCAGATTGGGCCACGGCGGCGTAGCCGTCGGCATCGAGCAGGTCGTCGAGCTGGGCGCTGTCGTCCAGGCGCACCTTGATGATCCAGCCACCTTCGTAGGGCGTCTCGTTGACGGTTTCGGGGGCATCTTCCAGGGCGTCGTTGACGGCGATGATCTCGCCGGCTACCGGGGCGTAGAGGTCGGAGGCGGCCTTGACCGACTCGATCACACCGAACTCTTCCTTGCGGACTAGGGTGCGGCCCACTTCGGGCAGTTCCACGAACACCACGTCGCCCAGCGCTTCCTGGGCGTGGTCGCTGATGCCGACGGTCACGGTGCCGTCACCATTGTCGAGCACCCATTCGTGGCTGTCGGCGTAGCGCAGGTTGGCAGGAATTGAGCTCATGGGGATTTCCTATACGAAAAAGGTTTTCTGGATTTG
>PWEV01000263.1 GCA_003553625.1 Halomonas sp.
AGGCGGGCCGATACCGCCTGGGCAAGGATGCGCCCAGCGGCCTGATCGCAGGGCAATCGCTCTGCGGAGAGGGGCTCGACTCCCTCGAGCAGAGCCGCCAGCGCCTGCTCGACGCCTTGCAGGTCAGCCATGGTAGTGATGGAAGTTCATGACGTTAACCATGTTGGCCTCGCCCGGGATGACGAGGTTGGCCTGAATGTATAAAGAGTTACATGGCTTGTGCTGGAAGTGCATGACGTTAACCATGTTGGCCTCGCCCGGGGAGAACGAGGTTGGCGAAATTACACGGCTTATGCCGGCTATCGAGCTGCTCGGCGAGAATGCCGTCCCAGCCCGTGCGGCAGGCACCGGTAGAGCCGGGCAGGCAGAACACCACGGTGGCATTGGCCAGACCACCCAGGCATCGGCTCTGCACCGTGGAGCTGCCAACTTCCTCCCAGCTGAGCTGACGGAACAGCTCGCCGAAGCCCTCGATCTCCTTGTCGAGCAGAACCTTGACCGCCTCGGGGGTGGAATCCCGGCCGGTAAAGCCCGTGCCACCGGTGGTCAACACCACCTGGATCTGGGGATCGGCGATCCAACCCGAGACCACGGCGCGAATCCGGTAGACATCGTCGGGGACGATCTGTCTATCTGCCAGGCGGTGACCGGCGGCGGAGAGCCGTTCCACCAGCGACTGGCCGCTGCGGTCGGTCGCCTCGGTGCGGGTATCGGAGATGGTCAGCACGGCGATGGCGAGGGGAAGCATCGGCTCGCTCATCAGGCTTGCTCCGACTTATTGGCCTGGCGGGCCTCGAGGGCGGCCAACTGTTCGGGTGTGGCATCCTGCTGGTGGTTTTTCTTCCACTCGGCGTAGGGCATGCCGTAGACATATTCGCGGGCGGTTTCGATATCGAGCGTGGCACCGCGCTCCTCGGCGGCGCCGACAAGCCACTTGGAAAGGCAGTTGCGACAGAAGTCGGCCAGTATCATCAGGTCAATGTTCTGCACCTCCTTGTGATCGTCGAGGTGCTTGACCAGGCGCCGGAAGGCGGCGGCCTCGAGTTCGGTGCGGGTGGCGTCGTCCAGATGCTCCATGGCGGACCTTCTCCTTCGCGTGGTTCAGGGGTGAGTCGATGTGTCTGTGAATATGGCTATCAGGATAACAAAAGACACCGCCCGAGGGCGGTGTCGTATGGGGAGTGAATCAACGAGTCTCACCCGGGACGAGATGCCGTTTCGCTGCCGTCGCCGGAGGCGGTCTTCTCTGCCATGAGCTGATCCTCGGGCAGCGCCTGGTGCTTGACCTCCTCATACCAGAGGTTGTGGTGATCCTTCGCCCAGGTCTCATCCACATAGCCGGTGGCCATGCCCTCCAGCGAGCCTTCCGAGCCGATGGTGCCGATATAGATGTGACCCAGCGCCACGGCCGTCAGTCCAAGGGCGCCTACGGCATGGATGATGTTGGCCCACTGCATGGTGTCGCGACTCTGGCCGTAGTTGGGGAAATCGAGCACCAGGCCGCTCGCCACCACCACCAGGCCCACGGTGGCCAAAAGCCAGAACCACAGCTTCTCGCCGCCGTTGGCGAAGCCGGCGTCCGGGTGGCCCTTGCCTACCAGACCGCCACCCTGCTTGAACCAGGCCAGGTCAGTGCGGTTCGGCCAGTTGTGCTTCAGCACTCGCGCCAGCAATATCACCAGCAGAATGCCGAACAGCGGGCCCAGGTAGTTGTGGGCGATCTTGGAGGCCGAGATCATCGAACCCCAGACCGCATCGCCGAACAGCGAGCGAAACACGAACTTGCCGTACAGCAGGTTGAGGCCGGAGAGCGCCAGGATGATGAACAGCGAGGCCACCGTCCAGTGGATCGAGCGCACCACCAGTGGCCAGCGCAGCAGCTTGCGGCCGGTGCGCGGTTCGCTGAGGTCCTTGCGACCGACGATCACATAGAAAATCGCAATCACCGCAAACATGCCACCGATGGCGATCAGCCCGAAGGGCGAGACCCAGCGATTGCGCAGTTGACGCCAGGTCTCTCCACTGGCGTTGATCAGGTTGTAGTTGGAGTCAGCCCGGGTGTCGCGGAAGTTGGGGCCGACCTCACCGCTGCGAACCTCCCGCCAGGTATCGGGGGTGACACCGACCACGGCGGTGGCGGCTTCCCGTTCGGGCTCCGCCTGCGCCATCGCAGGCGGGGCGAGGAGGCAGACCAGGGCCAGCAGCAGGGCGAGGCAGGTGCCTTGCCATGATGGCGGCCAGGGATTGGTGCGGATCATGATGAGCCTCCTTACCCCTGTCGGGTGGCGTCGTAGGCCAGCGAATCGGCGGCGGCCTGGGGATTGTCCGACCAGGCGCCATCCGGATGGCCACGCTGCACGACGCGCTGGCGGAAGATGTCCGCCACCGTCTGGGCATCGCCGGCCAACAGTGCCTTGGTAGAGCACATCTCGGCGCACAGCGGCAGCTTGCCCTCGGCAATGCGGTTGGCCCCGTACTTCTCGTACTCCTCCTCCTTGCTCTCCGCCGGTCCGCCGGCACAGAAGGTGCACTTGTCCATCTTGCCGCGCTCGCCAAAGGCGTTCTGCTTCGGGAACTGAGGTGCCCCGAAGGGGCAGGCGTAGAGGCAGTAACCGCAGCCGATGCACAGATCCTTGTCGTGAAGCACGATGCCATCGTCGGTCTTGTAGAAGCAGTCGGTGGGGCAGACGGCCATGCAGGGCGCATCGTCGCAGTGCATGCAGGCCACCGAGATCGACACCTCGCTGGGTTCACCATCGTCGAGGGTCACTACGCGACGGCGCTGGATGCCCCACTCGACATCGTTGGCGTTCTTGCAGGCGGTGACGCAGCCGTTGCACTCGATGCAGCGTTCCGCGTCGCACATGAATTTCATCTGAGCCATGGGAATCTCCTTGTGGGCGAGCGCAATCAGCTGGCTTTCTCGATGCGACACAGGGTGCACTTGGTTTCCTGCATCTGCGTCACGCTGTCATAGCCGTAGGTGGTGGCGGTGTTGGCCGCCTCGCCGAGAACGTAGGGGGCCGAGCCTTCCGGGTAGCGGTCGTGCAGGTTCTCGCCCTGGAAGATGCCGCCGAAGTGGAAAGGCATGAACACCACGTCACGGGCCACACGGGGGGTCACCAGGGCCTGGACTCGAACTCGCCCGCCCTCGGCTCCCTCGACCCAGACCATGTCGCCGTCGGCCACGGCCAGGTCGTTGGCCAGTGCCGGGTTGATCTCGACAAACATCTGCTGCTGCAGCTCGGCGAGCCAGGACATGGAGCGGGTCTCCTCGCCGCCGCCCTCGAACTCCACCAGGCGACCGGAGGTCAGGATGATCGGATAGCGATCCGAATTGTCGTTGTCCTGGATGCTCTTGTAGAGCGTCGGCAGGCGGTAGTGGGAAGCAACGTCGTCCCAGGTGGGGTAGTCGGCCACCAGATCGCGGCGGCTGGTGTAGAGCGGTTCGCGGTGCTTGGGAATCGGGTCGGGGAAGGTCCAGACGTTGCAGCGCGCCTTGGCATTGCCGAAGGGAGCGCACTCGTGGGCGATCGCGACTCGCTGTATGCCACCCGACAGGTCGGTCTTCCAGTTCTTGCCCTCCGCCTCGGCCTGCTCTGCCGGAGTGAGGTCGTCCCACCAGCCCAGGTCCTTGAGCATGGCATCGGTAAACTCGGGATAGCCGTCGTCGAGCTCGGAGCCCTCGCTGAAGACGCCGTCGGCCAGGATGTTCTCGCCGTTGCGCTCGATGCCGAAGCGTGCCCGGAAGGTCAGGCCGCCCTCGGAGACTCGCTTGCTGGTGTCGTAGAGGATCGGCGTGCCGGGATGCCCCATCTCGGCGGTGCCCCAGCAGGGCCAGGGCAAGCCGTAGTAGTCTCCGTCGGCTACGCCGCCCTCTGCCTGCAGGGTGCGGAAGCTGAAGGTGTGCCAGTTCTTCTGGTGGTCCTTGAGCCGCTCGGGGCTCTGCCCGGTGTAGCCGACCGTCCACATCCCGGCGTTGAACTCGCGGGTGATGTCCTCGATCAGCGGCTCGTTGCCATTCATCTGGAAGTTCTTGACGAGTTCGTCACCGAAGCCGAGCTTCCTGGCCAGGAGATACATGATCTCGTGGTCGGGCTTGGCCTCGAACAGCGGCTCGATTACCTTGTCGCGCCACTGGATGGAACGGTTGGTGGCGGTGACGCTGCCCGTTGTCTCGAACTGGGTCGCCGCCGGCAGCAGGTAGACGCCGTCCTGGCGGCCGTGCATGACGCCAGCGACGGTGGGGTAGGGGTCGACGATGACCATCATCTCGAGCTGCTGCATCGCCTTCTGCATCTCGGGGCCGCGGGACTGGGAGTTGACCGCGTGACCCCAGTAGAACATCGCCTTGAGCCGGCTGCGCTGGGATATCGCGTCTTCCTCCTCCAGCACGCCATCGACCCAGCGCGACACGGTGATACCGTTGCTGTACATCGGCTGGCCGTCGGCGTACTCGGTCTGGTCGAAGCGGCTCTTGATCCAGTCCAGGTCGAGGTCCCAGACCCTTGCCCAGTGGGCCCAGGCCCCTTCGGCGAGGCCGTAGTAGCCGGGCAGGGAGTGGGACATCAGCCCCAGGTCCGTCGCCCCCTGGACGTTATCGTGGCCGCGGAAGATGTTGGCGCCCCCGCCAGACTTGCCGATGTTGCCCAGCGCAAGCTCCAGGATGCAGTAGGCGCGGGTGTTGTTGTTGCCGGTGGTGTGCTGGGTGCCGCCCATGCACCAGACGATGCAGCCGGGACGGTTCTCTGACAGACGGCGGGCCGTGTCGTACATCTGTGCTTCCGGGACGCCGGTGATCCGCTCCACCTCACTGGGCGGGAAGTTGACGACCTCGGCACGTACCTCGTCCATGGCATAGACGCGCTGGTTGATGTACTCCCCATCTTCCCAGCCGTTCTCGAAGATGTGCCACAGCAGGCCCCAGATGAAGGCCACGTCCGAGCCGGGGCGGATGCGCACGAAGCTGTCGGCCTTGGCGGCGGTGCGGGTAAAGCGCGGGTCGACGACGATGATCTGGGCGTTGCTGCGTTCCTTGGCCAGCAGGATGTGCTGCATCGCCACCGGGTGCGCCTCGCTCGGATTGGAGCCGATGAACATGATCGACTTGCTGTTCTGCATGTCGTTGAGCGAATTGGTCATCGCTCCGTAGCCCCAGGTGTTGGCGACCCCGGCCACGGTCGTGGAGTGGCAGATGCGCGCCTGATGGTCGGTGTTGTTGGTGCCGGCCAGGGCGGCGAACTTGCGCATCAGGTAGGCCTGTTCGTTGTTGAACTTGGCCGACCCCAGCCAATAAATGCTGTCGGGACCGTGCGCCTCGGTGAGTTGAAGCACCTTGTCACCGATCTCCTCGATGGCGTCTTCCCAGCTGAGGCGCTGCCATTCGCCGCCGACCAGCTTCATGGGGTACTTGAGGCGCCGACTGGAATGGCCGTGCTGACGCAGCGAGGCGCCCTTGGCGCAGTGGGCACCGCGGTTGATGGGATGATCGAAGGCGGGCTCCTGCCGTGTCCAGATGCCTTCCTGCACCTCGGCATAGACGCCACAGCCCACCGAACAGTGGGAGCAGATCGTCCGCTTGGTCTCCACCGGCGAGTCCAGTACCGGGGTCTTCTCCGAGGCGTCGCTGCGGCGCATCATCGGGGCGCCCATGAAGCCGGCGGCGGCGAGACCGCCGGTGGCGGCACCGCTGCGCTGGAGGAACTGGCGGCGGGAAATGCCCAGCCCGGGGGTCTTGGGGACATCGCTTTTACGAGTCAGACGCATGGTGTGATCTCCTGGCTCTCGAGCCGTCAGTCCCGCAGGGTGGCGTAGAAGGTGCGGATATGGTCGGTCTCCCGGTACCCCTGGGCCTTGTCGGCCGGGGACTCGGCGCGGGGCGTTTCGGCCTGCACCAGGGTGACGTTGCCGACGGCGGCGGCGGCCCCGGCGGCAGCGGTACCGACCCCCAGGGTCTTGAGGAAGCGACGGCGCTGGGGATTGTTGGTCTTGTTCATGGAGTTTTCCTCTTTCATGCCGTGGCCGTGAGTTGGCGCTGTGTCTTATGTGTTGTTATGGGTGTCATGGTCACTCTCGCACTCCGCGTGTCGAGGTCAGGGCTCCATGAGCCTGACCGGTTCCTGCGCTGCCTCGCGGGCGAGCAGCGCCTCTTCCCTGTCAATGAAGGCCCGGCCGAGCCGGCCGACCCCTGAATAGAAGGCACTCTCCACTCCGGCCAGGTCCGTCAGACAGGTCGCGGCCCAGGGTGCCAGGTGGGTCATGAAGAAGCGGGCCTCGGAGGGCGAGCCGGCCTCGATGAGCAGGGCCATCGTCTCGCAGAGCGCCGCCAGATGATCCTCCGGGTCGCGGGTCTGCTCGTCGCGCTCGATGCCAAGCGCCTTGAGGTCGTGACGCAGCGCGACCAGGGACTGGTCCATCAATTCGCCATTGCGGTACCAGGAGGCATAGGGGGTCACTTCGCCCTGGATGACGCCGACCAGGTGGCGGAAGTGCTCCCGGGCGAGGGGCTCCGGGCGGGAGTGACTCGCCGTCTCGGCGAGCCCGCGCCAGGGGGCAGCCAACGGGCTGACGTCATCTTCCACCTCGAGATCGGCCAGCCATGCCAGCAGGTTGGCATCGGGTGGCTCGCGCAGCAGGCGCGCCAGCAGACGGTAGACATCGGCCCTGAGGGCGTGGAGGTCGTCCAGCTCGGGCGCCGCCTGCTGCATGACAGTATCGCTCATCGGTTTACACCTTCAGTTGCGATTCGGGGTCCCGTGCCAGTTCCCGCCACACGTCGCGCACGCGGCAGTCCTCGCACATCTCGATCCGGGAGATTGCCTCGCCGGCAAAGTAGGGATGGTCGGCCAGCTTCGCCTTGATGGTGGCGATGGTGCTGGCCGTGGCAAACGGCTTGCCGCAGCGGATGCAGTCGAAAGCCGCCTCCGCATGGCAGACATGCCGCTGGTCACGGGCGGGGTCGGCCAGGAAGCCGGGAAGCAGGGCGATGGCATCCTCCGGGCAGGCGTCCACACAGAGGCCGCACTGCACGCAGTCGGCCTCCCGGAAGCTGAGCTCTGGGCTCTCCTCGCCGGCCGCCAGCGCGGGCGTGGGGCAGCTGGCGACACACGCCATGCAGAGCGTGCAGCGTTGAGTGTCAACGGCGAGCCCGCCATAGGCGGCTGCGTGGGGCATGGCGTGCCTAGCGCCGTCGGGCCTACCCTGCTCGGCGAGGCGGTCGAGCACGCGGTTGAGCCGGTCTCGCTTGCCCGTGCCATCCAGCATGAAACCGTCCGCGGGGAGCGGCGGTTGGGCGGGCAGGGCATCCCTGGCCGCCGTGTCGCCAATGCCCAGCACGGAAATCCTCTCGGGTGAGTGTCCCAGCGCTTCGAGCAGGGCCCGTGCCTGGGTGAGCTGATCATCGAGGAAGGCGACCAGACGCTCCGGCATGTCGGGGTGATACTGAAGACGAACCTCGGCGGCGCCGCCGGCCATGGCCGTCAGCCACTGGTCGTGACCCGCCGCGCCGAGTTCCTCGAGGGGCAAATCGAGGACATGGCCGGCCGGGGATTCATCGGCCGCCAGGTGCTCGCTCGACACGAAACGTATCACCGGCTGGCCGCCGCCCGCCTCGCGATAGGCCGCCAGCCAGGCCAGCAGGGTCTCCTGCTGGCGATGGGACTCGGGCATCCGGAACTCGATGGCACCGGTGGGGCAGGCGCTACTGCAGCTGCCCACGCCATGACAGCGATAGGGGTCGATCTCGATACGCGACTCGACCCGGCTTCGCTGACTCTGAATCGCATCGGCGGGACAGACCTCCAGGCACCGGGTGCAGCCGATGTTGCCGCTGGCCGAATGGGCGCAGATCTCCTGGTGGATCTGGAAGTAGCGGGGCTTGTCGAACTCTCCCACCAGGCCGGCGAAGGCCTCGAGTCGGGAGGGTGTCTGGGGGTCGCTCCAGCGGGTAGCGACATACCCCGGTGGCGGCAGTTCCAGCGCCAGTGCCGGAGTCTCGCCAAGGTCGAGGATCTGGTCGAAGTGGTCGCGGTCGGCCAGGGCCCGCGCCAGGTCGAGAGGGCCCTCTTCATGTTGCAGGGTGACGCGGAAGCGCCCCAGGTAACCCTCGACGCGCAGGTCAGCTGCCTGCTGGCGTGTCAGGCGGTGGTGAGTCAGACCGGACGTCTCGGCCATCAACGTCTCGACATCGGCATCATCATTGCCGAAGGGAGAGGTGGTGACGGGTTCGTTGAAAAGCAGCGTAGGCGGAGATAGCCCCTGCTTCATGAGGGCCAGGGCGGCGAGACGCACATCGCGTTCATTGCCGAGGATCAGGCCATGGCCCTGGCTGAGATATCCGACACTCGCCGGGGTCAGGTTGATGGGCCAGGAGGCGCGGCGATACGCTGCCTGTCTGGCTTGACGATTGCCGCCATCGTCCACGGCAATCGTGTCGATTTGCTGATTCATGCCACCTCACGGTCAGGGTTTTATCATTATTATGTGGTAATGCTAATTTATCAGTTTGTTCTGTTTTCTTGATTCTGACTGCTCATCCTTGGTCTAAGGTCGCTCTCGTGGCCGGCGTTCCGTCCCTGGCGAAGCTGTCATCCTCGCGTCGTTCTTCGCCACTGCCGTCGCCGGCCTCCTCTGTCACTTCCGCCGCCGAGGGCTCCATCGATTCTCCGGCGTCTGCCTCTGGCTCGGTTTCCTCGACCCGGCGAGTCCACTGCCTCAGGCGCTGGGCCAGTTCACTGGTCAGGGGCTTGAGTCGCTGACGGTAGTCATCATCGTAGTCATCCAGGCCGTCACGGATCCCGTAGTGGTCGCCCGAGAACATCCGTCGCAGAGCGCGGCGTCGCAGGGCATCGCTGACCCCTGCCTGCAGGAACGCCTTGAAGTCGCTGCCGGCGGGGAGGCCGTCGGGATCGGGCAGGGTGGCATCCAGGCTGCCCGGTTCGGGCTCCGACGCGGGATCCGGCGCTTGATCGACTTGATCGTTGCGGGCGGCAGGAGGCTCGGCCGGGACATCCTCCTCGACGTCAACGCCGAGCTTGCGGCGTGACCAACGGCTCAATCGGCTCATGCTGTCTGCTCCCGGGCGCGGCCGGCCCCCTGGCGCTTCTTCTTGCGGCCCTCGTCCGGCGCCTCCCCGTGGCGGGCGAGATAGGCTTCGAGCCAGGCCTGAATGGCCAGGGGCATCTCCACCTCAAGCACCTGCTGCTCGCCATCCAGCCAGGCGGCGGCGACGTCCTGGCTGGCGGTGATTGCCGACGGCTCGGGGGTGACGCCGCTCTCGCCGCAGCGGACGAACAGGCGCGGCTTACCCGCCTCGAGGTTGAATCGATAGGCGGCGCGTTCGGTCATGAAGAGTTGGAGCCTGAGCACCCAGGGGCCGGCATCACCGGGCGAAAGGGCGGTGATACGCCACTGGGTCGAGGTGAATCCCTTTACCCGGCGGGACTCGACGTCGAGCTCGAGGCTCAGGGTGGTCTGACTGCTGGGCACTGGCATTGGCGGCGTGCTCATGAAAAATTAGTTGTTATCGTATGGTGCTATTCAGTAAAGACACTGAGGGCGGGGAATGCCATCATCACTCTCAACGCTTTGCCGAGGAGCCGTCGATGCACGACATCAGCCTGAGCCAGGCTCGCCTGCCAGCCACACTGGAGATCGAGGTCTTCGACGAGTTCGGCGAGGCGCGTCGCCAGGCCATCGCCGCCGAGCGCGCCCTGACCCTCTATCTCAACAAGCGGGAGATCGTCACCCTGATGACCCTGGGCGCGGATCCCGAGGCGCTGGTGGTGGGGTACCTGCGCAATCAGGGGTTGATCGCCGCCAGGGAAGATTTGCTTGCGGTGCAGGTGGACTGGGAGGTGGAAGCGGCGGCCGTGGTGACGCGGCACGAGCCCGAAGACCTGGAGGAGCGGCTCGGGCACCGCACGGTGACCACCGGTTGCGGGCAGGGGACGGTGTTCGGACGTCTGCTGGAGGCGATCCCTCGCCAGACGCTGCCAGAGACGCCGCTGCGCCAGTCAGTGCTCTACGGACTGCTGGAAAACCTGGGCGAACACAACGAAACCTACCGTAGCGCCGGGGCGGTTCACGGCTGTGCGCTGTGCCAGCAGGCGCGGGTGCTGGATTTCGTCGAGGATGTGGGGCGCCACAACGCCGTGGATACCCTGGCAGGACGCCAGTGGCTGGCGGAGGTGGAGTCGGGGCCTGCCGATATCTTCTACACCACCGGTCGTCTGACCTCGGAGATGGTGCTCAAGGTGGCGCAGATGGGGATCGGGGTACTGGTCTCCCGCTCCGGTGTCACCCAGAAGGGGGTCGAGCTGGCCAGTCGTTTCGGGGTGATGCTGATCGCCAGAGCCAAGGGGCGGCACTTCCAGGCAATCAACGCCGCACAGCGTTTGACGCTGGATGCAGTGCCGCCGCGCCGCCCCGGGGATCGCATCGCCGGCAGCAGACGCTGAGTCAGGCGGCCTCGACTCGAGTGCAGACCGACAGTACCACGGCGTCTTCCAGGCTCATCGAGATCAGGGCGTGTCCCATGTCGCTGTCGAAGTAGATGCTGTCGCCCTGCTCAAGGCGCAGCGGCTCGTAGAACTCGGTATAGAGCAGGATCTCGCCATCGAGCACCATCAGGAACTCCTCGCCGTCGTGGCGCACCCACTCGCTGAACTCTTCGAAACTGCGCGCCCGCACGATGGTCTTGAAGGGAATCATGCGCTTCTGGGCCAGTTCGCAGCTGAGCAGTTCATGCTCGTAGGTGGGGGTGGGGTGCTGCTGGCCATGGCCGCGACGAGTCAGGTCGCGGCGGCCCATGGTGCGGCTCTGCTGGCGTGGCGGAGAGAGAAGCTGGGGCAGGTCGATGCCCAGTCCACCGATCAGCTTCTGCACGGCAGTGAACGTGGGGGAGATCTGGTTATTCTCGATCTTGGACAGGGTCGAGCGGGCGAGGCCGGTGCGCTGGCTGACATCCTCGAGGGTCCACTGGTTGGCCAGGCGGATCTCGCGCAGGCGCTCCCCAAGGCGCAGCGGTTCAACGAGGGGCTTGCGTCCCGACGCGATGCGTAGAGCGGCGTCCTGATCGGTGGTGGCGGTCATCGATGGCAGTTCACTATAGGAAACAGGTTTCTCCCAGTTTATCACAGCGAGACGACGATAATGCCTGTGCCACGCCCCCTCGACGGTGCCAGCGCCGAGGGGGCGTTTCCCGCGGTCAGGAAACATACGCACGCCGATCGACAGATCCTATGCCGAGGGAGCGGGAGCGTCGCTGAATGGCTGGCCCAGTAGCGCCTTGAGGTGGGCTTCGACGCAGCGGCCGAGGGATTCGAGGTGATAGCCCCCCTCGAGCACCGAGACCAGGCGGTTGTTCGCGTAGAGCGCCGCGATCTCCAGGGCCATGTGGGTGATCCAGTAGAAGTCCTCTTCCTCGAGACTCAGTTCGGCCATATCGTCCTCGCGGTGGGCATCGAAGCCCGAGGAGAGCAGCACGAGCTCCGGCTTGAAGCGGTGCAGGGCGGGGAGCCAGTCGTCCTCGATGGCGCGGCGGAAGGCGGCGCTGTCGGTCCCGGCCTCCAGCGGCGTGTTGACCACGTTCTGCCACTCGCTGCGCAGGTAGCGCCAGGGATAGAAGGGATACTGGAAGCTGGTGCAGACCAGGACGTCGGGATCATCCTTGAAGATATCGATGGTCCCGTTGCACTGGTGGACGTCGAAATCGAGGATCGCGATGCGTCTGGCGCCATACTTGGCGCGGGCGTGTGCGGCACCAACTGCTACATTATTGTAGAAGCAGAAGCCCATGGCATCTGTGGCCTCGGCATGGTGGCCGGGGGGGCGCACGGCGCAGAATACGTTGTCGGCCTGGTGACGAAACACCTGATCGACACCGCGGATCACCGCCCCCGCGGCCACTCGGGCTGCGCTGAGGCTATCCGGGTTCATCATGGTGTCACTGTCCAGGGTAACGATGCCCTCGCTGGGGACACACTTGTCCAGGGCACGAAGGTGTCGCAGGGGGTGTACCCGAGCCAACTGCTCCTCGGTGGCCTCGCGTGCTTCTGATTGCATGGTCTGTTGCAGCAGCCCCGAGAGGGACAGGCGGGCGCGAATCGCCTCCAGCCGCAGCGGGCTTTCGGGGTGCTCGGGCCCCATGTGGTGGAGCATGCAATGGGGATGGGTGATGTAACCGGTGATCATCGGTGCCTCCAGGCTGACTGAGATCACTTTACTTTGCCTAATCCCTTGCCAGACAGTGTCAATAGGTCTTACACAATAGACAGCCATTCCAGCCATCAGCTGTCGGGAGAGCATCTTGAGCACCCGTTTCCTGCGTCACTTCTTCGAACCCAAGACCATCGCCGTCATCGGCGCGTCGGAAAAGTCCAATTCCCTGGGTGGTCTCGTCATCCGCAATCTGCAGGAGGCCGGTTTTCCGGGCACCCTCTGGGCCGTAAACCCCAAGGGCTACGATAGCGTCTTCGGTCAGCCCGCCTTCTCGCGCATTGGCCAGCTCCCCGAAGCCCCCGACCTGGCCGTCATCTGTTCGCCGGTCGCCACGGTGCCCGGGCGAATCGCGAGGCTGGGCAGCATTGGTGTACGCGCGGCTCTGGTGCTCTCCGGCGGTTCCCATCTGGACGAGGAGCGCGATGGCAAGGCCTCGATCCGCCAACGCATGCTCGATGCGGCTCGCCAGTCGGGGATTCGCGTGCTGGGTCCGGAATGCATGGGCCTGATCGTGCCGGGACGCAAGCTCAACGCCTCCTATGCCAACCGGCCGATCAAGGCCGGCAAGGTCGCCTATCTGGGGCAGTCCGGGATGCTTGGAACGGCGATGATCGACTGGGCGGCGGGGCGCGGAGTGGGCTTTTCGCACCTGATCACGCTCGGCGACAGCGTCGACGTGATGCTTCCCGACCTGCTCGACTACATCAACCAGTTCTCACCCACCCAGGCGATTCTGCTCCATCTCGAGAAGATCTTCGACGCCCAGCACTTCATGACCGCGCTTCGAGATGCCTCCCGCAACCGCCTGGTACTGGCCATCAAGAGCGGGCGTACGCCCCAGTCGGATCTCACTGGCCTGCCACCAACGCCGGGGGTTGCCAATCGTGACAAGATCTTCGACGCGGCGTTTGCCCGGGCCGGGGTGGTGCGAGTGCACGATTCCGACGATCTGTTCGATGCGCTGATGACCCTGTCGCTGATGAAGCCGCTTCGTGGTGACCGGCTGGCGATTGTCTCCAACGGGCTGGGGCCGGCCATGCTGGCCATCGACAAGCTGATCCACGCCGGTGGCAGGCTGGCCGAGTTCACCGAGGAGACGCGGGCGGCGCTTCATCGCGGCGACTTCGACATGAGCAAGCCCGGAGAGAACCCGGTGGACATGGGGGGCAATGCCACTCCCGAGAAGTTCGTGGATGTCATCGAGATCGTCGCCGCCGACCCGGGTGTCGACGCCGTACTGGTGGTGCACGCGCCGACCCGCATGGCACCTGCCAAGACCACCGCCCAGGCGGTGGTGGCCAACCGCAAGCGCTTTCGCCGCAACCTGTTGACCTGCTTCATGGGGCTGGAGGAGGCGCTTTCCGCCCGCCATGAGTTCAGCCTGGCAGCAATACCCACCTACGTGTCGCCCGAGAAGGCCATCAACGCCTTCATGCACATGGTCGACTACCAGCGGGTACAGGCGCTGCTGCAGGAGACCCCGCCCAGTCTGCCATTTACCACCACCCCGGACATCCGCGCCCGCTGCCGCACCCTGATCAAGGAGGCCAAGGCCGAGGGACGAGAATCGCTCTCACACTCGGAGACCGCCCAGGTACTACAGGCCTATGGCATCCCGGTAGCCGAGAGCCGCTACGTGACAACCCCCGAGGAGGGTGCCGCCGCCGCGGCGGCGTTCGATGGCGCCATAGCGCTGAAGGTGGTCCATGAAGGAAACTGCCGACCTTTCCGCTATCGAAAGCACCCTCATCGTGTCTCGGCCGGACTGCTCCAGGACCTCAGAACTCCCGAGCAGGTGGCCGAAGGGGTCACGCTCCTGGGCGAACAGGTGAGCGAGAAGTATCCCGCCTTCAAGGTCCGTGAGTACTGCATGCAGCCCATGCAGCGCGGCAAGCATTCGCTGCAGACCTGCGCCGGTATCACTCGAGACCCGGTGTTCGGCCCGGTGATCGTGTTCGGTATTGGCGGTTACAAGGTCAATATCCTGGCCGACCGTCAGGTGGCGCTGCCGCCGCTCAACATGACACTGGCCGAGGACATGGTGGATCGTACCCACGTGGCGCGTTTGATCCACGAGCATTCCGGTGACCCCAGGCGAGACATCGAGCGGCTCTGCCAACTGCTGGTCAAGCTGTCGCAGATGGCCAGCGACCTGCTCGAGCTGCGGGGGATAGAGATCAATCCGCTGCTGCTCAACCGTGACGATATGGTGGCGGTGGATTTCGCCATGGACCTGGGCACACCGGCACGCTTCGCCATCATGCCCTACCCGGAAGAGCTGCGTGAGTGGGTGACCCTGAAGAACGGCTGGGATGTCGAGGTGCGCCCGATACGTGCCGAGGATGCGCCGCTGATCACCGGCTTTCATCGTCAACTCTCCGAAGAGAGCATCCGGTTTCGCTACTTCCACAACAAGTCGGACCTCTCTCAGCGGGACCTGTCGATGCTGTCGCAGATCAACTACGACCGCCAGATGGCCTTCATCGCCGAGCACCTGCGCGATGACGGCACCAAGGAAATGCTCGGTGTGGCACGGGTGTGGAACGACCCCGATAATATCCGCACCGAGTTTTCGGTGATCATCCGCGATGATCTCACGGGACTCGGCCTCGGCAGCCTGCTGATGCGCAAGCTGATCGACTACTGCCGCAGCGTCGGTACCCTGGAGATGATCGGCAAGATCATGGTCGACAACCACCCGATGCGTGCATTGATGAAGCATCTCGGTTTCAAGCAGCGCTACAACATGGAGGAGCAGGTGGTGGATGCGGTGCTGCGGCTCAACGAGCCGGAGAGCGAGTGGCAGCGACATCGCCTGGAGAGCATGCCGGATTGAGCGGGACCGTGCGTGATGATTGCCCTGCAACGACAGACCCCCGCCATGGCGGGGGTCTGTCGTTGCAGGGGGGGAAGATTCGGATCGATCAGGGCGCCATGCGGAAGTGCTGCCAATGGCCGTCTCGGGATTCGTAGCGAATCCGATCGTGAAGGCGACTGGGCTGGCCCTGCCAGAACTCGATCATGGTCGGGACGACACGGTAGCCCCCCCAGTGCACCGGCCGGGGAATTTCCTGGCCCTCGTAGGCCTGCTCGAAACGACTCTGACGCTCCTCGATCCAGGTGCGACCAGGTATCACCACGCTCTGTGTAGCCACCCAGGCCCCTAGTTGGCTGGCCCGCGGGCGGCTGGCGAAGTAGGCGTTGGACTCTTCCATGCTGACCTGCTCGACGCTTCCCTCGATGCGCACCTGACGCGCCAGTGACGGCCACCAGAAGACCAGGGCGGCATAGGGGACATTGGATAGCTCGCTACCCTTGTGGCTGTGATAGTTGGTATAGAAGACAAGGCCCTGCTCATCGATTCCCTTGAGCAGGACGACGCGCGCATGGGGCAGGCCCTGGCTGTCCACGGTGGCCAATGTCATGGCGTTGCCGTCATCCCCCTCGCTCTCCAGGGCCAGCGCCATCCACTCCTCGAACAGCTCCATGGGGTGTTCGGTGGCCTGCGACTCGTCGAGTTGACCTCCCTCATAGTCGCGGCGGATATCAGCGATGTTGCGTGTCATGGAAATCTCCTCGAAGTTTGTTCCATGGTCGCCTCTCCGCGCCGACAGCTCAACACTCTTTGCCCTTGCAAGCGGGATTTGTGACATTAAATCGCCGTCGGTTCGTTTTTACGGCAACCAGCCCGCCTGCCCCATGGTCATACGGGCCCCAGTGCCCCCGAAACGGCAAGGGCAGCTGGCGTCACGCCAGGCGCTGGATGGTGACAAGCGGTACACTCCACGGGCATTCCCACAACGCCCGCCATGGTCGCCGGAGGCCACAGCCTCGAGAGTTAACATAGGTTAAATCGTTTTTCGGAACGGCCAGCGTAAAGAGGGTACAACTGCAACATGCAAGGAGGCGAGATGAGACGACTGAAAGTCTGGGATATTCCGATGCGGCTCTTTCACTGGGGCCTGGTGGTGACCGTGGGACTGTCCTTCTACACCATGAAGACCGACGGTGCGCCCTTCATCTTCCCTGTCGATATCCACGCCCGGGCCGGCTATGTGCTGCTGGGCCTGCTGCTTTTTCGCTGGCTGTGGGGCCTGGTGGGCAGCTATCACGCTCGCTTCAGCGGTTTCCTCTATCCACCGGCCAGCATGTTCGACTATGCCAGGCGTCTGCTGCGTGGGCGTCCCCCCGTCTTCGCCGGCCACAACCCCCTGGGCGGCATCATGGTGGTCGTGTTGCTGCTGTCGCTCACCTTCCAGGCCGTCAGCGGTCTCTTCCTGACCGACGACATCTTCTTCAGCGCCCCCCTGCATGGCCTGGTCGACCGCAGTACCGCCCGCACCCTCGCCGGGCTGCACCACCTCAACGCTAACCTGCTGCTGCTGCTGATAGCCGGTCACCTGCTGGCCCTGGTGGTGCATCGGCTCAAGGGCGAGCGACTCGTAAAGGCTATGTTCACCGGTCGCAAGGAGCTTGCGGGCGAGCCCGAAGATGAGCCGATTGGAGGCGGCCCGGTCCGGCGGATCGCCAGCCCCTGGCTCGCGCTGGTGGTGATCGTCATTGCCGTGCTGCCGGTGCTGTGGCTATGGAACGCGTGAACGCGTTAAGCGAGACGCCGCAAGGCGGGCAGATGGCCGCCTTATTGCTCTGATCAGCGTCGGCTCAATCGGCGCGGTAGTCGTCATGGCACGCCTTGCAGCTGTTGGCAACGGCACCAACCTGGCGACGCAGGGCGTTGAACTCCTCGCCATCGTCCACCATCTGCGCCAGGGTGGCACTCTCCTGCTGGAACGTCTCCTGACGCTCCCGGAACCCATCCCATTCATCGCCGATCTTTGCCAGGGCATCGGTGTCGACGCCGTGATCATCACCCTGAAGTGAACCCTCAATGAAGGCTTCCCAGGGCAGGTGCGCCAGGGAGGCCAGGTTGTTGGCGCGCAGGGCAAACTCGTCGGCATCG
>PWEV01000077.1 GCA_003553625.1 Halomonas sp.
CGCCCCGGCACGTAGACCATCTCGGTCAGGGTGCCGCTGACCGGCATATGCACCCGGTGATAGTCGCTCGGAGAGAGGTAGACGGTGGCGAAGCTGCCGCCCAGGAAGCGGCGGGCAGCAACGCCGTCGCCGCCGAGCAGCTCCATGGCCGAGAAGCGGTGCCCCTTGGCCTGCAGCAGTTGGCCGGCCTCGATGGGGCCGAACTGCGAAAGGGTGCCGTCGGCGGGGCTGACCATCCCCTCACCGATGGGTCGGGCGCCTTCTTCCAGCACGCGAGTGAAGAAGTCGTTGAAGGTGGCGTAGGCCGTCGGATCGGGCTCGGCGGCCTCATCCATGTCGACCCGGAACTGGCGGATGAAGGCTTGCACCAGGGCGTTCTTCAGCCAGGGGGTGCGACACTCGGCCAGCCACCCCACCAGCCGCGATAGCAGGTGGTGGGGCAGCGGATACTGGATCAGGGCAAACAGTCGTGAGAGTGACAAGGGCGTTCCTGTGTCTGTTGTTGAGTGTTATTTCTCGATCGGGGTGTCGTCGCGGTTGCCCCACTCCTTCCAGGAGCCGGCGTAGCCGCGGATCTTGAAGCCCAGCGCGCGGCCCACCAGCCAAGTGAGGCCGCTTCGATGGTGGCTCTGGCAGTGGGTGGCGACCTCCATGTCCGGGGTCAGGCCCAGTGCCTCGAGCTCGGTGATGAGCTCGGCGTAGTCGCGAATGCGCAGGCCGCGCTCCGGGTCCATGACCCGTGTCCACTCCATGTTCACCGCCCCTGGGATATGGCCCAGGTGCCTGTTTTCCCCCTTCTTGCCGCGGTACTCCTCGGGAGAGCGGGCATCCCATACCGCAAAGCCCTTCTCGTTCAGGCGCTCGGTGAGCTCTGCGCGGTCGATGGCGGCTTCGGGGTGGAGGATCTCCGCCTCGTACTCGCTGGGTGTCGGGTCGGTGGCTTCGGTGGATACCGCAAGACCGTCCTGGCGCCAGGCATGGATGCCGCCATTGAGATAGGAGTAGCGGGTGTGGCCGATCAGCTCCAGCGTCCACAGCAGCCGGCCGGCCCAGCCGCCGCCCTCATCGTCATAGGCCACCACGTGTGTGTCGCGAGTCAGGCCGAGTTCGCTGAACAGCGCGGAGAGCTGCTCCACGGTAGGTTCCAGGCAGGGCACCTCGCCCGAGCCACGCATCAGCCTGCCCTTGTCGAGGAAGAGGGCGCCGGGCACGTGGCCCTCGGTATGGCTCTCGGCCTTGAGGGGCACATCGATGATCATCAGCGATGGCTCGTCGAGATGCTCGACCAGCTCTTCGGGTTCGATGATCAGCGGCAGCAGATTGGCTTCGGAACTCATGGGGGCTCTCCTGTCCTATTCCAGCGAGTCGAGAATTCGGCGGTAGCTGGCGAAGCGTTCAGGGTGAATGTCGCCGCGCTCCAGCGCTTCCAGAAGCGCGCAGCCAGGCTCCTGACGATGGCGGCAGTCGCGGAAGCGGCAGTGGCCGAGCAGATCACGGAACTCGATGAACCCCTCGGCGACCTGCTGTTCGTTGAGGTGTCCGAGGCCGAACTCGCGGATTCCCGGCGAGTCGATCAGCTCCGCCGCTGCGGCACTCGGCAGCGAATAGAGGCGCGCGGTGGTGGTGGTGTGGGTGCCCTTGCGGCTGTCCTTGGACAGCGCGCCGATGCGCAGCTCCTCTTCGGGCAGCAGGCGGTCGATCAGCGACGACTTGCCCACGCCGCTCTGGCCCACGAATACCGAGGTGTTACCGGCCAGCCGAGCGTGCAGGGCGTCGAGGCCGTTCTCGCGCTCGGTGGTGGTGGCCACCACCTGATAGCCCAGCGCCTCATAGCGATGCAGCAGCGCCATCAGCGTACCGCCGTCTTCCGGCAGCAGATCGATCTTGTTGAGTACCAGCACCGGGGCGATGCCGGTGGATTCGGCGGCTACCAGGTAGCGGTCGATCAGGTTGGGGTGAGGCTCGGGCTCCACGGCAAACACGATCAGAATCTGATCGATATTGGCGGCTACCGGCTTGAGCTGGCCGCGGGCGTCGGGGCGTTCCAGCACGCTTGTCCGCTCACCGCGAGCTACCACTACGCCCTCCACGATAGCGCCCTCGGCGTCCTGGCGGCCGCGCCAGATTACCCGGTCGCCGGTGACCAGGCCCTCCAGGTTGGCGCGCATGTGACAGCGTACCGCTTCGTCGTCACCCTCCGGGCGCACGTCCAGAGTGCGCCCGAAGTGGGCAACGATCCGGCCCGGCTGCTCGGGGCCATATTCGCCGGCGGCCAGCTTTTCGCCGTCTTTCTCGTCGAGTCGCGAGGCCCGGGAGGCCCGTTCGGCCTGGATCTTTTCGATACGCCAGCGCTGCTGGCGGTTCAACTTGCGTTTGGTCATGGCGGCCCGAAGCTCGTTACAATGGAGTGTATTGTACTCACCCGGGGCGCCCGCTGTCGCGAGCCGCGCGGTGCCTTGAAAGGAACTTGGTTAAGGAACCTAGATGAGCAAGAGCAACGAATCCCGGGATCCACGCAAGAACCGCCTGGTATGGATCGACCTGGAGATGACCGGGCTCGACCCGAACCGCGAGAGAATCATCGAGGTGGCTACCCTGGTCACCGACGCCGACCTCAATGTCATCGCCGAGGGCCCGATGATCGCGGTCAAGCAGCCCGACGACCTGCTCGACGCCATGGATGAGTGGTGCACGAAGACCCATGGCGAGTCGGGGCTGACGGCGCGGGTGAAGGCGAGTGCGATCGAGACCGCCGAGGCCGAGCGGCAGACGCTTGCCTTCCTGCGCGAGCACGTCGAGCCTGGCACCTCGCCCATGTGCGGCAACAGCGTCCACCAGGACCGTCGCTTCCTGGAGCGGGAAATGCCCGAGCTGCTGGCCTTCTTCCACTACCGCAACCTGGATGTCTCCACCCTCAAGGAACTGGCAAAGCGCTGGAACCCCGGGGCCATGGCGGGCTTTTACAAGCGCAACGCGCATCTGGCCATGGATGACATCAAGGAGTCCATCGCCGAGCTGGCCCACTACCGCGCGACCTTCCTGCGTCTGCCGGGCCAGGAGAGTGACGAGGAGGAGTAGGAGGCACTCCACTCGTCGCGGCATAGTGACTAGCCGTCAGCGTAAGCGGCGCCGGGGACAGGTCGCAGAGGGGGTCCTACGCCAGGGATGGCGTCGGTAGCGTACAGGGAGGTATTCACAGTGCTCCCTCGGAGACCTGTCGCCGGAGAGCCGCGACTCAAGGCGCCAAGGTCAGCTGCTGGCGATCAGCGCCCGGCGCTTCTCCCGCTGGCGGGCCAGCGCCCAGCGCACGTGTTCGCGCACCAGGTCGGAGGGGTAGGGCAGTCGCGCCCGCAGGGCGGCCTCCACTGCCTCGCTCCAGGGCGCGTTACCCAGTCCCACGGCGAGATTTCGCAGCCAGCGCTCGTAGCCGATGCGGCGGATCGGGCTGCCGGCGGTCTTCTCCAGGAACTCCTCCTCGCCCCAGGCGAACAGTGAGAGCAGGCTGGCGCGATCCAGGTCGTGGCGGGGGGCGAAGTCGGCTTCCTGCGTGGCACGGGTGAAGCGGGTGTAGGGGCAGACCAGCTGGCAGTCGTCGCAGCCGAACACCCGGTTGCCCATGGCCTTCCGATAGCGCTCCGGGATGGCCCCGAACAGCTCGATGGTGAGGTAGGAGATGCAGGCCCGGGCGTCTACCACCCGGTCCTCGACGATGGCCCCGGTGGGGCAGGCCGTGCGGCAGGCGCTGCAGCTGCCGCAGTGCTCCCCCTCGAAGGGGTCGTCCATCGGCAGCGGCAGGTCGGTATAGAGCTCGCCCAGGAAGAATAGCGAGCCGGCCTTCGGGTTGAGCAGCATGGCGTTCTTGCCGAACCAGCCGAGCCCTGCCTTGCGCGCCAGCGCTCTCTCCATCACCGGGGCTGAATCCACGAAGGCGCGGTAGCCGATGGGACCCACCTCGGCCTCGATCCACCGGGCCAGGGTGGCCAGGCGCTTGCGCATCAGCTTGTGGTAGTCGCG
>PWEV01000247.1 GCA_003553625.1 Halomonas sp.
CGCATAGGACGCAGCCATATCCGCAAGCTTGTCGCACTTCTCTCTTGATGCCTTCCGGAATTGTCCGGCTTAGCCCGTACCGGTTATCCATAGCTCTCCTGTCGCTCTAACAGGTATTAGACAGCGCGCTCGTGTATTGACTTGAACGAGCATGCGCGTTCAACAATCTTATCAGCGTAATCTTTCTTCAGCTAACCCTTTGATTTCATGACACCCAAAGGAAACCTTGGCCACCTACGCAGAATTCGCGCGCTTGCGCGTTTTGCCAACACCAACAATACTGTATGCATACCCAGTATTCGAGAGGGATGCCTTATGGAGACGCAGCGCAAACCGCCGAAGCTGATGGACCGGGTCAGAGCCACCCTGCGGGTGAAACGTTATAGCCCACGCACCGAGAAGACCTACTGCTACTGGATACGCTACTTCATTCACTTCCACGGGGTCCGGCATCCCGCCGGCATGGGCGGAGCGGAGGTACGCTCCTTCCTGGAACATTTGGCAGTGGAACGCCGGGTAGCGGCGGCCACGCAGAATCAGGCGCTTAATGCGCTTGTGTTCCTCTATCGGCACGTACTCGATCAGCCCTTGGGAGATATCGGAGAGTTCTCACGTGCCAAGCGCCCTCGCCGGCTCCCGGTGGTGCTTTCTCACGAGGATGTCATGCGCGTGTTGAGCCATCTGTCCGGCCCCATGCACCTGATGGCCACCTTGATGTATGGCTCAGGGCTGAGGCTCTTTGAGACGTGCCGATTACGTGTCCGCGATATCGACTTCGACCGCCAGATCATCACAGTGAGAGCCGGCAAGGGCGACAAGGACAGAACCACTCTCCTTCCGGCGGTCAGCATTTCCGCCCTACAGCACAGCATCACAGTGGCCAACCATCAGCTTGACGATCGACTGAAACATGGGAGTATTCCTGTGACACTGCCCCACGCACTCGATCGCAAGTACCCCAATGCCGGTGTCTCGCTGGCTTGGCAATGGCTATTTCCCGCCAGCCGCCCTTGCTTCGACGATGCCGGTAAGGTCGTGCTACACCATATCCATCCATCAGCGGTGCAAAGAGCGGTAAGACACGCCATGCGTGCCGCTTCACTTACCCGTCCAGGCTCCTGCCATACCCTGCGGCACAGCTTCGCCACTCAGCTGCTGAACCAGGGCACGGATATCCGCACGGTACAGGAGTTGCTTGGCCATAAGAGCGTTGAAACGACTCAGATCTATACCCATGTCTTGGGCAAGGGCTTCGCTGGCGTAAGGAGCCCTCTTGGGTAAGGGAGTTGCGAGGGCATAGAACACGCTACCGCCCCTACCTGGGCATGTTGCGATGACCTCCGCCATCCATGCGATAGTCCTTGGGTGTCGCGCTGTGCCTTCCTGGCTCCCTGTGGGATATTCATTAGCAGAGCCTATGTGAGTCGATAGGGATTGCAAAGTCGAATTTGGTCGCAAGTGCGGCCTCCACCGCCTGTTCGGCATGGATGACGGTGGTGTCGAAGAGGGGCACGTCCGTATCGCCGGCCTGGACCAGCAGTCCGATCTCCGTGCAGCCGAGGATGACGCCCTGGGCGCCCTGCCCGGCCAGCGAGTCGACGATCGCCAGGTAGTCCGCTTTCGAGTCCGCGCGGATCTCGCCGCGGCAGAGTTCGTCGTAGATGACGGTATGCACCCGCTCGCGCTGGGTGGCATAGGGAATCAGCACCTGGATGCCCTGCGCCTCCAGGCGCTCCCGATAAAAGGCTTGCTCCATGGTGAAGCGGGTGCCGAGCAGCCCCACCCGGGTCACCCCCTGCCGGTGCAGCTCGTTGGCGGTGGCATCGGCGATATGCAGCAGGGGGATATTCACGGCCTGCTCGAGCTGCGGGGCGACCTTGTGCATGGTGTTGGTGCACAGCACCAGGAAGTCGGCGCCGGCCGCCGCCAGGGAGCGCGCCGCTTCGCCGAGGATCTGTGCCGTTGCCGCCCAGTCGCCGCAGCGCTGCAGCGCCTCGATCTCGGCGAAGTCCACGCTGTAGAGCACCAGCCGGGCGGAGTGAAGCCCGCCCAGCCGCGCCTTCACCCGCTGGTTGATCAGCCGGTAGTAGGTCTGGGTCGATTCCCAGCTCATGCCGCCGATCAGCCCTATCGTCTTCATCTTTCTCTCCTCTCACCCCTGGATAAAGACCACCTAGGCGGCCAGCAGCAGCCAGCGTTCATCCGACCTCGGGTTCAGGCGAAATGCGTTCGACCTTGATCTTCGCGATGCCCGGGTTGTTGCTGTAGAACAAATCCCGCATACACCATAGTGGAAATCCGGAAATCGGGCATCGGACCAGCCTTGCCATGGGTCACCTCGTTCAGTGTACTGCCTTGACGGGGTGTCCACTGTTGGTGGGCAAGATCAACTCGTGAGGGGGCGCTTCAGACCGGCACGCTGCTGCTCAGCGGCTGCCTGCGGGCGCCAGTCCGCGCTCGGTCAGGTAGCGCACGGTAATCGACCTTCGAGCCTGGTTGCCGAGAGAATTCGCCGCCACCTGGTTGTAGACGTGGTTGGCAAACGGGATACGGACAAGCTCCACATCCACCCCCGCCTGCCGAGCATGCTCAGCGAAGCGGATCACCGACCAGGCCGGAACAAGACCATCCTTCGCAGGGGCGAGAATCAGCGATGGCGGCGCGCGATCATGGATGTAGGTGTAGGAGCTGACGGCGTGTACCCGTTCAGGTAGCGCGTGCGGGGATCCGCCGATGTACCCCGTCACGAGCATATGCGGCTCGAAGCCACGAACCGGAAAACCATGCTCGTAAATCGCCAGAGGGTCCACGGCCGGATACTGCACCACCACAGCGCTGGCACTGGGCACCTCACCGCAGTCAGTCTCCACCTCGCCTCGAGCGGCCGCATAGGCGAAGTTGATCGCCAGATTGCCGCCGGCCGAATCGCCCAGAAAGGCAAGCCGGTCGATGTCACCGCCAAGGCGGACTGCGTTTGACGTAAGCCACGCGGCGCCACAGGCGACATCGGCCGGCGCCAGGTCCCATGTCGGAGCACCTTCCGGAAACAGCCGATAGTCGACACTCGCCACCAGCCAGCCCCGGTCCGCGAACCATCGCAGGTCCGCATCGGTTTCCGTGGCCGAGCCGGTCATGAAGCCGCCCCCATGTACATAGAGGAGCACCGGCGCGAGATTATCGGAAAGCCGTGGACGGTAGATGGCTGCCTGCAAGGGTCGGCCATCTACGGTGGCAAACGTGACGGTCTCGTCCGGACCGCTGGCTGTCATTGAGCGCAGGAAGAGGCTGGAAAGCGGATGGATCGTCCCTCCCGCCGCGCGAGTCGCGGTAACGATCCGCTCGGTGATGAAGACCGATCCGATGCTGGCGCAGCCGGCCAGCACGAGTGCAGTAACGGCGAGTCGCCCGGGCGTGAGTCGCACAGTGTAGATGCTGAGGCCCAGCGCCAGCAGACTGAGCAGGACGAGGTGCGGCCCCAGAGTGGTCCAAAGAGCCGAACCGAGCATGCCGTGAAGGCTCTTCGTCGGATCGCGCAATGCGCCCACTACCAAAACCAGAGGAATTGCTGCGAGCAGAATCGCTGTTACGCCGGCGGTTCCGTACCTTGCCCCATGGACGGCACGAGGCGGGGAGACCGAACGCTTGGCAGCTGGCATGATAAATCCTCCGCGGGAGTGTAAGCACGCCGGAGAAGGGGGTAATGCCCGGGGTCAGGGCTGACAACGAAAACCCCAGAACTTAAACATAACAGCCGCAATCAAGAATGCCGATCGTAACCGAGAGCGCCATGCGCTGACAGTCCCCTCTTGAACCGGCCGTAACGGCCAGCAACGTACTTATTTATACACCAAACTTTTTATTTTAAATCAGACCTTTCATCCAGGCATTCATAAGAGCCCATTTCGAACTCTCGACAGATCCAGGGCCGATTTTCGTAAATTGTGCACATAAACGTTTCTCGATCTACGGCTGAACACCAACCATCCTCTAACCGCAGCATAGTTTCCC
>PWEV01000071.1 GCA_003553625.1 Halomonas sp.
ACGTCGCCCTTCTGCATGCGCTCATAGGCGGTGTTGATGTCCTGGATGTCGATCATCTCCACGTCGCAGGTGATGCCCTGTTCGGCACAGAGGTCGAGCAGTTCCTGGGTCTCGGGGACGCCGCCGATCAACGAGCCGGCCAGCACTCGGCGCTTGAACACCAGGTTGAAGCCTTCGATGGCGGGCTCGATGGGGTCGAGCAGCCCGACCAGGATGTGGGTGCCATCGTACTTCAGCGCGGCCAGGTAGGGGTTGAGGTCGTGCTGCACCGGTACGGTGTCCAGCATGAAGTCGAAGGTTTCGGCGACCGCCTCCATCTGTTCCGCGTCGCCGGAGATGACGACATGGTCGGCGCCGTGGTGCCTGGCCTCCTCGACCTTGGCCTCGGAGCGGGTGAAGACCGTGACTTCGGCGCCCAGTGCCTTGGCCAGCTTGACGCCCATATGGCCGAGCCCGCCCATGCCGATCACCCCGACCTTGTGGCCGGCCTTTACGCCGTAGTGCCTGAGCGGCGAGTAGGTGGTGATTCCGGCGCACAGGATGGGTGCGGCGGAGGCGAGGTCAATGCCCTCGGGCATGCGCAGCACGAAGTGTTCGCTGACCACGATGCTGTCCGAGTAGCCGCCCTGGGTGAGGCTGCCGTCGTGGCGGTCGTCGCTTCCGTAGGTCATGGTGAAGCCTTCGAGGCAGAACTGCTCGACGCCGTCGCGGCAGGGCTGGCAGTGGCGGCAGGAGTCGACCATGCAGCCCACCCCCACCACATCGCCGACCTGGAACTTGCTCACCTCGTCACCCACGGCGGTGACGCGACCGACGATCTCGTGGCCGGGCACCACGGGATAGCGGGACATGCCCCAGTCGTCGCGGGCGAAGTGCAGATCGCTGTGGCAGACGCCGCAGTAGAGGATCTCGATGGCGACGTCGTCCGGGCGCGGCTGGCGGCGCTCGAAGGTGAAGGGGGCCAGGGGCTGGTCGGCAGCGTGGGCGGCGTAGGCGCGGGTCTGGCTCATGGGAAACTCTCTTTATCGATGCGTGCTTTTCGGCGCGTGCGTTTCGAGCGTCGGTCGTTCGGTGCAAGGCGTCGGGACCCTCACTTGGCGAATAGCTGGCTCATGTCCTTGAAGGCCTTGAACTCCAGGGCGTTGCCGCAGGGGTCGAGCAGGAACATGGTGGCCTGTTCGCCTACCTGGCCCTTGAAGCGCACGTAGGGCTCGATCACGAACTCGGTGTCGCGGGCCTTCAGGCGCTCGGCCAGCGTCTCCCATTCGTCCCACCCCAGCACCACTCCGAAGTGGGGCACCGGCACGTCGTGGCCGTCCACCGCGTTGGTGTTGGCCTGCTCCTGATAGGGCATCTTCGGGTGTTCGTGGATCACCAGCTGATGGCCGAAGAAGTTGAAGTCCACCCACTGCTCGCTGGAACGGCCCTCTTCCAGGCCGAACACCTCGTTGTAAAAGGCGCGGGCCGAGGACAGGTCGTGAACGGGAATCGCCAGGTGGAAGGGGGAAAGGCTCATGGGGAATCTCCTGTGACACGGTAAGTTGTTGTCGAATCGCTGCTATCGAGTCGGCGTCATCGAGTGTCATGGTCATTGGACGTGGTGGTGACCCTGACCGTGTTGTCGGCCGCGGGTTCCCGTCGGGGTCGTCGCAGCCTCAGCAGACCGGTGGCAACGGCGGTGCCGGCCAGGGTGATCGCCATGCCGGCCAGGATCTGCAGGCTCAGGCGCTCGCCGAGCAGCAGGTAGCCCCACAGCAGGGCGCTGACCGGCACCAGGAAGGTCACCGTGGAGGTGGCGGTGGCACCGGCGCTGGCGATCAGCCCGAAGTAGAGCAGGAAGGCCAGGGTGGTGCTGAGTACCGCCAGCGCCATGCCGTTGGCCCAGGCCAGGCCGCTGATCGGCTCCGCTGGCCACAGCAGCAGCCCCGGCACCAGCAGCACCAGCGCCGACATGGCCGAACTGCCCGCCGCCAGCACGCGCACGGGCAGGTGGGCCAGATGCCTCCGGGCGTAGTTGCTGGCCACCCCGTAGCAGAAGGTGGCGCCGAGCACGGCGAGGATGAACCAGCCGTCGCCGCCCAGGGCGAAGTCCAGGCGGTCCGCCGAGAGAACGTAGACCCCGAAGAACGCCAGGGCCAGGCCCAGGTACTGCTGGCGCATCACGGGCGTGGCGAAGAACAGCGCTCCGAGCAGGGCGGTGAAGATCGGCGTGGTAGCATTGATCAGCGAGGTGAAGCCGGCCTCCAGCCGGGTGGTGGCCAGCGCCAGCAGCGAGAAGGGTACAACGTGGTTGATCACACCCAGCACGAAGAGGCTGCCCTTGTTGGCCCACACCAGCTTCAGGTAGTGCAGGGTGAAGAGCAGCGGCACCAGCAGAAGGGCGCCGACGCCCATGCGCACGAGGATCAGCGGAACGGGTCCGAACTCGGGCACCGCCACGCGCATGAAGATGAACGACAGGCCCCACAGCGACGAGAGCAGCATCAGGCGCAGGGTATCGGCGAGAGACATTCCGGTTCCTTGGATGGTGACGTCGTTCGCGGGGAAACAATCAGGTTACGGCGGACGCGAGGCAATGGGAAGCGAGGCGAAGGGACGTCGAGTTTAGCGGCGTTGCAGCATGGGGTTGACGCGCATCAAGGGCAGCCGTCGCGAACGCCTGCTATAGCTGAAGAGCACCCTTCATCCACGCACCAGGAGTCAGCCATGGCCACCATGATGAAAGCCGCCATCTTCGTCGAGCCCGGCCGCATCGAGATCGACGACCGTCCGATTCCCGACATCGGCCCCAACGATGCCCTGATCCGGGTGACCACCACCACCATCTGCGGCACCGACGTGCATATCCTCAAGGGGGAATACCCGGTAGAGAAGGGCCTGATCGTTGGCCATGAGCCGGTGGGGGTGATCGAGAAACTCGGTGCCAACGTGCAGGGCTACCAGGAGGGTCAGCGGGTGATCGCTGGCGCCATCTGCCCGAGCTTCACCTCCTACGCCTGCCAGGACGGCTGCAGCGCCCAGGACGGCGGCCACCACGCACACGGCTACAAGCCCATGGGCGGCTGGCGCTTCGGCAACACCATCGACGGCGCCCAGGCCGAATACCTGTGTGTGCCGGACGCCCAGGCCAACCTCTCGCCGGTGCCCGACGGCCTGACAGACGACCAGGTGCTGATGTGCCCGGACATCATGTCCACCGGCTTCGCGGGCGCCGAATCGGCCAACATCAAGATCGGCGACAGCGTGGCGGTGTTCGCCCAGGGCCCCATCGGCCTGTGCGCCACCGCCGGCGCCCGGCTGCGAGGCGCGGGGCTGATCATCGCCGTGGACGGCGTCAACGAGCGCCTCGAGATGGCCAAGAAGATGGGCGCCGACGTGACCCTCAACTTCCGCGAGGTGGACGTGGTCGCCGAGATCCTCAAGATTACCGGCGGGCGCGGGGTAGACGCCTCCATCGAGGCGTTGGGTCTGCAGCAGACCTTCGAGCAGGCGCTGCGGGTGCTCAAGCCCGGCGGCACCCTGTCGAGCCTGGGGGTCTACTCCGAGAACCTCACCATCCCGCTGGATGCCTTCTGCGCGGGGCTGGGCGATCACCGCATCGTTACCTCGCTGTGCCCAGGGGGCAAGGAGCGGATGCGCCGGCTGATGCAGATTATCGACAGCGGCCGCCTGGACCTTGGCCCCATGGTCACCCACCGCTACCCGCTGGAGAAGATCGTCGACGCCTACGACCTCTTCTCCCACCAGCGCGACGGCGTGCTCAAGATTGCTCTCGAGGTGTCGTGAGGTTTCGCCAAGCCCACCATGGCCGGGCGGCCACCACCGCCCGGCTTTTCTTCTGCCCGCGTCAGCGTTTTCCTGCAACCGATATGGCAAATAGCTGACATGGAAAATCACCGATTTCGTATTCTGGAACTTCGTTGACTGATTGCGCCGCAAACATGGGAATTATCGGATAGGCTGCTGGCTAATGGTGCTTTGGATGGCGGGGCGTGGAGGTTTTATA
>PWEV01000286.1 GCA_003553625.1 Halomonas sp.
GCGCCAGGCCGAGCAGGAAGCCGAACGCCAGCGCCAGGCCGACGCAGAGGCCGAACGCCAGCGCCAGGCCGACGCAGAGGCCGAACGCCAGCGCCAGGCCGAAGCAGAGGCCGAACGCCAGCGCCAGGCCGAAGCAGAAGCCGAACGCCAGCGCCAGGCCGAGGAGCAGCGTCGCCGCGAGCAGGAGGCCCAGCGCGAAGCCGATGAAGCCGCACGGCGTGCCGCCCAGGAATCCGAGGCGGCACTACAGCGCGCCATTGAGGGCGAGCGCGACGCCGCGGCCAATGCCCGTCAAGGCCAGGAGGCCGCCAATAGTTTCATCAATCTGGTCCGCCGAGCGGTAGAGCAGGCCTGGGTTATACCCCCCAACGTGCCGGGCGGTGCAACCGCTGAAGTGGCGGTGCGGCTCGGCCCTTCTGGCGAGCTGTTCGGCGCTTCGATTACCCGCAGCAGCGGCGACAGCGCCTTTGATCGTTCGGCGATTCAGGCGGTGGAGGCCGCGGCACCGTTCGCCGAACTGCGACAGTTGCCAGCCAACCTGCAACGGGACTACCGTCAATTCAATCTACGTTTCACACCGGGAGACGTGCGCTGATGAAAGCCCTGATCACTTCCTGGCTGACTGCAATGCTGCTGATGTTCAGCGGCGTGGCCCAAGCCAACCTGACCATCGAGATCACCCGCGGCAGCGACCGGGCTACCCCGGTCGCGGTGGTGCCCTTCGCCGGCGGCGACGACTTCCCCGAGGATGTCGCCCAGGTGATCCACGACAACCTGGAGCGCAGTGGCTACTTCGATCCGCTGCCGCGCCGCCAGATGCTCGACCGCCCCAGCGAGAGCGGAGAGGTACGTTACGGAAACTGGCGCAGTCTGGATGTTCGCTATCTTGTGGTCGGACGCGCCAGCCGCGAGGGCAATGGCTACCGCCTGCGCTATGAGCTGATGGACGTGAGCGGCGAGCGCCGCATGCTGGGCGAGGTGGTCACCGCCGATCAGAACGAGCTGCGCGGCGCCGCCCACTACATCAGCGATCAGATCTTCGAGGCGATCACCGGGATTCGGGGTGCCTTCGCGACCCGCATCGCCTACGTCACGGCTCAGGGGGTGGGCGACAACATGCAGTTCACCCTGTTTGTGGCGGATGCCGACGGCCGCAACAGCCAGCAGGTGCTGAGCTCCCGGGAGCCGATCCTGTCGCCGGCCTGGTCGCCGGACGGACGCCGACTGGCCTATGTCTCCTTCGAGACCGAGCGTCCGGCCATCTACATCCAGGACCTGGCTTCGGGCCAACGGGTGCGGGCGACTTCCTTCCAGGGGATCAACGGGGCGCCGGCCTGGTCCCCGGACGGTCGTCGTCTTGCCATGTCGCTCTCCAAGGATGGCCAGCCGGAGATCTACGTGATGGATATCGCCTCGCGCAGTTTCGATCGCATTACCAACAGTTCCAGCATCGACACGGAGCCAGACTGGTCGCCGGACGGTCGCAGCCTTGTGTTCACCTCGGACCGCAGCGGCGGGCCGCAGCTCTATCGGCACGACTTTGCCAGCGGCCAGCAGCAGCGGCTCACCTTCACCGGCAACTATAATGCCCGCGGGCGTTTCTCCCCGGACGGGGAAGCGATCTTCCTGATCCATCGTTCCAGCAATGGTTTTCAAGTCGCACGCCAGGATCTGGACAGCGGTCGACTGGTCACACTGAGTGACTCACGAAGGGATGAATCTCCCAGTGTTTCGCCCAACGGGACCATGGTAATCTTCGCCACCCAGCAGGGTAACAGCGGGGTGTTGGGCGCAGTGACGGCCGACGGACGCGCGTCCTTCCGCCTGCCCTCCGCTTCGGGGGATGTGCGTGAGCCCGCATGGTCCCCCTTCCTCAACTGATCACATGATGTTGGTTCTCTTCGATCCAGCAAGGAGTAACACGATGCAACTCAAGCCCTACGCCAGGAACCTGGCAGTCGCGCTGTCCCTGGCCTTCCTGGCCGGTTGTTCCAGCGGTGGCGGGACCCAGGACGGATCCATGGACGGTACTCGGAGTGGCGCCGGGAGTGGCGCAGCCGGCACCGGCGTCTCCGGCAGCCAGGTGGGTGGAACCGGCTTTGGCAGCGGTGCCGCGGGCCAGCAGGCCGATGGCCGTATCCCTCAGCAGCGCACCATCTACTTCGAGTTCGACAGCGACCGCATCCGCAGCGAGTTCGAACCGGTGCTGGCCTCCCACGCCCGCTACCTGCGCGAGAACGGCAACTCTCGCGTCGTGCTGCAGGGCCATACCGACGAGCGCGGCACCCGCGAGTACAACATGGCACTGGGCGAGCGTCGCGCCCGCTCCGTGGAGCGCTTCCTCTCCGTGCAGGGCGTGTCGCCCTCCCAGGTCGAGGTGGTGAGCTACGGTGAGGAGCGTCCGGCCGTGCGTGGCCAGAACGAGGAAACCTTTGCCCAGAACCGTCGGGTTGTCTTCGCCTACTAAGTCGTTCCTGACCGGGCGACATCCGCGTCGATGGAGTCACACATGAATCACGGTCTGAAAAGGCTGTGCGGTGCGGGAGCTCTGGTGCTCCCGCTGTCCGTATGGCTACCCGCAGTCGCGCAGCAGCCGGTGGTCGAAGATCTCACTGCCCAGCCGCGCTCCTTCTACGAGCAGACGGAAACCCGCGAGGCGGCAGGCGGCACCCTGGTGATCTTCAATCAGGTTCAACAGCACGAGGAGGAGATCCGTCAGCTGAGAGGCCAGGTCGAGGAGCTGCGCCACCAACTCGAGCAGCTGCGTCGCCAGACCCGGGACCAGTATCTGGATCTCGAGGATCGCCTCGCCTCCGCGCCGGTCGGCGTGGGCGCTGATGCTACCGCCCAGGTCGATGAAGAGACCGCACGCCAGGTGGCGCAGGCGCCTTCGCCCAGCGGCGCCAGCCCCGAGGCTCAGCAGGCCTATCAGCAGGCGTTCGCCCGGGTCCAGGCCAGGGAGTTCGGCGAGGCCATCGGCGCCTTCGAGCGCTTCGTGGCACAGCACCCCGACAACAGCTTGACCGCCAATGCCTACTACTGGCTGGGTGAGCTGCACACCGCCGAGGGCAACCTGGATGACGCCGAGCGCGAGTTCCGCGCCGTGCTTGACGACTTCCCACAGAGCAACAAGGTGCCGGATTCTCTCTACAAGCTGGGCCTGCTCAAGGCGCGCCAGGGCGATCCCCAGACCAGTCGTGAACTGCTGGAGAGAGTGCGCGACGACTACCCTGAGAGCACTGCGGCAGGGCTGGCCAACGATTTCCTGCGCCAGTCCGGCAACTGACCATCGAGGAGATGTCATGACGACCTGCAAGATCGACTATCAGGCGCCCGACGACCTGCTCCGGGGACGCATCCTCCTGGTGACCGGCGCCGGCGATGGCATCGGCAAGGCCGCGGCCCTGACCTTTGCTCGTCACGGGGCCACGGTGATCCTTCTGGGCCGCACCATCTCCAAGCTGGAGAAGGTCTACGACGAGATCGAGGCAGCGGGAGGGCCCCAGCCGGCGATCTTCCCGCTCAACTTCGAAGGCGCTACGCTCAAGGACTACCACGACATGGCCGAGACCCTGGACAAGGAGTTCGGTCGTCTCGATGGCATCCTCCACAACGCCGGACTGCTCGGGCGCATCACGCCCTTCGAGCAGTACAATCCGGAACTGTGGGAGCAGGTGATGCAGGTCAACATCAACGGCCCGATCTGGATGACCCAGGCGTTGCTACCGCTGCTCAGGGCTTCCGAAGACGCGTCGTTGGTTTTCACCTCCTCCAGCGTGGGCCGTCGCGGTCGCGCCTACTGGGGGGCCTATGCGGTCTCGAAGTTCGCCACCGAAGGCTTCATGGAGGTGTTGGCCGACGAGCTCGAGCACCTGGGAAACGTGCGTGCCAACAGTCTGAACCCTGGCGCGACCCGCACCCAGATGCGCAAGCAGGCCTACCCGGGTGAGTTGCCGGAGAACCTGCGGTCTCCCGAGGAGATCATGCCCAC